>CAVOEV010000233.1:0-7684 GCA_963694825.1 Planctomycetota bacterium
CAGCGGCACGGCGATCGATTCGCCTTCGCGGATGGCCGAGTGAATGTTGTCGAACGCTCGCTTGAAGACCGTGTTGCCCGCCGTATCGCGGGCGATGGTTAACGCCTCGAGAATGGGGACTCCCGATGCGATCAAGGTTCCGAGTGTGCGCATTGTCCTTGCGACAGTCGATTTCTGGAGGATTGCTCCCATTAACGGGATCTTCAGCGCAATCCAGTCGATGACAAACGCCCCGGTCTTGTTCTTCTTGATCAGCTTGATCATCAGCACAAACGCGACCGGAGCGAGGAGCAGGACCCACCAGTAGGTGGCGAACCAGTCGCTGGCATTGAGCAGCAGGATGGTGATTTCGGGCAGTTCGACGTCGAAGCCGAGGAAGATCTTCTTGAACTTCGGGATAATGAAAATCATGATGCCCGAGACGATTGCGATGGCGACGGTGATGACGGCCGCCGGGTAGATCATCGCTCCGATGACCTTCCGCTTCAGGCTTTGAGCTCGTTCCTTGAACTCGGCCAGCCGCTGCAGGATGACTTCGAGAGCACCACCGGCTTCACCGGCCTTGACCATGTTGACGTAGAGATCGTCGAAGGCCTTGGGCTGTTTGGCCATGGCTTCCGAGAGCGTGCTGCCACCTTCGATGTCTTCGATGACGCCGATGAGCGAGTTTTTGAGCGGTCCGGGTTTGGACTGTCCTTCGAGGATCATGAGGCTTCGGAGGATGGGGAGTCCGGCGTCCTGGAGCGTGGAGAGTTGGCGGGTGAAGGAACACAGTTGTTTGGCCCCGACGCCTCCGATCGAGATGCCCCCACCGGCCTTTCGGCGACGGGTTCCGCCCTTCTTGTCGCCCTTGTCCTTCTTTTTTTTCTTCTTCCGTCCGTCTTCGGTGATCTTGGTGACAAACAGATCCTGTTCGCGAATAACCTGTTGCGCATCGGCTTCGGACTCGGCCTCGATCGACCCGGTGACTTCGGCACCGGCGTGATCCATCGCCTCGTATTTGTAACTGGGCATCGGCGTGCTACTCCACGTCCTCGAGAATGGTCTCACGCACCACCTCGTCGATGGTCGTGACTCCGTCGAAGATCAGTTTCAGGCCGGCTTCGCGCAGGGAGGTCATTCCCTGTGTACGAGCCAGGTTGCGGATGTCGTCGGTCGAGGCATCGCTGGTGATCAGATCGCGAATCTCGTCGGTCAGATCGAGCAGTTCGTAGATGCCACAGCGGCCCTTGTAGCCGCCGTTGTTACAGCGGGGGCAGCCCTTGCCATAATAGAACTTGTACTGCCGAGCCTGTTCGATGGGCAGTTGCAGTTCTAACAGCAGTTCGTCGGACGGTTCGAACTCGGTCCGGCACTCGGTGCAGATTCTGCGAACCAGTCGCTGGGCCAGAATCGCTTCGACCGTGGCGGTGATCAGGAAGGGAGGGATGCCCATGTCACGGAGCCGAGTGATACTGGAGGGTGCGTCGTTGGTGTGGAGTGTGCTGAAGACGAGGTGTCCGGTCAGGGCGCTTTGCACGGCGATTTCGGCCGTTTCGTAGTCCCGGATTTCTCCGATCAGGATCTGGTCGGGGTCGTGACGCAGGATGGCTCGCAACACGTTGGCAAAGGTCACCTCGATGTCGGGGTTCACCGGCACCTGCAGCAGTCCGTCGATGTCGTATTCGACCGGATCTTCGGTCGTGATGATTTTGGTCTCGATGTCGTTGAGTTCCGAGAGTGCGCTGTAGAGGGTGGTGGTCTTGCCGCTGCCGGTGGGGCCGGTGACCAGCACGATGCCGTTGGGCCGCTTGATCATCGAGCGGAAGCGTTCGAGGGTCTGAGGATCCATGCCGACCTTGTTGAGATCGAGTTGGACGACGGTGCGGTCGAGGATCCGGCAGACGATCGCTTCGCCGAACATCGTCGGCAACACGCTGACTCGCAAATCGACCGGGTTGCCTCCGACGTTCAACTCGATCCGTCCGTCCTGAGGCAATCGGCGTTCGGCGATGTCCAGTTCGGCCATCACCTTGATCCGGGTGGTGATCGCGTTAGCCAGGTGTCGTGGTGGAGGGACCATCTCGTAGAGCACTCCATCGGCCCGGACGCGGATCTTGAACTCGTCCTCGAACGGTTCGAAATGCACGTCGCTGGCCTGGTCCTTGATGGCCAGCAACAGCACCATGTTGACCAGCTTGCGGATCGGAGTCGAATTGACCAGTTCGTCCTCGCTGCCGATGTCGTGCTTGCCTGCGAGGATGTCGAAGTCGTCGTCCCCCTCGGTCAACTCGCCCAAAACGTCCTCGATCGAGTCTTCTCGGTCGGCGTAGTGCCTGGCGATACTCTCTTCGACGTCTTGCATGTTCGAGACCGCACCGCGGACGTCGAAGCCGAGGAAGTTGCGGAGATCGTCGAGGGCGGCGACGTTGTGGGGGTCGCCCATGGCGACGGTCAACAGGTCGCTCTTCAGCGAGATCGGCACGATCTTGTAGATTTCGGCCATCGTCTGAGGCACGAGTTCGAGCACCTTGGGTGGGATGGTGGTCTCTCGCAGATTGACCACCGGCATCCCCCACTGCTCGGCCAATGCCTCGGTCACCTGCTCGTCAGTCACCAGTTCCAGCCGGACAGCGACCTGTCCGAGCACTTCGCCGGGAGACTGTTTTTGCTCTTCGAGCACGTCCCAGAGTTGATCCTCGGTGAGGTAACCGAGGTCGACCAGGATCTGTCCGATGCGTCTTGTGGCCATGGTGTTTTACGAGTGTGAGTGAGTTGAGATTCCTAGAAGTCGTCGTCGTCTTCTTCTTCGTCGAAGAAATCGTCGTCGTCGGAGAGTTGTCCTTTTTTGGCGAGGACGATTCTGTGAGTCAGGTCGTCGGGGAGATTGGACTTGAGGATCACGTCGGCTTCTTCACAGAGGCCGTCTTTCCAGAGTTGGAAGAGATGATCGTCGAGCAGTTGCATGCCGTACTTGCGTCCGGTTTGGATGGCTGAGTTGATCCGGAAGGTCTTGCCTTCGCGGATCAGGTTCGAGATCGCCGGTGTGACGACAAGCAGTTCGTAGGCGGCGACTCGGCCCTTGGGGATCTTGTGGAGGAGTTGTTGCGAGAGGATGCCGATGATGGAGGTCGAGAGTTGGACTCGGATCTGCTCCTGCTGGTTGGTCGGGAAGGCGTCGACGATCCGGTTGACGGTACCCTGGGCCCCGGTGGTGTGCAGCGTGCCAAAGACCACGTGACCGGTCTCGGCCGCGGTGATCGCACTTTCGATCGTTTCCAGGTCCCGCATTTCGCCGACCAGGATCACGTCCGGATCCATCCGCAAGGCCCGACGGAGTGCTTCGCTGAACGACGGCACGTCGACACCAATCTCGCGCTGGTTCACCGTGCAACCCTTGTGCTGGTGGTAGTACTCGATCGGATCCTCGAGCGTGATCACGTGGTGATCCATCGTGTCGTTCATGTGGTTGATCATGCTGGCCAGGGTGGTCGTCTTGCCACTGCCGGTGGGGCCGGTGATCAGGAACAGGCCGCGAGGCCGATCGAGCAGCTTCTTGATCGGTTCGGTTGGCAGGCCGAGTTGTTCGAAGGTCAGGAACAGGTTGGGGATCTGTCGCAACACCATCGCGATGTCGCCACGCTGCTTGAAGACCGAGACGCGGAATCGAGCCTTGGTGCCAAAGGCGAACCCGAAGTCCGTCCCGCCCACTTCCTGCAACTCCTGCTGGTTCCGCTCGGGAGTGATACTCTTCATCAAACCCACCATGTCGTCGGCTTCGAGAGTCTTGGTTTCGAGCTTGACCATACGGCCATCGAGACGGACGACGGGAGGCTGCTTGGTGGTGAGATGTAGATCGCTGATCCCCTCGCGGACCACCGTCTCGAGCAACTTGTCAATCTGAAGTGTCGCCATCGACTCCCCTCAAACACGTCTGTCGTCCCTTCTCGGCCGCAGTAACCTATTGTTGGCCACCACCAGAGACGATTCAAGAAATGGAATCAAACCTCAATCAACTGAAACCAAACGCCAAAATTACACAGTTCCGCAAATCGGACAACATCCGTCGATTTGCCATCGTCGCGCCGGGTGCACTGGCGGCCTAGTGACCGCTACGCTCCAGACGATGGGCCTCTCCGAGCGTCGTCACACCCTCCAGTACCTTGTCGGCTGCATCCTCGACCAGTGTCTTCATCCCCAGCAAGCGGGCCTGGCGACGGATATTCTGAGACGGTTCGCGACGGAACGTCATTTCACGCAACGTCGAATTCATCGTCATCATCTCGAACACCGCCTTACGACCTCGGAAACCAGTGTGCTGACAGTGCTTGCAGCCTGTCCCACGCATGAATGTCGCCTCGCCCAACTGCTCGTCCGTGTACGAAAAATGCTCCAACTCGGTCGGATCCGGATCGTACTGCTCGGCACACTTCGGACAAACCACGCGAACCAATCTCTGGGCCATCACCGCCATCAAACTCGATGCCACCAAAAACGGCTGCACTCCCATATCTACTAAACGTGTAATAGAACTGGGCGCATCGTTCGTATGTAGAGTACTGAAAACCAAGTGTCCGGTCAAAGAGGCTTGAATTGCCATTTCAGCGGTTTCAACGTCGCGGATTTCTCCGACGAGGATGACATTTGGGGCTTGTCGCAGCATGGCACGAATAATGGATGCGAAGGTGAAGCCGATGTTGGCTCGGACTTCGACCTGGTTGATACCCGGCAGCATGTATTCGACGGGGTCTTCTGCGGTGATAATTTTGCGGTCTGGTCGATTGAGTTCACCGAGTGCCGAGTAGAGAGTGGTGGTTTTTCCGCTTCCGGTGGGTCCGGTAACCAGGAAGATGCCATTGGGTCGGCGGATGATGTTTTGGAAGCGTCGGTAGTTGTCTTCCGAGAAGCCCAGGTTGCGGATACCGACCTTGATGCTGTCGCGATCCAGGATTCTCATCACGACTGCCTGCCCCCAGTTGGTCGGCAGGATACTGACTCGAAGGTCGATATCTTTTTTCCCGGCGCGTGCCTTGATCCGTCCATCCTGGGGTCGTCGTTTTTCGGCGATATCCATGCGGGCCATGATTTTGATCCGCGAGACCATGGCACCGAGCAGTCGTCGAGGCGGGCTGTCGCGTTCGACGAGGACTCCATCGATGCGATATCGAATCCGGATCCGGTCTTCGAACGGTTCGACGTGAATATCGCTGGCTCGCATGGAGACGGCTTCGCTGATGACCAGGTCAACGAGTCGAATAATCGGTGCGCTGTCTTCGTCTCCTTCGGCGGCCGTTTCAGCCTCGGTGACTTCGGTCGCGGTGAAGTCGATCTGAGTTTCGGTGAATTCCTGCAGCATCGAGTCGACCGACTCGGTTTCACTTTGCCCGTAGTGTCGGTTGATTGCCGTCTGGATGGACTCTTCGGGAGCCACAGCGACGTTGATTTCTCGATTGAGAATGAACCGCAACTTATCAAGGACTTCGAAGTTCATCGGATCGCCGATGGCGACCACCAGGTTTTCGCCATCCAGTGCAATCGGGATGACCAGGTGTTCTCGAGCAACGCTTTCGGGCACCAATTCGATCACCCCCGGCAGGATTTCGGCTCCATCAAGATTAATGAAGTCGAATCCAAACTCCGCCGCCTGGAGTGCTCCGAGTTCGCTACTGGTGACGTAGTCGAGTTTGACGAGGGCTTCTTCGGTCTTGATGCCCAATTCGGTGGCCATCTGTTCGGCGTCGGCCAGCTGGGATTCGCTGACAGCCCCATCGCTGACCAGTTTTTCGAGCCAATTGGCAGCCATCTTGGTGTCTCTTTTGCAGCGAGTGTCCGAGTTTTCAGGTTATTGGGTCTGTAGCGCCGCAACATTCGAGCGCGCACGCCTTCGCCGTGGGAATCATGGAACGCGTTTGGGAGGGTGTCAAGTAGAGGAGCTGGCTCACGCGGCCCCACCGGGGCCGGGGTGCCTGTTCTGCCGCGGCCATCGTGCCGCCAGTCTCTGTGAGCAGCTTGCCGTTCTCCGCAGGGGTTCTCTAGAATAATCCACCCTGCATCCAGAGGGGCGGTAGCTCAGCCGGGAGAGCGCTGCGTTCGCAACGCAGAGGTCGGGGGTTCGAGTCCCCTCCGCTCCACTCTTTCCACATCCCCCCCCACTCCCGACTGCTCTCCATGACCAAGATCACCGGGTTTTCCGTCAAGGACGTTCGCTTCCCCACCTCCGAGCACCTTGACGGCTCGGACGCAATGAACCCCGACCCGGACTATTCGGCCGCCGTCGTCATCCTCGAGACCGACCACCCCGACAGCCTGTCCGGTCATGGCCTGGCCTTCACCATCGGACGCGGCAACCAGTTGTGTTGTCTGGCGATCGAGGCGATTGCCGAGAAAGTGGTCGGTTTGAGTCTGGACGAGATCTCGTCGGACATGGCGGGTTACTGGCGTCTGTTGACCGGCGACAGCCAACTGCGGTGGATTGGTCCCGAGAAGGGTTGCGTGCACATGGCGACCGCCGCGGTGGTCAACGCGACGTGGGACCTGTGGTCCAAGACCCGCGGCCTGCCATTGTGGCGGCTGGTTTGTGAGATGACTCCAGAGGAGCAAGTCGGGCTGATCGACTTTCGCTACATGACAGACGCCCTGACTCCGGACCAGGCTCTCGAAATCCTCAGCCGAAACTACCCGACCCGATCCGAGCGGATCGACGAGATGCTTGCCGACGGATTCCCCACCTACACCACGTCAGCCGGTTGGCTCGGCTACCCCGACGACAAACTCCGCCGACTCTGCCAGGAAATGACTTCGCGTGGCTGGTCGCACTTCAAGATCAAGGTCGGCAGTTCGCTCGAAGACGACATTCGTCGTTGCCGGATCGTCCGCGAAGAAATCGGTCCGGACCGTCGGTTGATGCTCGATGCCAACCAGGTCTGGGACGTGCCCGACGCGATCACCTGGATGGAGTCATTGGCCGAGTTCGATCCGTGGTTCATCGAAGAACCGACCAGTCCCGACGATATCCTGGGCTACGCCGCGATCGCTCGGGCCGTGGATCCGATCAAGGTGGCTGGAGGCGAGGCGTGTCAGAACCGTGTCACGTTCAAGCAGCTGATGCAGTCGGGCGGCTTGGGAGTCTGTCAGATTGACAGCTGCCGACTGGGCGGCGTCAACGAGGTGATGGCCGTGCAGCTTTTGGCGGCCAAGTTCGACATCCCCGTTTGTCCTCATGCCGGAGGAGTCGGACTGTGCGAACATGTCCAGCACCTGGCTCTGATCGACTACATCTGCATTGGTGCGTCGCTCGAGGACCGATTGGCCGAGTATTCCGATCACCTGCACGAGCACTTTGTCTATCCGCTCGACATGCAAAATGGCTGCTACATGCCTCCCCAAGCACCCGGTTACAGCACCGAAATGAAGCCTGAATCGCTTGCCGAGTACGAATTTCCCGGCGGTGCCGCCTGGAACTGAGACGCGGCGCCCGAACCTGGCGTCTGACCCCGGAGTCCCGATCATGACACGCCTGCTGACTCTCGCCCTTCTGGTCACATTCCCTCAGGTCGCCGCGGCCCAACCTGCCCCGTCCCCTGCCCCGTCCCCTGCCCCGTCTTCGTTGCGATCTGCCGGCGACCGTCCGGTCGACATCCGTCACCTGAAGCTCGAACTCGACGTCGATCTGTCGGGAAAACGAATCTCCGGCACCGCAACTCTC
>CAVOEV010000234.1:0-7663 GCA_963694825.1 Planctomycetota bacterium
TTGGGCAAGTTCTTCATCACCGTCGGCGACCACGATCACCGACGAGCCGACATCGGGCACATCCGACCACGGGAACCCGGTGGCGATCGTCATACAGATGATGCCGGGTCGCTGTTCAATTTCGTGAACACGGCGGATGACATCGTCCATCGGCGGATGGGCTGTCACCTGTTTGCGAGTTGCCCAGAACATCGGCAGGTTGTGAATCGCACCGACCGGGGCCATCTCGCCCCGGATCGTCGCCAACACGATCTCCGCTGCCTCGCGGCCGCGTTCGGACATGTCCACGTGTGGAAACGTGTCGAACCCCACTACCGCCGTCGCCGACTTGACCCGCAAAGACGTGTGGTTGCCATGCAGATCGTAGGTCACGACGATCGGTCGCTTCGGCCCGATCGCATCGCGGACTGCCACGGTCATGTCACCATCGGCGTCATCGATGCCATCGACCACCATCGCACCGTGCAGGTCCAGTAACACGCCATCCACCGGACCACCGGTCCGTTCCGCCTCGGCCAATCGCTGCAGGAGATCGCTTTTGATCGCCGCATAGTCTGTAGCGTCGATCAAGCCTCCCGGAAACGCACTGGCTCGTAGCAAGGGAACGATTTCCACGCCGCTCTCTTCCTCAAGACGATCGACAAATCCCCCCGAACAGACGTTGGTTCCACGAAACCGCTCGATCATCTCATCGCCACGGGCGATACCCGAAGCATACTGAAAGTCGCTCAACGTGGTCGTGGTCTGCACGAACGAACTCGTTTCGTGCAGAATTCCGCCAATCGCAATTCGCATCGTGTTCTGACTCCGGTTGAAATCGCCCCTGTTGCAGCTCTCAGCCTGTTCTGTGGCTTCCTGATACAATCTCATCCCGTACTTTATCAAGCCACTTTGCCTGGATTCCGATGCCCCGCTTTCCCGCCGCCAACGTCATTGCCGCCGTCGCTCTGTTGCTGGCCGGTTTCGGCACGGACACGACCCGGGGCGACGACTGGCCCCACTGGAGAGGACCAGCCCGCAGCGGAGTCGTTCTCGAAGACTCAGGATTCGATCGGGGGACGTGGCCTCCTGGAAAGCCCGAGTGGACTGAAACTCTCGGCCTCAGCGGAAGTGCGCCGATCGTCGCCGACGGCTGCGTGTACACGATGGGATGGAAGGACAACCGGGAATGGGTCTATTGCCTGGAAGCAGCCACCGGCAAGCGACTATGGACGCAGTCCTACCCCTGCCCGCTGTACGGCCGCAAGAGCACGGGCGACAAGGGACTCTATTCGGGGCCCTCGTCGTGCCCGTCCTACGACAAGCCGACTGGCCACCTGTTCACGCTGAGCACCGACGGTGACTTGAATTGTTGGGACACTCGTCAATCGGGACGCCATGTCTGGGGCCTGAACTTCTACAATTCTTACAACGTTGCGCAGCGGCCACTGGTGGGGCGACGCCGACTCCGGGACTACGGCTACACGACAGCTCCGCTGGTGTATGGCGACTGGGTCATCGTCGAGATCGGTGACGACGAGGGCAACCTGATGGCATTCTCCAAGACAACCGGAAAACGTGCCTGGACTTCCGAGTGCAAGCAGCCGGCCGGTCACTCCGGCGGGCTGTCACCGATAACCGTCGACGGCATTCCCTGCATCGCCGTGCTGACCATTCGTAACCTGCTCGTCGCCCGGCTCGACAAGGGACACGAGGGGCAGACGCTGGCAACCTTTCCCTGGATTACTGACTTCGCCAACAACATCGCCACCCCGGTCGTCGACGGCCAGTCGGTGGTGATCACCTCGGCCTACAACCAGTACTCCGTCGCCCGTCTCGAGGTCTCTCGCAAGGGCATCCGCCAGGTGTGGAAGGCCCCGTACGCGGCCGACGCCTGTTCGCCCGTTCTGCACCAGGGCCGACTGTACCTGATTCGTCAGGGCCTCTGCTGCCTGGATTTCCAGACCGGTAAGCTGATCTGGCGGGCCAAGGGGTTTGGCCTGACCGCTTCGTGCATTGTGACTTCCGATCACCGCCTGGTCATCTGGGCCAACCGCGGCGACCTGGTACTTGTCGAGTCTTCTGGCAGGTCGCCGAAGGCCTACAAGGAACTCGCACGCAAATCACGACTGATGAAAAGCGACGCGTGGCCTCACGTCGTGCTCTCTAACCGGCGGTTGTACTGCAAGGACTGGAATGGCGTCCTGATGTGCTTCAGACTCTGAGACCGCTGCGACCATGGACGGGAGACCCTTCAACGCCCGGCAGCGTGTTTCTCGTGCAGCCGCTTCCAGTAGCTCTTCCAGTACTTGTCGTAGTAGTCGTTCGCCGCCTGCTTGATGTGCTCGGGATCCACAATCACCGGAGCCCTGGTCGGATCGTAGTTCTTGAGATGTCGTTTGCCGGCACGAAGCCGAGGCGAAACGAATTGCCAGTTGGAATCACCCAACACATCCTGGCAAAGCTTGGCGACCGTGGGGTCGTAGATCTTCAACTGCTTCCGTGTGTGGATGTGATTGTGGTCATGATCCATGGTGCGGTTGGTATCAAACCAGCACTGCACGGCTTCGGCCCAGTATTCGGCCCGGTTCTTCGCAGCATAACACTGCTTCAAACCGCCAAAAACAATTAGCACCTTGTCCTGACTGGTCACCCGGACTTTTGCGTTGCCCGGCTTGCCGTTGATGAGAATATCACCAGCGTCGAGGCACTTCCTGAGCAACTCTTTCGGCTGCTCAGAAAAGGACTTCGCCAATGCGTCCAACAGTAACACCGGCGCCTTGCTTTTGACCCGACGAAACCGCTGAGCCGCACGCCCGTCATTCCAGATCTCCTTGATCCTTGCCTGTTCAAACGTGTCCGTCAGTCGTTTCTGCAGCGTCGCATCGAAGCCGACGCCGTGGATTACGTGCCCGAACTCGTGAACTAGAATGCTCTCATTTTGCATTCCTCCCTCGTATTCCATCACGTCTTCTTCGGCAAACACGACCGTCGGCCGGCCTCCCTTGTGGGTCAGGAAGCCCCGGTTGCGCCAGTTGTAGAAATCCAGTTCCTTGCCGGTCTTGTCAGTCTCGAACTGGGGGAGCTGTGAGGTGAATTCGGAGTGCCCGATCAGAATGCAGAGCACTTTCTTCTTGCGAATCCGCTCGGCAATTGGCTTGGCTATCTGCCTCATGACCATTTTGAATTGATAAGCCGTCTCGTGATGGGCCAGGTCCGACACGTGTTCAGAGGTCGCAATCAGGATGCCGTCCACCAGTGTGACTTTTTTGTAGAACCCGGGATCCAA
This sequence comes from Planctomycetota bacterium, assembly GCA_963694825.1. Lineage (GTDB taxonomy): Bacteria > Planctomycetota > Planctomycetia > Planctomycetales > Planctomycetaceae > UBA8437. The sequence goes on from CAVOEV010000234.1 coordinate 3,269, forward strand.
CCCGTATTCCTCGGCAACCTCCGCCGACAAGACCCCGGTCCGGACCAAAGCCGCTTCAACCCTCTCCACGGAAAAGGCCGCAATACCAACTACCAGCAGCAACCAACCGCCCCAACGGAATTTTTCGACATGGCCTCGTTTCACGATCTCACCCCGGCCTTTCTGAAAACGACTCGACGAGCTGCTGCTCAGTCCGCGGAGAGAGAAGCGATGGCCTCGTTGAACGTCTCACTCGGTCGCATCGCCGCATCGGCCCGGCTGTCATCAGGCTGGTAATAGCCGCCGATGTCCACCGGCTGTCCCTGCGCAGCGTTCAACTCGTCGACAATCCTCGTCTCATTTTCCGCCAGCACCTCGGCCAGTCCCCGAAATTCTTCCTGCAACCCGGCATCGTCGGACTGGTCAACCAGTGCCTGTGCCCAGAACAGGGCCAGGTAAAAATGGCTGCCCCGGTTGTCGAGTTCGTTGACCTTGCGAGACGGCGCCTTCCGGTTCGTCAGCACCTGCTCGATCGCCTGGCTGAGCGACTCGGAGTGGATCCGGACACGATCGTTTCCCGTCTTTTCAGCCATGTCCTCCAACGACACACCCAGTGCCAAGAACTCGCCCAGCGAATCCCAGCGTAGATGGCCTTCGGCGTTGAACTGTTGAACATGTTTTGGTGCCGAGCCGCCTGCTCCGGTCTCGTACAATCCACCGCCGGCCAACAACGGAACGATCGAGAGCATCTTGGCACTGGTACCGAGTTCCAGGATTGGGAACAGGTCGGTGAGATAGTCACGCAGGACGTTGCCGGTGACCGAGATCGTGTCCAGGCCGTCCCGGGCCCGCTGGCAGGAGAGCCGGGTCGCCTCGACTGGTGAGAGCACCTGGATCTCCAACCCGTCGGTGTCGTGCTCGGCCAAGTATTGTTGGACCTTGGTGATCAGTGTCGCATCGTGAGCCCTCTCGGCGTTGAGCCAGAAGATGGCCGGTGCCCCGGTGGCACGAGCCCGGCTGACAGCCAATCGAACCCAGTCGCGGATTGCGATGTCCCTGGTCTGGCACATCCGCCAGATGTCGCCGGCCTCGACGGTGTGCTCGGTCAGTACCTGCCCTGATTCGTCGACCGTCCGAACCGTACCTGCAGCGGCAATCTCGAATGTCTTGTCGTGCGACCCGTACTCCTCGGCCTTCTGAGCCATCAGCCCGACATTGCTGACATTCCCCATCGTCGTCACGTCGAAGGCTCCATGCTCGCGACAGAAATCGAGCACCGCCTGGTACACGCCGGCATAGCAGCGGTCGGGAATCACACACTTCACGTCGTGCTGACAACCGTCAGGACCCCACATCGTGCCACTGTCTCGGACAACGACCGGCATCGACGCGTCGATGATGATATCACTCGGCACGTGCAGGTTGGTGATCCCCATATCCGAATTGACCATCGCCAAACGGGGTCGCGATCCGTAAACCGCCTCGACATCCGCTCGAATCTCGTCCGCCAACTCGGATCGCTCGGCACCAACACCTTCGAGCTTTGCGTACAGGTCGCCGATGCCGTTGTTCGGATCGACCCCAAGCTCGTCGAGCACCGCAGCATGCTTTTGGAACACGTCCGAATAATACACCGTGACGGCATGGCCAAAGATGATCGGGTCCGACACCTTCATCATCGTCGCCTTCATGTGCAACGAAAACAGCAGGTCCCGCTCGCGAGCGTCCTCGATCTCGACGGCCAAAAAGTCTCGCAACGACTGACTGCTCATCACAGAAGCGTCGATCACCTCGGAATCCCGCAATTCGAGACCATCGCGAAGCACAATCGTATCGCCGCCGGAGATCTGTAACTCGATCCGAACCGATCCGTCCGCCGACATCACATGCGACTGCTCACTGCCAAAGAAGTCGCCGTCGGTCATGTGAGCCACATGAGTCTGACTCGTGCTATTCCATTCGCCCATCGGATGCGGGTTGGCCTGGGCATAAGCTTTCACCGGAGCCGCCACACGACGATCCGAATTGCCCTCTCGCAATACCGGGTTCACCGCACTACCGAGCACCTTGGCGTAGCGCGACTGGATCGACGCCTCGTCGTCCGTCTCCGGATCCTCCGGGTAATCCGGCACATCGTAACCCTGCCCTTGCAGCTCGGTGATCGTGGCCTGAAGTTGAGGAATCGACGCGCTGATGTTGGGTAGCTTGATGATGTTGGCCGCAGGTGTCTTGGCCAATTCGCCCAGCTCGGACAACGCATCGTCCAACTTCTGATCGTCGGTCAGGTTTTCGGGAAAACTGGACCGGATTCGACCGGCAAGCGAAATGTCCTGCAGGTCGAATTCGACACCCGAGGATGCGGTGAAGGCTCGCAGGATCGGCAGCAGCGACCGAGTCGCCAAAGCAGGCGCCTCGTCGGTCTTGGTGTAAATGATCGTCAGCGGGTCGTTGGGCATCGAGTTTCTCTCAGTCGCGGCTGTTGAGTTTCATCAGCAGTTGTAGGATCGCGATGTAGAGCCAGACCAAAGTCACCATCAGGCCAAACGCACCGTACCACTCCATCTGCTTCGGAGCACCAACCTGGGCTCCGTGCTCGATGAAGTCGAAATCCAACACCAGGTTCAGGGAAGCAATCACCACAATGAACAGACTGAACCCAATGCCAACCACACCCGAATCGTGGATGTAGGGCATCGAACCGCCGCACAGGCCGACAATGAATGTTGCCACGTAGACCAGCATCAGCCCCGACATCGCCGCAAACATCCCCAACTTGAAGTTCTCGGTCGCACGAATCCAACCCGACTTGTAAGCCGCCAACAAGCCGCCCAACGTGCAAAACGTCAGACAGGCAGCTTGGAACGCAATGTTCGGATACATCAGGTTGGCCAATGCCGAGAGTGCACCAAGAAACACGCCTTCGCTCAATGCATACAACGGTGCAGTGATCGCCGCCCATGACGGCTTGAAGATCGTCGCCATGGCAAAGATCAAACCGGCAATCATCCCGCCAATGATCAACACGCCCGGATGAACCCCAGCACTGGCCACAGATGTGGCCGCAGTTCCACCGCCCGCTTCCGCTGCAGCCAACTCGGCTCGCCAATTGGCAGTCAGGTTCCATGAAAATGAGGCTGTCGCCGCCAGGAACAATAGCAGGATGAACGTCTTGTTCACCGTGCCGCCGATCGTCATCGTCGTCGACTGTTCCAAGCCACGGTACTGCTCGAACGTCGAAGCCTTCAAAGTCGGATTCGCAGAACGCATCATGACGCACTCCTCAACCAAGTCACCTAGCAGTCCGGACCAAGTCAACCAGCCGGACCACTTCAACGTCGGAGTCTAAAACAGCACCGCAAGACCGACAAGGCGAGCACATCGAACACTAACAGCACTGTCCCCGACACGGCTGAAACCACATAATCAAATTCGTGATTGTCCTGGGCACAAAAATCCAACCCGAGCCGCCAACATGACCTTCGTCGTCGCCGAACCCTGCTTTGCCTGCAAGTACACCGATTGCGTTGTCGTCTGCCCCGTCGACGCGTTTCGCGAAGGAAAACAAATCCTCTACATCGACCCCGATGACTGCATCGACTGCGATGCCTGCGTTCCCGAATGCCCGGTCGAAGCCATTTTCGAGGAAGACTCGGTCCCGGAACAGTGGCACGACTACATCGCGTTGAACGCCGAGCTGGCTCCGAAATGCCCGCCAATTACCGAGCAACAGGACTCACTCGTCACCTAACGTGTCGAGCAGAGTCTTCAGAGCCTCTTTCGCATCACCAGACTTGGCGTCCTTCTCGTCTCGCTCCTTCGCCTCCGCTTCCGCCGCCGCCTCGGCTTCCTCGGCTTCCTTGGCCTCACGCTCAAGCTCACGTTCACGTTCTGCCGCCTGCGCTTCGATCGCCGCCTGCACCGAGTCCACCCACAAACTCTTCAAGTCCGCCAGACGACCGCCGTCAACCAGCGGAACGGCCAACAAGTCCGACTCGGCCGTGTATACCGGTGCATCAAAATACTCGAAAGCCACACCCACTTGCTGCAATCGCCATTGCCCCAGGTGATACACGAATCGACCGTTGTGGCGCACAAGGTTCTGCTGCTCGGTCTCTTCGATCACGATCGGAAACATGACGGTGAAAGAAATCGTCGCAACCCAAGACGACCGGATCGGACCGGAAACACCATGCCGGAACGTCACCGGCTCGACGACCTGCCACACACCAAGATCCGTCGACTTCAAGACCGACTCGACCGACGCAGCAATCTGCTCGATCTCCTCCGCTCGACCTCGCGCCTCGGCCGCCAACCTGTCAACCTCGTCCTGAGATTCTCCACAGCCGATCCACTGAGGCAGCAACAGCAGATACAGGCACACAGATCGAAACTGCCAGCGCCTGAGATTCGTCGCTC
>CAVOEV010000235.1:0-7635 GCA_963694825.1 Planctomycetota bacterium
GTGTTGGAGGTGAGTGGATCGAGGCGGACCTGGTAGGGCTCGAAGAAGGCTCGCCACGAGTAGTACTCGTCCTGGCTCAACGGGTCGTACTTGTGGTTGTGACAGCGGCAGCAGTTGAGCGTCAGGCCCAGGAAGGCCTTGGCGGTGTGCTCGACGACGTCGTCGAGCCAGTAGTTGCGGTTGAAGAGGTTGAAGTTTCGGGTCAGGAACCCGGTGGCCCGGAGCCGCTTGATGTCGGTCGGGGCGAGTTCGTCGGCGGCGAGCATGTCGAGCACCATGCGGTCGTAGCCGAGGTCGTTGTTGAGCGATTCGACGATCCATTCACGCCATCGCCAGACACTCTTCTGGCTGTACCGCACCTCCTTGCCGAGCCCGAACCAGTCGGTGTATCGCCAGATGTCCATCCAGTGCCGGCCCCAGCGTTCGCCGTGGTGACGGCTCTCGAGCAGTCGATCGACTGTCCTGGCGTGGGCATCGGGTGCGGTGTCGGCGAGGAACTCGTGGAGCTGCTTGCGGGTGGGGGGCAGGCCGACCAGATCGAGCGACACCCGACGCAGCAGGTGCTGGAGGCTGGCGGGAGGTCGAGGTGTGATTCCCTTCTGCTTGTGCAGAGTGTCGAAGTAGAGGTCGATCGGGTTACCGCCGGCAGCCAGCCGCCCGGAGGGCCGTGGCGTTTTCCACGCCCAGTGGTCCTCGGGCCTCGCCGCGATCGTCTCGTTGGTTGGAACCACGGCACCTGCGACGATCCAGGCCCGGATCACCGAGATCTCCTGGGGCGAGAGTGGTTTCGCCTCGGCCGGCATTCTCTGGTCGGGATCCATGGAGGTGATCCGGGACAGCAGTAGGCTCTGTGCCGGCTTCCTCGCCACCACCGCTCTGCCCGACTCGCCTCCCCTGTGGATCAGCGTGGCCGCATCGAGTCTCAGGTTGGCCTTGTGAGTTCGGGGCCCGTGGCAGGCGACACAGTGCCTAACCAGGATCGGTCGCACGTCGCGGAGAAAGTCGGAGTCGGCTCCGCGAACCTCCGGCATGACCAGCAGGGCCGGGACGGCCGCGAGCAGAAGTGGAGTGAGGAAACGGGGCATGAGGCCGTGCATTGCGAGAGAAGGAACACCGGGTCAGTCTACCAGATCGGGCGGGTCCGGCATGGCCGACAAATGCAGTGATTCCTTTTGAGAGGAATTGCGGATACGATCGCTTCTTCGGGCCCGGGAGATCGAGACGGTGGACGTTTTCTTTGCCGAGATGATCGGGACTGCGCTGCTGATCCTGCTGGGCAACGGGGTGGTGGCCAACGTGGTCTTGAAAGAGACCAAGGGTCACGACTCGGGGTGGATCGTGATCTGCGCCGGCTGGGGCGTTGCCGTCTTTGTCGCTGTGGCCTGCGTGGCCGATATCAGCGGTGCGCATCTCAACCCGGCCGTAACCGTCGGACTGGCTGCCGCCGGCAAGATGGCCTGGTCGACGGTCCCCGCGTACGTCATGGCCCAGATGACCGGTGCCCTGGTGGGAGCATCGCTGGTGTACCTGTTTTACCGACCGCACTACCACGTCACCGACGATGCCGACGCCAAGCTGGCGACGTTCTGCACCGGCCCGGCGATCCGAAGTTTGCCCACGAATTTTCTGTGCGAGGTGCTGGCGACGGCGGTGCTGGTGCTGGCGGTGCTGATGCATGCCCCGGCCCGCATCTTTACGATCGATGGACTCCAGACGGTGGACACGATCGGGCTGGGGTCGATCGGGGCGATCGAGGTGGGGCTGGTCGTCTTCGCCATCGGGCTGTCGCTGGGAGGCACGACTGGATACGCGATCAACCCTGCCAGGGATCTCGGGCCCAGGATCGCTCACTTCCTGCTGCCGGTTCCCGGCAAGCGCGACAGCGACTGGAGCTACTCCTACATCCCGGTGGTCGGGCCGGTGCTCGGAGCCCTGCTCGCGGTCGGGGTCGCCGAGCTACTCGGGCTGGGCACCGCGGTGGTCAACGGCGGTTAGCTTCGAGTCGGCTCGCACCTGGTACCGCCGCGTCCGCCCGCTGCTGGTCTTGATCGCCACGGTGGCCACGTAGCCGCCGGTGGTCAGCTCGATCTTCGGGGCCGCCACCACTCCCGGCCACTTGCTATCGGCCAGGCCCAGCTCTCGCAGCGATCCGGCCCACTTCTTGTGCTTGCCGATGAAAGACTTCTGCTGGTGGTAGACACTCATCAGAGCGACCCGCGCCGGCCACGAGGGGTCACGGCGGAACTTCGTGGCGGTTTTCCCGTCTGAAAACTGCACGTGGCCCCACATCTCGGGACGGTGCATGTCGATGATCCCCTGCGGCGACCAGACCCAGTTGTCCTCCCGCATTTTCGGCACCTTCCTGTACTTGCCGTTCTCCACGATGTGCTTCCATTCAACTCGCGAGAAGTTGACCCGCCACTGGTCACCCGACTTGGGTGGCGAGGAGCGATTGGCCGAGACGGCCAGTACCTTCCAGGGGATCGCGATTTCGACCGACCAGCCGGTGTCGGTGTCGGAGGGGTCGTTGAGTGTGCCGCGGATGGCTACGGCGGTCTTCAGGCCAGGAATCTCCCAGCTGTTGTTGGCCCGGCCACCGTCCTTGTACGGCCTGGGCAGGAATAGGTCCCAGCCGGTGTTCAGGGCATTCATCTCGAACTCGTAGTACTCGTGAGTGTCTCCGTCGGGATCGATAAACACCTCGAAGTCGTTGTCGTGGAAGATGACCGAGTCGTGTTTGGTCAGGGTGCCCCAGACGTGCGGTTCGATCATGTCGGCGGCGATGTAGAAGTAGTCCTGGTCCCAGAGCATCTTGGCCCGGGTCCGAAATCGGGGCTTCGACTTCCGATTGCCCTCGATGTCGACGAATCGATCGGTCCACTCGGCACTCTTCCAGGCCTCGTCATCCAGTCGTCCATCGATCCGAGGTGGTTTCCGAGCGGGCTGGCAGACGTAGCCCCGCGGTCGGATCTTCCGCATCTTCGCCCAGTCTTCGGCCGCACCGGCCCGGGCTCTCGAGCCGAGAAACACCGGGACGATCAACAGCAGCCAGCAAACCAACCGCCCGTATGCACTCATGATACTCGTTCTCTCGTGGCCAGATCGATCCGCCTCTCAGCACGCACCTGGGTCGACTCATGATCTCCTGGGAGATCACATTAGAGGTTCGAGGAAAACGCTGCGGATGTCAAACTCGCGAGAAATCGACGTGGCCACCAAGCTCACAGCGAGCGTGAAGCGTCGCGGAGGTGTGGATTCCCGCGACGCGATGACCATCCGCGATTGCGACCATCTGCGATGAAATCCGTAGAGGATCAAGACTCATGAGAAAACTAGATTTGGCCATCTTCGTTATGGCGACCTGGATCGGCCTGATAACGGAAAACGCTGTCGGCAAAGAGCCCGCTGGCTGCTACTGATCGAGCCGTCGCGGGAGTCGCCTCGTCGTACCGGGATCCGGAAACAGGCGGGTTCAGTGTGGTGAGGCCCGGCAACGATCAAGATACCGCACAGGCAGCGTAGGTGGCATCGGGTGGCCGAACCCGAGTAGAAACAGGGTATGAGCGACACATCGATCCCGCTGCTGAACGTCTCGGGCACCCCCTCGGCCATCGGCGAGGCCCACGGCGAGAGGTTTCGAGACCTGGTGCAGGAACACGTTGCCGTCCACCGCGACTGGATCTTCGAGAACACCGCGGTGCCGATGGACGCTGAGAGCCTCGATGCGACGTGGCAGCCGTGGATCGAAGCCAACCAGCAGGCGGCTCCGGAGCTGGTCGAGGAAATGCAGGGGATCGCTCGCGGGGCCGATGTCCCCTTCGAACATCTCTTCCAGGTCAACTCGCTGCTGGATGTCGGCAACTTCCGCTGGATCGACTGCGTTCGGCAGCTGGTCGGATGCACCTGTTTCGTGGTGCCTCACGAGGCCGGAACCGGCCAGACGCTGCTCGGGCAGACCTACGACCTCTCGGCCTTCCGGCGTCGATTCAACATCCTGCTGAGGATTCAGCCCGACGACGGCCCGGCCCAGCTGGTCTATTCGCTGGCCGGCATGGTCGGACTGGCTGGTCTCAACGAGCACGGCCTGGGCATCAACATTAACTACCTCTCGAGCAACGACTGCCAGCCGGGCAAGTTGCACGCGGTGATCGTGCGACAGGTGCTGGCGGCGTCGAACCTGGCCGACGCCGTCGCGGCCCCCACCGCGGGGGCCCGTGCCGGGGGGTCTCACTACCTGGTCGCCGACGACGCCGGGCACGTGGTCAGTGTCGAGACGACCGCCGAGGCGTTCGCGCTGCTGTATCCCGACGGCAAGCCCTACGGGCACACCAACCACTACCTCTCCGAGTGGCTGCAGCCTCGACAGGTGATCCGATCGACGGCCATCGGCAGCTCGATCGCACGCTACACCGCGCTGAGGCGGTTCCTGCAGCGAGACGGCCTGGATCGCGAGTCGCTGAAGGCGATGACCGCCGATCACAGCTCTTATCCCCGCTCGATCTGTGCACACGGCGGTCCCGACGAGCCCGAGCACCTGCGCGGCAGCACGATCGCGGCGATGGTGCAGGTGCTGGGCGAGCGGAGCATGCACATCTGTGGCGGGTGTGCGTGCGAGGGCGAGTACCAGGTGATCGCGCTGGAGAGCTGATCTTTAGGCGAGTAGTTCGTGGACCACGTTGCCGTGCACGTGGACCGTGTCTGTGACGGCCTGGAAGGGGCCGCCCATGCGGGTGGTCATCTGACTGCGTGAGAGTGGGGTCATGGCGTGTCAGTCCCTGGATAACGCCATGCCGCGGACCGTCTCGGCATGACGGAAACCCTCGCGCCAGCGCGCACGAGCGATTTCGGCCTGGCCGACGTAGTCTTCGGCACCCAACAGCAGGCTGACGTCGTTGGCCAAGCGATGCTTCGAATCGACAAAGACCCGGACCAGGTAACGGCCTTGCGGCAACCTGGCCCGTTCGCGGTCCCACTTGATCCCGTCTCTGCCGTCTCGCGGAGCCAGCAGGAACAGGGCTCCGTTGACAATGTGCCTGGGCGTGACCGTGCCCTGGGTGAACGCGATCGGTTCGCTGCCATAACGACCCGATTGCTGGTCGAAGGCGTGGACGAACAACTGCACCGGTTGACCGACCTTCCAGCTGGCCGGAGTGGCCATCAGCCGCAGGATCGACCGCGATGCGTACCAGTTGTCCTCGGGCAGGTCCTCGACCGAGGCGTAGCGATTGGCGACCACTCGCGAGTAGTCCGCGATCCAGGTCACGAACGACTTGTATGACTGGTCGTTCTTGTGCATCTTCATGCCCCCCATGTGCGAGATGGGGTCGACCGAAGAGGCCGGCAGGAAGGTGCCGTCGGGGCGTTTCTTCGGGAGCTTGGAGAGTGGCTTGAGGATCAGCAGGCTGCGGGCGGGGTTCTCGAGATCCAGCAGCGGGCGTCCTCCGGCGGGCGTCTTGAGGCTTTGCGCGACCAGGTAGTCGAGAGTCGCTTCCGGGGTCTTCTTGAAGATCACCACTTTCTCGAGCAGACCCGGGTACTTTTCGCGGAACTTCGCCATGTTCTTGATCGCCGCCTGGTGCCGCGGATTGTTGGCGTCGATGTCGTTGGGTGTGTGGCAGGGGAAGCACCTCATACGTTGCGACCAGACGGTACGGACGAACGAATCGACCACGCGGCTCTTACGAGCGTGTCGGATGACCTCGTTGGGGCGGGCCGGGCGGGCGCGTTGGGCTGCGGTCAGAGGCGGCAGCGAGCGTAGTTTCGGGTCGTTGCAGCAGGCCTTCAGCCACGCGGCGAAGGCCTGGTACTCGGCTTGACGCATCTTGGCGTGGATCAGCCGGGCGCCCTTGTCCAGGTCCTTTTCGCCCATGCGGATCAGGCCCAGGATCTTGGACTTCTCGGGGCTGTCCAGGTCGACCAGGCCCTAGTCACGCAGCGACGCGAACGTCTTTTCGTGCGAGGGCAGGATGTAGTTCTTGAGGTCGACCGAGGCGAGGTGGCACTGGATGCAGCTGGCCGGTTTGGACGACCTGAAGATCGGCAGGATGCGGCTGTTGAAGAGGTCCAGCGGCGAGGGTTCCGCCGAGCGGGACGGGGTGATTCCAGTGACCAGCACCACGAGGGTGGCGGTGGTGATTAGCTGTGCCAAACGCACGGGAGTACATCCTCGGATGTCGCTGGGATGGGGGTCAGTGAGTCCGCGGCCGGAGACCTGCCACGCCTCGACGGTCTGTCTAGTAGAGCAGTCGTTCAACCGGGGCACAAACCCGGATTCACACGGGGTGTTTGTCGACGGGAACGCGACTCGTGGTCAACGCGCCTCGTGGACCTGGTCTCCGATCGTCTTCATCCGGGCAACCAGCCGCCGGTGCAGATCGCTGAGGACGGAGCGGACCTTTGGGTCCTTCGAGCCGACCAGGTTGTTCGCTTCGGCCGGGTCCTTCTCGAGATGGTACAACTCGTCGCGTGAGGGGTTCAGGAAGTCACGGATGAGCTTCCATTGACCGGTCGAAATCATTCGCATGTGAGTACGCGACTGGTGGTGGGTGCTGTACTGGGCGTAGTAGGTGTTGTCCCAGCCGGCCGGTTTCCGGCCCTTCAGCAGTAGGCTGAAGTCGCGGCCACGCAGTTTCCATGACGGCTGGGTCTTCACGCCGGCCATGGCCAGGATCGTCGGGAACCAGTCGAGGTTCGAGACGGTCTGGGGAACGACCGTGCCCGGCTTAATCACCCCCGGCCAGCGGATCATCGTGGGGACCTTGATCGAGTTGTCGTACATATTGGGCCGTTGGCCGCGGGGGATGTTCGGCTTCGCCGGCGGCGGCGGCTTCAGCACCCAGTGGCCGTTGCCCTTATGCCAGATGCCGTTGTGGCCCATGCTGTAGCCGTGATCGGAACTGAAGATCACGATCGTGTTGGAAGCGAGTTTCAGTTTGTCGAGCATGTCGAGTATCCGGCCCACGTTGCGATCGACGCTCCGCACGCTCGCCAGGTACTCGCGGGTCATCCGCTTGACCCGGGGCACATCCAGATTCGGGAAGTTCGGGTTGGGGATTGGGACGTCCACGCCCTTGTACGGGGCCATGTCCTCAGGCGCCACAGGCAACCAGCGGGCGTGCGGGGCGCGAGTGTGCCAGCAGAGTAGGAAGGGGCTGTCGGCTCGGGACTTCACGTGTGAGCGAATGAACCCGAGCGCCTCATCGGCCAGCACGTCGGCCGTCAGGCCTTCGAACTTTCGGTTCGTGCCGTCCTTCTCCAGCGTCGGATTGACCGGGCTCCAGCCACCCTCGCGGTGACCCATGAAGTGATCGAAGCCGTACTTGGTGGGGTGTTGTTTGTCCTGGCGACCGAGGTGCCACTTGCCGACCAGGCCGGTATGGTAGCCGGCCTTCTGCAACTGGCGTGGCCAGACCGGCAGCTTGGGATCCAGCCCCAACTGGGCCTCGCCACGCGGGTGGATCCAGTCGGTGATCCCCACCTCGGTTCCGTAACGACTGGTCATCAGCGAAGCCCGCGACGGACTGCAGACGGGCGTCACCGTGTAGGCGTTGGGCAGGTAGGCCCCTTCGCGGGCGATGCGGTCCATGTGAGGCGTTTTGGCCAGGCGGTTGCCCGAAACACCCAGTGCCCAGGGGG
>CAVOEV010000236.1:0-7513 GCA_963694825.1 Planctomycetota bacterium
GAGTACGCAAACTCCCCGGCGACGCTCAGGTGCTCGTCCACGGGCAAGTACTCGCCGGCATGAAACCCAGCGACAAACCCGTCGCCGGTCGCAAAAACGAACCAATGATGCCACTCGTCTGGACTCGCCAGTTTCAGACCGAAACCGGAAAAACCGCTCGCGTGCTCGCCACCACCATGGGCGCCTCGACCGACCTGCAAAGTGCCGGACTCAGACGACTGCTCGTCAACGGCTGCTACTGGGGACTCGGACTGGAAAAACAGATCACAGCCGATTCCGATGTCTCCTACGTCGGCAACTACAAACCGACCCGCTTCGGATTCGGTGCCTTCGTCAAGGGAATCAAGCCCTCGGATCACGCACTCGAATAACTACCCCAATTGCATCGGCTTGAACTGGCAGGCCTCGGTGAAAATCTCGAAGAAATCCTCGGTCGTCTCCAGCTCGACATGCTCGATCCGCTCGACCAACCGCTCGACCCGATCCCGCCGCTCGACATCCAGTAACAACTGACGGGAACCCTCCAATGCCGAGTTCCCCACCCGATGAACTCGCTCGGTGCGGTACCCGGCCAGGAACCCGATCGACATCGCCGCCTCGATGTCGAGCGATGATGCGAAACCGCCGGCCAACTCGATCCGGTCCACCTCACGTGGATCCAGACCCAGAAGCCGCAACAGGATGTACTGCCCGCAGTAACTGGCGGCCTTGGCCTGAGCCAGATGACTGGCGTCCTCGCGAGTCAGGATGATTTCCGGATCGTCGACCACGGCCACGTCCGCAGCTCGCCCCCTCTCGGACGTGAACACGCCCATCTCGGTCATCTGTCCCGTCCGCTTCAGTTCCGACAACAGGTCGACCAACCCTGAACCGCACAGTCCCACCGGTACGGCATCTTCAATCGTCGTGTACACAAACCCGCTGCCAACCGCTCGCACTGTGTCGATCGCACCGGCGCAGGCTGTCGTTGCGTGCCGCACCAGCCCACCCTCGAACGCCGGACCCGCCGGACACGAGGCCACCACCACCCGCTCGCCCGCCGCTATCACGACCTCGGTGTTCGTACCAATGTCCAGGAACACCCGAGTCCCCTCGCCCAAGTCGAAATCGCAGGCCACCAATCCCGCAGCGATATCCGAACCCACATGGCTGGCCACCAAATCAGGCGACAACACCCGGCCCCGAGCACTGGCAATCACACCCAACGCACGGCTGCCCGATTCCAACTGCGTCCCGTCACGCGTCCCGGCCAAGAACTCGTGCTCGGTCGCCGACTTGTACGGGCGCTGACCGATCGTCTGAACGTTGAGTCCGAACACCAGATCACGCATCGTTGAATTCCCGACCACAAGGACTTCGTACAACGCATGACGACTGACACCAGCCTGCTGGCACAGCGCGATGATCTCGGTGTTCAGCGCCTGGACGATAGAACGGTGCAGCTCGCCCGGATGGCTGGCGTCGTACGAGATCCGACTGATCACGTCGCTGCCGCCAAATCGCTGAGGGTTCTCGAAACCTCCAGCACACAACGAACGACCCGTCTCCAAGTCGACCAACTCGACGGCGACCGTCGTCGTACCCACGTCGGCCGCCAATCCCAATATTCGACCACGCCATCTGTCGATCACCTCTCCCGATCGAAACACCTCATCTCCCCGACGGGTCACCGACGGGTTCAATGTCACCGAACTCTCGCAACGGTCCATCAAGACTACGGGACTGCGATGAAGCGGTGCGAATTCGACTTGGCCCGTATCCGACATCCGGGCCTGGCAGGCCAATCGGAACCCGTCCGTCAGGAACTGCTCCAAAGGCCCGCACGGCTCCAATCCGTCCGAACCCTCCAACACTTCGACCACACACTCGTGACAACTCCCCATCCGTCCACACGAACTGTCCACCCGTACACCATGCTCATCGGCCAACTCGAACAGGCTGACACCCGCACGCCCTTCGCAAGACAGTGCCCCCGGCCGAAACGGATTGGGACCCGAATCGAGCTCCTCCGCACCCTCCGCACCCTCCGCAACGTCCGCACCCTCCGCAACGTCCGCACCCGCCTCACCACGCCACTCGGCCAACACCGCCTCAGGATCCTCGACCTCCCACGCTCCGCGGTAATCTAACTGACCGTCACACTCGCAGACCCGCAGCGATGTGGCGGCATCCCGAGGCCCCTGATTGCGGCAGCCGAACCGAGCCGTACACAGGTCGCGGCGGTCTCGATACGGGCAACGCACAAGACACTGCACCTTGGCGTGTTCGACCATCCCGGAGAAAATTCGAGTCAACCGGCGGCGACGCGCTTCGACCGCCTCGCTGTCGATTCGTTCATTCATCGATCACGCCCGTCCCTGCACGAGACGTCTTGGTACCGACTCCGGCCAACCGCTTCGCCACCTCGACGCACTCAACCGCGTTGTCCCCGTACGCATCAGCTCCCATCTCGTCGGCAAACTCGGGCGTCACCGGAGCACCTCCCACCATGATCTTCACGTCGTCACGCAGATCCGAATCAATGAACGCCTCGATCGTATGACCCATGTTCGGCATCGTCGTGGTCAACAACGCCGACATCCCCAACAACGACGCCTTGTGCTCCTGGACCGCCTCGATGAACTCGTCCGCCGATGTGTCCACACCCAGGTCTATCACCTCAAACCCCGCACCACGCATCATCATGATGCACAGGTTCTTACCAATGTCGTGCAGGTCGCCCTTGACCGTACCCATGATGACCCGGGCCAAAGGTTTGACACCCGATGCCGAAAGGATTGGCTCGATATGAGCCATCCCCGACTTCATCGCACGGGCACACGCCAGCACCTCGGGAACAAAAATGAAGTTCTCGCGAAACTTGATCCCCACCAACGCCATCCCGGCAATCAAGCCGTCATCCATGATCTCCAAGGCTCCCGTCCCACCCGCCAAAGCCTCGGTCGTCATTCGATCCGCGTCGTGATGACGGCCACTGATGATCGCCGCGGCGATTTCCAGCAAGTGCGGCGCAGCCGGAGCATACAGCCCGATCAACTCGGTTCGCTCGTCGACCCGTTCGACGAATTCATCGAGTTCGTTCCTGATAAACTCGTTCGGAATGTCTGCAAGTTCTGCCATCGTCGACCTGTGATCCTCGAAAAGACGTGCCCCCTTTTTCGCTCACGAGGACCCGTCCCGCAAGAGTGACACGAAAGCGCGGATGTGGTCCGGTCCCGTGCCGCAACAACCGCCGATGATGTTCGCACCCGCCTCGACCACACGCTGCATCTCTTCGGCCATGTATTCCGGTGTGTCCGGATAGACGATTTTGCCGGATTCGATCCTGGGCAGACCAGCATTGACATGAGTCAGAATCGGCAGAGCGGTCGCGCGACGCATCGCAGCAATCACCTCGATCATGTCGCCAATCGCGATCCCACAATTCGACCCCACCACGTCCGCTCCCGCTTCCGTCAACGCTTCCGCCGCCGATTCCGGTGTGTCACCCATCATCGTGAACAGGCCACGGGGACCGCGGTCGTAACAAATCGTGGCCACTACCGGCAGACCCGTTGACTCCTTCACCGCACGGATCGCCAACTTCATCTCACCCGTCACATCACTCATCGTCTCCACGCACACCGCGTCCACTCCGCCCTCTGCCAAACCACTCGCCTGTTCGACAAATGCGTCGTACATCTCGTCAGCATCCGCCGCCCCAGCCTTCTCCTCCAAAATCTCGCCCGTCGGACCGATCGAACCAAGCACGAAACAACCCGCCGGAGCCGATTCGCGTGCCAACTCGGCCGCCAGCCGATTCCACTCCACGACACGATCACCATGACCGTACTTCGTCAACATGTAACGACTGCCACCAAACGAGTTCGTCTCGACCATGTCGGAACCCGAGTCGAAATACGCCGCTGCCATGCCGCGGATGATCTCCGGCTGAGTCGAATTAAACTCCTCGGGACACCCGCCCGGCTCCAATCCGCTTTGCTGCAAATAGGTGCCAGTGCCTCCGTCGGAAAACAACAGCTCGCCCGTCGCAATCCGATCCAGAAAACCGATCGTCATGACGCGTTCTCCGCCACGTTCGCCCCGCTGGGATGCTCGCGATGCCAGCGTTGAACCGCCAATGGGATCTCCTTCAAGTTCTCGATCGCCGTCTGCAACGGAATCGCACACTCGGGACCCACCAACGGAACACCCGCATCCAGGTTCCGCACCACTTCCTCGGCCACCTCCTCAGGACCCTGAGAATACAACGTGGCCGGATTGTTGATGTTGCCAATCAACGCGATCCGATCCGACACGATCTTCATCGACTCGGCTGGATCGTTTTTCGAATCGTAATGGAATCCGGCCAAACCGGTCTCGGCAATGTAGTCCATCCGGTCCACTGTCTGACCGCAAATGTGCAGGATCAAGGGGATCGGGATCTCGTCGACCAGCTCGGTGTGCAGGTCCCGCAGGAAATCGCGGTAGTAATCGCCACTGACCAAATCGCCGGTCGCATGGTCGGGCAACGTCAAGGCATCGGCTCCCGCGTCGATCTGAGCCCGGCCAAAGGCGATCGTGATCTCCTTCATTCGGTCCAGGCACAACTGAACCTGGCCAGGATCGTCCAACGACATCAACAGAAATGGCTCGACACCGTAGACATGGTAACCCAACGTCCACGGCCCCATCGTCTTGCCGATAATCGCCACCTCGTCGCCGAATTCGCGACGTAACAGCCGAATCGCATCCAGAACGCAGGTGATGTCCGGATGCGTCAGGAAATCGGCAGGCATCCGTACATCGTCCGCTGTCTTCCAGATCGGTCGAGACATTCGCACCGTCGGCCAATTGTCCTTCGATTCCCACTGGATGTCACACCCCAGAGCCGATGACTCCTGGATGATCGTGAACACCGGCATCACGCTGTCGAATCCGAGTTCGGTGAAACTGGTCGACGCCAAGCGTGCCATCTTCTCGGGATCGCGGTTCGCGTCGGGGAAATGAGCATCGACCATGTCCATCAACTCGACCGTCGCCAGCGACGTCGGATTACAGACCGGAGTCCGGTCGACCGGCAACCCGGCCAACGCCGACATCACTCGCTCGCGACTGGTCATCTCCGAAACCATCGCACCGTCGGTTCCGCTGCCGACTACCATCCGCGTTTCCTCCGACTCGCTGCACTCATCACGTGCCGTCCTGACTGCCCGGAGCCGCCAGAGAACCCCGCGATGCAGACAACTCGTCCTCCTGCATCGCCGAACGCACGTTCTGGGCCCGGAAGAACAACGAGCCCATCAAGACGTCGTGCTCAACTCCACAACCGAATCGTACAACTGTCGGATCCGATTCTTCCAATTCCATCTCGCACAGCTTCGCAAACCCTCGAGCCACCGCTAGGCACCGACGCGGTGCCGACTCGTGGCCCGCCGGTGATGTGATCCGGTAACAACCCGCAGATTCCGAAATCACCGTCAGCTCGCAACCCGCCTTCTTGTCCACACGCACCAATGGCAACACTTCACCAATCGCATCGCCCGTCTGCTTGCAGACTTCCAGGAACGTCCGACGCAAGGCCCGCTCGTGACGGCCACCGCAGACAAAACTCAACCACGCGAAACCGTCCGGCAATTCCGACAAAAGCTCCATCCCCGCCGAGGCCATCAGGCCGCGAGTGATCTCGGACACTCGAGCGGGAGCGCTCGGATGATTGCTGTAGGTGTGCACCACGTACGCTGATCGGTCGCCAATTTCTCGACGGTACAGAGCCAAACTGATGTTGTGACACAACGGATCCATTGACTGCAATTCGATCCGACGACCCAATTCCAGTGTTTGACCCATTTCATCCCCCTGCCGCGACTTGGCTCATACCCCGACCGCTGCCGAAGACTCAGTGTGGCGAATCCATTACCACGCGGCAACCCGCACAAAAACGGCAGACTCCCACCTCCCGCCACTCCGATCAGCCGGCTGGACGCAACACCATCGACTGGTCTCCGATCACGCGAAACGGCATGCCACTGAAGCGTAACTTCACCGGAACCACCTCGACACGAACCGCACGACGCTTCTGGACTGGACTCAACTTGCACGAAGCCGATAACCCGCCGCCTCAACCATATTCCATCCCGCCCCGAACAATCACGCCCCCACCGCTGTCCAAAACGCGGTACTCCATTGGGATCCGTCGCCCGGCACGGTAAATCGACAACCCCGCCTCGATCTCGCCGCTGACCGTCACCTGTAAACGCAATCCCATTCGAGTCCGCCTCGCGGCACACTCGACCGAGACCCGCTCGTCAACATCCAACCGCTTCTGCTTCCCCGACACCACCGCAAACTTGCGGATCCCAAACGGATCGGTCGCCGACACCAACCAGCTTCGACCCGACCTGTCGCGACGAATCACACGGTATCCGATCAACGTATACACGCCCGCCGGCAAAGAACGACGCATCGATGCCACGGTCGGCTTGACCCGGGCAACAACCTTGCCACCCGACACTTTGGCAACCGATGTCAACGGTTCCCAGGACACTCGGACCACATCACCACCGGCATCCTTCAACAACACCGACCCTTCCTCGAACGACGGCACCAAAACGCCATGACCGACCGTGACCGGTTTGGCAGGCAGATGGATCGATAGCGGAGGCTTCAAACGGCCGGAGGCAAGGAACTGGATCAAGGCCGCACGGGCCTCCGGTCCGGTTCCGCTTCAAGCCGTGCGCCGCAACTGGTCGTGCCAAGTGCGGTCGCTACCGAATCGCAAGTCCGGTGCCTGGTGACAATGCAGACACGTCTTGCGAAATGCCTCACCAGCAGACAACACCTCCGCCCGAGTCGGTTCGGCCGACATCGCAGAAGGCGCCACTCCCAGGCAGACGGCAGCCATCAACAACGGCTTCGTACCACGCATCACACACACTCCTCCATCCGCTACTCATTTCCACATCGACACCCGCAGCATCGCCGAATCTCGAGGTCTCGTCAAACGGATTCGTCGCTCCGAATTAACCGAAACAGGCCCGGTCGATTCGACCGGGCCTGCTCCGTAATCAGATTGCATCCTCGGCGAGACTTTCTCGCCAAGTCGCCAAGAAGCGACTAGTAGTTCAGGATGACATCGATCGCGAAGACCGACTGATCCACTTCGCCACGCGTCGTGGCAGCACCCCAATCGGTCCGAACCTCGGGCCGAATCGTGATGCATTCACGAGGCTTGATGTTCAGGCCGAAGGTCAGGTCGTAGAACGACTGGCCCTGAGCCTTCCACCACTCGATTCGAACGCCAGCGTCCAATTCGTCGGTGATCGACGTGTGCAGCGTCTGAGACAGACCAACATGGTGGCCGTGTCCAAACATCGGGTTGCCACTGTTGGTCTCGACCAGGACCGTCTCGATTCCGTAGTAGATCTCGTCTTCGATCTCGAGCTCGGCGTACACGCTGTGAGCGTAGCCTTCGCCGCGATCGCCGAGGTCTCCCATCGAGACAGCGTAGTTGATCGACACTTCGTCCTCGATC
>CAVOEV010000237.1:0-7459 GCA_963694825.1 Planctomycetota bacterium
TCCTCAGACGACTCGCCCAATGTCAACTCGGCATCGCCCTCGACAGTTTCCTCAGACGACTCGCTCGTTTCCTCAGACGCAGCAGCAGCCTCATCCGAAGACTCATCAGCTGAAACCTCCTCAGCTTCGTCCCCTGACTCTTCAGAAGACGCCTCCTCAACAGCGTCCTCCTCAACAACCGCCTCAACAGCGTCCTCCTCAACAACCGCCTCAGCAGCGTCCTCCTCAGCGACCGCTTCCTCAACAACCGCCTCAGCAGCGTCCTCCTCAACAACCGCCTCAGCAACCGCTTCCTCAGCAACCGCTTCCTCAGCAACCGCTTCCTCAGCAACCGCTTCCTCAGCAACCGCTTCCTCAGCAGCGTCTTCCTCAGCAACCGCTTCCTCGTCACCGGAAGTCTCGTCGGCAACCTTGTCCAAAGCTTCTTCCACAGACTCGTCCGCCGTCTCTTCAACAGCCTCGTCCGTGGTCTCTTCCGAATCTTCAGCTGCGTCGTCGTCAAAGATCATCGTCGGTTCTCTCTCGGATCCCGAACCAAACAGGCCCAGGACAGGGAATTCTGTGTCAGGCTGGCGGCAACAGGTACTCGGGGAACGGTTGAGGGTTCTGAGCCTGATGAGTGTGCTCGTCGCTGCAGTAGATCTTGAGTTTCTTCAGCATCTGGCCGCCGAGCTTGTTCTTGGGCAGCATCCGTCGCACAGCTTCGTGCAAAATCCGCTCGGGTGCCTTTTCCAACATCGTGGCCGCCGAAGTCAATTTCCGGCCACTCGGATAACCAGTGTATCTCTGGTACTGCTTCCACAGAAACTTCTGAGTGAATTGGGGATGAGTGTCATGAGCCAGGCTCTTGCCGCTGAAGCGGATCAGATGAGCGTTTAGCACAACGACATAATCGCCGGTGTCGACGTGAGGCGTGTAATCGGGACGGTGTTTGCCCATCAGCACGGTGGCAATCTGAGTCGCCAGGCGGCCGACGATGTGGCCACCTGCGTCGACAACAAACCAGCTGTGGGTGACCGTCTCGTTTCGAGCCATTGTCGAACGGGCGGGACCAATCGAGACCGCGGACACGGTTCTTGCCCTCGATGGAAGGAGTGTGGGATATGTGAGTGAGACCACCCGAACGCGACCAAGCTGGACACATATATGGAGTGGGAACCTCCTAGCCTAACGAACCCGCCTCAAGGCTTCAACACCCAGCCAGCCACATCCAGACCACCGCATCACGGTTTGCAAGACGCCGTTTTCTGCAAAAGACGCGAGGGAAACCCCGGGCATCCGGAAGCATCAGCCGCCAATCTCCGTACCGGCCCCAGTATGCTGTCGCCGATGCCCAAGGCATTCGGCGGGGTCAGGCGACCAGGGTGGCCCTCCGCGTTGGCTACGGCTGATGTGACTCCGGATGAATCGGGCTGTCTGACCGATGGTCCCAGGGATGTCCCCGCACCCGTTTCGAGTCCGCCGCAGCACCGGCAAACACTGCCTTCGCGACCACGACCCCAACGGGAATGGCCACACCCTACTCCCTGTGTCAAGAATTTCAACCGACCGCGAGACGATATTCTCGAGAGCGACAAAACAAGTTTCCCGACAGAGACCAGACGCCGACTAAAGACTGCCCTTGGACGATGGGACTCCAGTCTGACGCGGGTCCAACAACACCGCAGCACGCAACGCCCGAGCCGTTCCCTTGAACAGAGCCTCGGCAATGTGATGAGAATTCTCGCCGTGGTGAAGCACTTGGTGCAAGTTGATCTTCGCGTTAGCCGCAAACGACTGCCAGAAGACTTGCACCAGCTGAGTGTCAAACTCGCCGATCTTCTCGGTCGGATACACCACCCGCTCGACAAACCATGCTCGACCCGAAAGATCCACGCCAACCGTCACCAACGACTCCTCCATCGGCAACACCACGCTGCCGTAACGCGCGATCCCCTCCTTCGAACCCAACGCATCCGACAAGGCCAACCCCAGGCAAATCCCCACGTCCTCCACCGTGTGGTGACCGTCAACCTCCAGGTCCCCCGCGGCATGCACCTCGAGATCAAACAACCCGTGTCGAGCCAACAGGGTCAGCATGTGGTCGAAGAACCCGATCCCCGTCTCGATCGTCGACGTCCCGCTGCCGTCCAATTCCAACGACAGCCGGATCGACGTCTCGGACGTCTTCCGCTCGATCTCGCCGCGTCGGCTCATCAACCCGATCCCCTGAACAACAACTCGTCTCAATCAACCCGGCAACCGGCCAGCACATGCCCCATCATATGGCCGCCACGACCCACGACAATCACCGCAACCACGCAGAACCCGGCCGAACCACTCGAGCACACTCGGCGGCCCGCACAACCGCTACGACCCAACGCCGTCGAGCGCCTCGAAGAACCGATCCACCTCCGCGTCGGTCCCCACCGTGATCCTCAGACCCTCCCGACTTGGCTCGCACTCGGCAAACACCATGTGCCGCACCAGCACCCGCTGTGCCTTTAAACCCTCGAATCGACGACGATGCTCGCCGTCAGGATGAGTCGCCCAGACGAAATTCGCCTCACTCGGCACCACCGAAAAACCCCGCGATTCCAACTGCTCAACCAGCCGCTGCCGAGTCCTCTGAATGCGACCGACGCTCTCGTGCATCCAGTCAATATCCTCCAACGCCGCCACACCCGCAGCCAACGACAACGTGTCGCAATTGTAACTGTCCTTCACCTTCCTCATCCCCGACACCACGTCGGGATGAGCCACACCGAAACCTAAACGCAAACCGGCCAGGCTGTACGACTTGCTCAGGCTCCGTGTCACCACCACGCGACCAGACAACTCGCCGCGGCGCAACAACTCGCCAGCATCAGGCTCGTCGCAGAAGTCGCCGTAGGCCTCGTCCAATACCAACACCCCCTCCTCGGGAACCAGCTGCAACAGGTCCTCGTCCGGGAACCGGTTGCCCGATGGCGAATTCGGATTGGGCACAAACAACAACCGGCAACCCTCGATCTGACGACGGGCCGCGTCCAATGGCCACGTCCAGTCCTCACTCAACTCGACCCGCTCAACCCGCGCTCCCTGGATCTCAGCCAACGTCTCGTACAACACGTAACTCGGATACGGATACGCGATCGCCTGGCCCGCATCCACAAACGTCCGCATCAGAATCGTCAGAATCTCGTCACTCCCGTTGCCCGGGATGATCCACTCCGGATCCACATCAAACAACCGAGACGCCGCACGGCAAAACTCTCGACCCAATGGATCCGGATACAAGTTCAATCGACCAGCAGCCGCACGACCGATCGCGTCCACCACCCGAGGCGATGGCGGATACGGGTTCTCGTTCGTGTTCAACTTCACCCAACCCGCATCCATCGGCTGCTCGCCCGGAACATAACCGGACAATCGGTCCACGTCGGGACGGAATCGAGGACGACGCGAGGAACGACTGGAAGCCATGAGCCTTACAAACCAAGATCAAGAACAACACAACACAACCAATCAATCCTCGCGACCACCCCCCAACCCCGTCAACCACCCACCAAATCCCCAACAGTTGCCCAAGACGAAAGCCACCACCAAGGTTACTCTGGACCCGACATGCACCTCTCACTCGTCCACACTCGCACACAAGACAACATCCGCCTCGATGGTCTCCTCAACCAGCCGGACCCAAGCACCCAGCAATCCAACCCGTGGCCGGCCGACCTCGTCGTCTTCGTACATGGAACCTCCGGCAACTTCTACCAACCCGGTATCCTCGAACACTTCGAACACACCGTCGCCAACTCGGGCACAAACACACTCAGAATCAACACCCGAGGCCACGATGGACTGGTCGGACAACAAGGTGGCGCAGCACTCGAACACATCGACGACTGCCGACTCGACCTCGACGCCTGGTTCGAATGGGCACAACAACACAACAGCCCACGAATCCTCCTCGTCGGACACAGCATGGGAGGAATCAAGTCGATCTACGCCACTGCAGCCCACACCGTAAACCCCTTGGCCATCATCGCCATCTCACCGCCTCGCTTCTGCCACAGCATGTACCAGCAACACCCAGCCGCCGGTCCGTTCCGCGAAGACTATCTCCGGGCCACTCAACTCGTGTCGGCCGGTCGCGGTGACGAACTGATCGAGGTCCGACAGCCGCTGCCGATCTGGATCCGCGCTTCCGGCTTCATCGAGAAGTACGGACCCGACGACCGATACGACCTGCTTAGACACCTGCCACAGGTCACCTGCCCCGTGCTGGTTCAGGTCGGTGGCCAGACCGTCCAGCAATCACCCGCCTTCAGCAGCCTCAACGATGACCTCCAGTCGCTCCAACTTCCCGCATCCCGATTGACCGTCCAGGTCATCCCCGACGCCGACATGCACTACAGCAACGACCCGGACGAACCCGTCCGGCAGGCCGCCGACTGGTTCTCTGACCCCACAAACCTCTATCCAACTCGCGACTGACTTCTTGATCCGATCCCCTCAATCCGTTTCAATCCGTTTCCAAACGATTCGTACCGTCACGCTCGACTGGCCCCACCCAAAAAGCTTCTCGCATGCATCCACTCCACTGCTCCGTACCACTCGTAGCCTTTGGATCACGACTCAAGCCGGCTCTGAAACAGGCGGCCGCGGCTCGAGTCGAAGGAGTGCTCCTCGACACGCGACACATGGTCCAGCCGTCCGACTTCTCTGCCAGCGCCATCCGACACCTCCGCAAACATCTCGATGAACTCGGCCTCACCCTCGCCGCAACCACGTTTCCAACCCGCCGAGGATTCTCGGACCGCACCGATCTCCAGCCTCGCGTCGAAGCTGTCTGCCAGGCATTGACCTTCGCCCGAGCACTCGGCACCAATGTGCTCACCCTGAACATCGGACCCATCCCGATCGACGCCAACCACGACGGTGGTCAGACCGACGAGGCCGGCCGAATCACTCGCGATCGGCTCGTCGAAGTCCTCAACGACCTCGCTCGACACGGCAATCATGTCGGAGCCATCCCGGTCATCGACGTCTCCGCCTGCGATCTCCAGACCTTCCAGGCACTCTTGCACGATATCGACTCGGGCCCGATCGGTGTCGACTTCGACCCGGCCGCCTGGACCGGACGAGGTAGGAATCCGGTCGAGGCGTTTCGCGAACTCTACGACGTAGTCCATCACGTCTGGGCCAAGGATGCACTGCGAGCATCCGACGGGTCCTACCGCGAAGTCGCCATTGGACAAGGCGAAGTGGCGTGGGACGAAATACTGGCAGTGCTCGCCGAAGCCGAATACGACGGCTGGCTGACCGCCGGGACAGGGTCCGGTGACGACCCGGCCGGCGACGCCCTGAGAGCCGTGGCAATGCTGAAGTCGATCGGGACCGAGACCATGGGGTAGACGAAACGGATTGGAACTCGCGGGAACTCATGAGAACATGGAGGTGGTGGCCCTGATGCCAGCAACGGCACAACACGATACCGGCGAAACGGCTCGGACCGTTTCGGAACTGACTCGAGAGATCAAGAACCGACTCGAAACTCACTACCCCGACGTGTGGGTCTCCGGAGAAATCTCGAACTGCCGACCCGCTCGATCCGGACACGTCTATCTCACGCTCAAGGACGACCAGTCCCAGATCTCGGCCGTCATCTGGCGCAACACCGCCTCCAGCCTCGCGTTTGATCTCGCCGATGGACTCGAAGTCGTGGCCCGTGGCGGAGTCGAAGTCTACATGCCGCGAGGTCAGTACCAACTGGTCATCCGGCAACTGATCCCCAAGGGCGTCGGAGCCCTGGAACTGGCGTTCCGACAACTGCAGGAACAACTGGCCGACGAAGGCCTCTTCGACGCCGATCGCAAACAACCCATCCCCGCTTTCCCGAAACGGATCGCCCTGGTCACCAGCCCCACCGGAGCCGCTCTCCGTGACATGCTGCAGGTCATCACCCGACGATGGCCCGCCGTCGAAATCGTACTGCTGCCCGTCCGAGTCCAAGGAACCGGGGCGGCCGAAGAAATCGCTCAGGCCATCCGGATGGTCCCGCAACTGCCTCGCGTCGATGTCGTCATTGCCGGACGTGGAGGCGGAAGCCTCGAAGACCTCTGGGCCTTCAACGAAGAAGTCGTCGCTCGAGCCATCGCCGATTGCCCTGTACCCATCATCAGCGCCGTCGGACACGAAATCGATGTCAGCATCGCCGACCTCGTCGCCGACAAAAGAGCCCTCACGCCCAGCGAAGCCGGCGAACTGGTCGTCCCGCACCAGGATGAACTCAGAAACGCAATCCACGCAGTACGCACTCGACTCGCCAGTGCACTCAGACAACACGCTCAACACGCACGAACACAACTCGATGCACTCGCAGCCAGACCCGTCCTCGTCCGACCACATGGCCGCATCCATGAACTCGCCGAACAAGTCGACCTGCTGCAACAACGCATCGATCGAGCCGCCCGGAACCAAATCCGCTCGAGCCGAGATCAACTCAGAACCGCCGCCGCCACTCTACAGGCCCTCAGCCCACTCGAAGTGCTCGGTCGAGGCTACTCGATGACGCGAACCGCTCAGGGACACGTCGTCAACAACTCCGAGGGCCTTCAACCAGGTGACCAAATTGTCACCACCCTCGCCTCGGGACAAATCACCAGCCGCGTCGAATCGACCTCCAATCTCGACGCCCAACACAACTGACACACACCCAAACAGGGACGCTCAGATGGCCAACGATACTGCCGAAAAACCATCACCGACCGACATCTCCTTCGAAGACGCCCTGCAAGCTCTGCAAGGCATCGTCGAATCGCTCGAATCCGGTTCGCTGGGACTCGAAGAATCCCTGGCACGGTTCGAAGAAGGCATCGGACTGCTGGGGACCTGCAGCAACGTCCTCGGACAAGCCGAACAACGCATCGAAACCCTCACCGGTGTCGATTCCAACGGAAACCCGATCACCGAACCACTCGACAACGAAGCCACCATCGACAAACAACCCGATGCCGACGACGCGTCACTGTTCTAGCGATCAACCGCCGGAAGCCGAATCGCCTCGGAACGACCCTCGATAATCACCAACTCACCTGCCCCCACACCCACACCTCGCAACTCGGTCGATGACCCCGACGGCCAATCGACTCGCAACGTCGCGACTCGGTTCCGTACACCCAGGCCGATCACCAACTGACGCTGGTTCGATGCCATGTACCCGTCGCCAGCCATCAGGTAATGCACTCGACTCCAATCCCCATCGGTCACCGTCACTCGAGCCCCGATCGCGTCTCGTGCCGACGACGTCGCCACCAATCGCACAGCCAATCCCATCCCGCATCCCGACTCGACCGTCCGGTTGGCCAGCAATGACGCCGGCTGTTCGAGATGAGTGACCACGAAGTCGTCGCGACCGTCACGATCGAAATCCAATCGAGCCAACCCGCGACCCAACAACTTGCGCTCGAAGTACTTTTCCGACACACCCGACACACCC
>CAVOEV010000238.1:0-7432 GCA_963694825.1 Planctomycetota bacterium
TGTGGAAGCAGGAAAGCATGCAAGTCCCGAGAAAACAGCACAGAAAGCGTCGCCTGTCACTCGGTGGCAGCCAGAACAGCTGTGTACGTCACCGAGCGATGCGGAGGAACCATGTCTGGAGCTACGACTTCGTTGCCGAGCGGACCGAGGACGGTCGCGCGTTGCGGATGCTGGTGGTGATCGACGAATTCACCCGCGAGTGCCTGGCGATCGAGGTGGGGCGGAGCTTCACGTCGGATGACGTGATCGGTGTGCTGCAGTATCTATTTGCGATCCGCGGTGTTCCCGAGCACATCCGCAGCGACAACGGGCCGGAGTTTGTCGCGAAGGGCATTCGACGCTGGTTGGTCCAGGCTGGCGTCACCACTCTGTTCATTGCCAGGAGCAGTCCCTGGGAGAATGGCTACGTGGAGTCATTCAACGGAAAGTTCCGTGACGAGTTGCTCAACGGGGAGCTGTTCCTCGGGCTGGCGGACGCTCGCTGGGTGATTGACCGTTGGCGTCTTGACTACAACCACCGGCGACCGCATAGTGCTCTCGATTACCAGACCCCGGCCGCGTTCGCGGCCAGCTGTGTTCTGGAGGATTCCGCTACGCTCCATCCACCAGAACACAGAACGACCACTGACCTGAAACTCTCTCATTAGGAGTGGTACAAGATTTGGGGGTAGGTCATGGCAGGGTAGAGCCAGGCTGCTGTATCGCATCGACCCGGCCGGTGAATTCGGTCCCGAACGCATTTCGTGGACTTCGATCAAAGACACGGGTGAAGACTGGACGTTTGGACACCCCGCCGCCATCGGCGATACCATCTATAGTTCGCTCTCAATAAAAACTTGTGAAGCTGCGTTGGAAGTGATCGGCATGTCAACACCTCTGCATCGATGGCAAACTGGTTTAGGGATCTGGCGAACATTCGCCTTGTCCGGCATTGCAGTCTGCCTGCTTGCCACGTCGTCGGCCCGTCTCGAAGCCCAGGGCCTCGACTTCGCTCGCGACATTCGGCCGGTGCTGTCCGACGCCTGTTTCAACTGCCACGGACCCGACTCGAAGGCGCGTCAGGCAGACTTGCGGCTGGATGACCGAGCGGCTGCACAACGGGCCAACGTGTTGCGTTCCGGCGAAATGCTCGATCGCCTCACCAGTCACGACCCGGACCTGAGAATGCCGCCGCCGGATTCCAATCGCAGATTGACCGACCGGGATCGCGCCTCGCTGGTGGCTTGGCTCAAGGCCGGCGCATCCTGGCCAATAGACGATCGCCACTGGTCGTTCGTGACACCCACCCGCCCCAAACTGCCAAAACTGCACGACGCCCACTGGCCTCGAAACGCAATCGACTACTTCGTGCTCGCCAGGCTGGAACACCACAAACTGAAACCCTCAACACAAGCCGACAAGGCCACACTGCTGCGACGCGCCACGTTCGATCTCACCGGCCTGCCACCAACACTCGATCAACTCGACAGCTTGATCAATGACCGTTCGTCCAAGGCCTACGAACACGCCGTCGATCGACTGCTGGCATCCCCACGCTACGGCGAACACATGGCGCTGGACTGGATGGAAGCCTCACGATACGCCGACACCGATGGCTATCAGAACGACCGCCTCAGATACATGTGGGTGTGGCGAGACTGGCTGATCCAAGCCATCAACGACAACAAGCCCTTCGATCGGTTTGTCACCGAACAAATCGCCGGCGACCTGCTGCCCGACCGAAACTTCTACACGCAGGTCGCCACCGGCTTCAGCCGAAATCACCGGATCAACTCCGAAGGCGGCTCGATTCCCGACGAGTGGATTGTCGAATACGTCGCCGATCGAGTGGAAACCATGGGCACGATGTTCCTCGGTCTGACCATGACGTGCTCGAGATGCCACGACCACAAGTACGACCCGATCGCTCAGAAGGACTTCTACCGACTCTTCGCGTTCTTCAACAATATCGCCGAAGCCGGCCTGGGACCCAACAACGGCAACAGCCCGCCGTTCATCAATGTCCCGGCCAGTTGGCCGGAACTGTCCGAGACCGAAGCGAAGTTTGTCGTGCCCGAACCGGCTCGCATCAAGATCAGCCAGACGTCAGTGCCGCGCCCACAAAGTGGCAAACCCAATACGGTGATGGTTTTGCACGAACTCAACCGGCCCCGCGACACGTTCTTGCTGAGACGCGGGCAGTACGATCAACCCGACAAGTCCGAAACACTCAAACCGGCCACGCCACCGGTTCTGGGAACCTGGAAGGACCACTGGCCACGCAATCGCCTGGGACTGGCTCGTTGGCTGATGGATCCGGATCATCCATTGACCGCACGAGTGACCATCAACCGCCTGTGGCAACATCACTTCGGGATCGGACTGGTGAAGACGAGTGAAAACTTTGGAGTACAGGGTGAGTTGCCCAGTCACCCGAAACTGCTCGACTGGCTGGCAACCGAGTTCATCACCAGCGGCTGGAACGTCAAGGCCATGCACCGGCTGATCGTCACCAGCGCAACCTACCGCCAAGTTTCTTCGACACGTTCAACACCCTCGACACTCGCACGCCACGATCCCGAAAACCGCCTGCTCGCTCGAGGACCCCGCAAACGACTCTCGCCCTACGCCATTCGCGATGCAGCCCTGTTCACCAGCGGACTGCTCGTCGATCGCATCGGCGGCCCGTCGGTCAAACCCTACATGCCGCCGGGCATCTGGCGAAGCATTTCCAATGCCCGGTACAAGCAGGACACGGGCGACAAGCTGTATCGCCGCAGCCTGTACACCTACTGGCGACGCACGGTGCCGCCACCGGCGATGATGACCTTCAACGCCGCCGCGCGCGAAACCTGCACCGTCCGCACCGATCACACCACAACGCCACTGCAGGCTCTGACCCTGATGAATAATGTCGTGTTCATCGAAGCGTCCAGGCTGCTGGCCGAACGCATGATGAGACAGCACGACCTGTCGCCGCGAGATCGGACGGCGTGGGCGTTTCGTGTGGTCACCAGCCGACAACCCGGCTCGGACGAATTGAACCTGCTGATGGCCGACCTGATGGCCTATCAACGGGACTTCCAGAAACATCCCCGCACCGCGAATCAACTGCTGACAGTCGGCGACAAACCCTACAATGACACTCTCGATCCGATTCAACTGGCCGCCTATGCCCTTGTGGCCAACACGATCCTGAACCTCGACGAATCCATCACCCAGAATTGACATGACCCCACTCGACCAGTTCGTTTCGCAGCAGACTCGCCGAG
Organism: Planctomycetota bacterium; assembly: GCA_963694825.1. Classification (GTDB taxonomy): domain Bacteria; phylum Planctomycetota; class Planctomycetia; order Planctomycetales; family Planctomycetaceae; genus UBA8437. The sequence goes on from CAVOEV010000238.1 coordinate 3,252, forward strand.
CGTGGCTCGAACAGAGCACGCTGGGCCTGGCTGCCATCGCGCTGGGATCGCTGGTCAACGCTGACGACCAACTCAACAACAACCGCCCAGTCCGTCTCTCGAGCCGACCTCGGAATTCCGCCGGTGGCTTTGCCGATCTGCCGCACTTTGCCCCCAAGGCCAAGCGAGTCATCTATCTGTTCCAGTCCGGCGGCCCGGCTCAGATGGACCTGTTCGACTACAAGCCGCAGCTGGCCGAGCGGTTTGGTCAAGAGGTGCCCAAGTCGGTGTATCCCGACGAACGCAAAACGACGATGACGTCGGGCCAGACGTCCTTCCCGGTCGCTCCCAGCACGGTCCAGTTCGCACGCCACGGCCAATCGGGCATCTGGCTCAGCGAACCGCAACGACACCTGGCCAAGGTGATCGATGATGTGTGCGTGATCAAGAGCATGCACACCGACGCGATCAACCACGATCCGGCGGCGACGCTGTTTCAGACCGGGTCGGTGATCGCCGGGCGTCCGAGCATGGGCTCGTGGGTCAGCTACGGGTTGGGCAGCGACAACGCCAACCTGCCCGCCTTCGTGGCACTCACGTCCAACGGCTCGGCCAAGGCCGGCCAACCACTCTACGATCGACTCTGGGCCGCGGGGTTTCTGCCAGGTCGATTTCAGGGTGTGAAGTTCCGAGGCCAGGGCGATCCGATTCTCGACCTCTACAACCCGTCGGGCATCACCCGCGAACAACGCCGCCGGATGCTCGACTCGCTCTACCGACTCAACAATCAACAGGCCACCCGATTCCAGGATCCGGCCATCTCCACACGAATCGCTCAGTACGAACTGGCGTTTCGCATGCAGATGAGTGTTCCGGAGTTGATCGACATCAAGAGCGAATCCAAAAACGTGCTGGACATGTACGGCCCCCAAGCCACCCAGGTGGGCAAGTACGCCTACAACTGCCTGCTGGCTCGCCGGCTGGCCGAGCGAGGCGTGCGGTTTATTCAGCTCTACCATCGCGGCTGGGACGCTCATGGCAACACGCCCCGCCAAATCCGTTCCCAGTGTCGTGACACCGATCAACCGACCGCCGCACTGCTTACGGATCTCAAGCAGCGAGGCATGCTCGACGACACACTCGTCGTCTGGGGCGGTGAGTTCGGCCGGACGATCTACTGCCAGGGTAAGCTGACCAAGCAGGTCTACGGCCGAGACCATCACCCGAACTGCTTCACCTACTGGATGGCCGGTGCTGGAGTGCGACCGGGAATCACATATGGCGAAACCGACGACTACAGCGTCAACGTCACCGAGAACCCGGTCCACGTCCACGACCTGCAGGCGACGATCCTGCATCAACTGGGGATCGACCACCAGCGGTTGACGTACCGCTTCCAGGGCCGCGATTACCGACTGACCGACGTGCACGGAAAAGTCGTCCAGGACATTCTGGCTTAGCAAGCTGCTAAATGACTCGGGTCTTTCGCGAAAACCGTGTCGCCAGCGGCATCCCGATCGCAGCGAAGAATCTCAACGGTCCAAGCCGCCGCAACGGTTGAGATCCCTCGTTTCGCTCGGGATGACATCTGCTGGGCTCAATTCAAAACCGATCCGGAGAAAAACTCTCCAGCGGCACCTCCGGCTCGTTGCCGACAACCAAATCGGCGACCAGCCGCCCGGTGACCACCGCCTGCGTGACGCCCAACATGGCGTGTCCGGTCGCGACCACCAGGTTGCTGATGCGACCGGTTCGCCCGATCAGCGGCAGGCCATCGGGCGTCAAGGGTCTTAGCCCCGCCCAGGTCTCCTGGATCTCACCCACCTCGAACCCCGGCAACAGGTACCGGGCCGCTCGGACGATCGCATCGACACGAGACCGGTTTCTCTTCAACGGCCTCCCAGCCCGTGGCATCCCGGCCAACTCCATCGTCCCCGCCAGTCGGACCGTATCGCGCCACGGAGTGATCCCCATCTTCGCCTCCGAATAACTCAACGGAAGCCGCGGCATCCCCGTCTGGCTGCCGCACGTCACCGAATACCCCTTGCCAGCCTGCAACGCCAACCGGATCCCCAGTCGTCGAGCCAAACTCGTCGACCAGGCCCCCGCTGCCAGCACAATCGTACCCGGCGACAGGCTCCCCGCCGATGTCTTGACCCGACGAACCAAACCCCCGGAAACCTCGAACCCCTCGACAGCCGTCTGCTCGAGCAGTTTCACTCCCAACTCCGGCAAAACCTCCCCCACCTGTTTGACGAACAGATCGGGAACCAAATCGGCTTCGCCCGGATAAAAAATCCCACCCGCCACATCGTCTCGCAGGTCGGGTTCTCTCGCCAACATCCCGTCCCGATCCAGACGCTCGCCCTCGATCCCATGTGACTGCAGCAACTGGAGTTCTCTGAGTCCTTTGTCGAGTCCCTTGCTGGTCGCAAACACGTAATGCAATCCGCGGGCCTGGTACTGGCAGTCGAACCCGTGCCGAGCGATCAGTTCGCCTGTCAGCGGGACGACGTGTCGATTCAGAGCGGCCATGGCCTCCAGGCCACGTCGTTGTGCCGGGTCGTTACAATGTCGAGCGAACCGCCACAACCAGGCCCACAGATTGGGCGAGAGCCTGGGTTGGATGTAAAGCGGCGAGTCGTTGCGGAGCATCCACTTCAGCGACTGACCGATCAGACCCGGTCCGGGGATCGGCAGCGAGTGGCAGGGAGTGACCAAACCGGCGTTGCCATGTGAACACCCGCCGCCAACATGTCCCCCGTCGAGCAAGGTCACCTCTTGGCCAGCCCGAGCCAGCCAGTAGGCACAATTGACACCGATCGCACCGGCTCCGATGACCAGCACATCGGGCCGTGATGTCATCGTTGTCTCCATCGCGAGTTGCTTCGACCGCATGCCTCTCGGACCACATTGATTGTGACCCGACGGTGGGATCATAATAACACGGAGCCGATTGCGACGGCATCAGGTCATCAAACCTCCAGTGGCAATCACAGTTTCTCGGAATCGTCTGGCTGTTTCGAGAATGAAGCGTCACCTACACTGGCGATTCGTCCCGTCGATCGACTACCGAGATATTCACAATTCGCCTGTGAATTCTTCGCTGCCGTACCGGTTAGGGGAATGACATGTCAACGAATCTTCCCCAGCCAGAAATTTGTTTCGAGTTCGAAGGCCAACAGGTCCTGGCTCGAACCGGCCAAAGTGTCGCGGCGGCCTTGTGGGCCGTCGGCGAGACCACGCTTCGCACGACCGACGCCGACCAGGCTCCTCGAGGCTACTTCTGCGGCATGGGCGTCTGTTTCGATTGCCTGGTCACCATCGATGGACAACCCAACCGCCAGTCGTGCCTGGTACCGGTCGCCGCCGGAATGGTGGTCCAGCGCACAAAGGGTCGGGGGGTGGTGTCATGAGTCACGACCCGCGACTGGTGATTGTCGGAGCCGGCCCCGGCGGGATGGCAGCGGCGATCACTCTGGCCGAACGAGGCCTGTCGGTCACGATCATCGACCAGAACCCGCGACCCGGCGGCCAGATCTATCGCTACCCCGCCATCGCTCCGGTCCAAACTTCCCAGCCCAACCGTGGCGATGAACTCAGAGATCACCTGGCCGAGCAGTCCGATCGGATCACGCTGCTGTCGGGTCACGATGTGGTTGGTATCTACCCCGATCGGCGACTGGGAATCTGCGGACCCGACGGTTTCCGGATTCTCGAAGCCGATCACCTGGTCCTGGCTCCGGGAGCCTACGAGTACGTGCCTCCGTTCCCCGGCTGGACCTTGCCGGGCGTGATGACCCCGGGTGCCGCTCAACAACTGGTCAAGTCGCAGGGCGTGGCACCGGGCCGTCGCGTGCTGCTGGCCGGAACCGGCCCCTTCCTGCTGGTCGTCGCGTTGGCATTGCACGAAATGAACGTGCAGGTGGTCGGCATCGTCGATACGCTCCGCCGACGCGACGCCTTCTGGAAACTCCCCGCACTGTTGGCCGACGGCAAGCTGCTCAAACAGGGACTCGACTACGTCGGTGCAGTCAGGAAGGCGGGCATCAAGCTGATGACCGGTCACATCGTCACCCGGGCCGAAGGCCACGGAAGACTCGAAGGAGTCGTCGTGGCTCCCTGCGACGGCGACTGGATCCCCAACCACGACCGCTCGCAACCGATCGCCGTCGATGCACTCGCTATCGGCTACGGATTTG
>CAVOEV010000239.1:0-7413 GCA_963694825.1 Planctomycetota bacterium
CGATCGATGGCGGCGTGGCAGTTGGCGGGTCGTTCCGAGATTGGCCGACTCGATCTGTTGGACGGTTTGGGCCTGGTGCCGGATCCGAAGTTACGTGATTCGCTGTACGTTCGGATCAAGCCCTTGCTGTCTGCCCGATCGCCATCGACTCGGGCATCACGTGCACTCAGGCGTTCGGCCTTCAACGCGGCGACGTCGTTGCCGGGTCACGAGTCCGAGGTCTTCGGGATCCTGGCCGGGTTTGCTCGGAGTGGCGACCAGCGTCACGTGGCGGTGCAGGCGATTTCGAGGATACCCAAGTACCGCTGGTCCAAGCCTGTGGCTGGTCCGTTGATCGCCAGCCTGTTGGCATTCGCCAGAAGTGTCCCTGCCCGGCAGAGGACTCGGGGCGACGTCCGCGATGCATTGGGATTGGCCGGTGAACTGACCACCTTGTTGCCGACGGCCGAGGGGTTGCGGTTGCGAGGCGAGATCGCCGAGTTGGGTGTCCGGCGGATCGTGATCCGCCCGGTGCCTCACCGGATGAAGTACGACCGCACGGTGATTGCCGTGCAGGCGGGCAAGCCGATCGAGATCGTATTCGACAACGTCGACATCATGCCGCACAACCTGCTGTTCACTCGACCCGGCCAGATGCTGAGTGTGGCTCAGGCGGCCGAGCGAATGGCGACGTCGCCGGATGCGTTTTCGCGGAATTTCGTTCCGGAATCGAATCAGATTGTCGCAGCGACGCGTTTGTTGCAGGCTCGTCAGAGTCAGAAGCTGGTGTTTGACGTTCCGAAGGAGACGGGCGAATACCCGTTCGTCTGCACGTTTCCCAATCACTGGCGAACGATGAACGGCGTGATGCACGTGGTCGACGATTTGCAGTTGTTTCTGGCGAGGAACCCGATTGCCGAGCCGGTCCCGGTCGAATCGCGTCCGTTTGTCCGGAACTGGAGCACGGCGGATTTGGCTGGTGACCTGGAGAGCCTGGGTCGTGGTCGAAGTTACGTGCGGGGCAAGTCGTTGTTTGCGGCAGCGGCCTGTCGTCAGTGTCACCGGGTGAACGAGGTGGGAGGCAATGTGGGTCCGGACCTGGGCCGGCTCGACGCCAAGGTCACTCGGGCTCAGATTCTGCAGTCGATCATCGAGCCATCCAAGGAGATCAAGGACAAGTTCCGCAGTTACTTGTTGGTGACAGATGCAGGCCGTCAGTACACCGGCATGATTCTCGAGAAGACTCCGACCAAGATTCGCTTGGCAACCAATCCGTTGGGCCAGTCGGTTCACAAGCCGATCGAAATCCCGGTCTCTTCGATCGAGTTGACCAAGCCATTGGCGATTTCGTTGATGCCCGAGAAGTTGGTGAACACGTTGAGTCGCCAGGAGATTCTTGACCTGATTGCCTACATCGAGGCTCGTGGTCGGTCGGATCACCGGGTGTACGGTGGCATGGGTGCGTCTGGTCGGAAGCCGTCGCCTTAGCGGATTGTGTGACGGTGCGAGTTCTCGGGCGTGCTGCTAGGGTAGGAGTGTTCTGTCAGATCCGGCCGCGTGGGGGGGCCATCGGAAGGGGGAGCGGGATGCAGTGTGCGGCCGAGATTGTTGATCTCCACAAGCATTACGACCTTGGTGCGGTTGTGGTGAAGGCATTGCGTGGCGTGACGGCCGAGTTTCCTCGGGGAGACTTCGTCGCGATCATGGGTGCATCGGGCAGTGGCAAGAGCACATTGCTGAACATTCTCGGCGCCCTGGACCGGCCGACTCATGGCCAGTACCTCCTCGGAGGCGAGGACACCTCGACGCTGTCTGACGACGATCTTTCGGCAATCCGCAACGAGATGATCGGTTTCATTTTCCAGTCGTACAACCTGATTCCTCAGTTCACCGTCCTCGAGAACATCGCGGTCCCATTGCAGTACCAGCGGGACAGTCGGGGAGTGAGTCCGAAGCAGATGGACTGGTGCATGGAGTTGGCCGACCGTGTTGGTTTGTCGGACCGTCTCGACCACCGACCGACTCAGTTGTCCGGTGGCCAGCAGCAGCGGGTGGCGATTGCCCGGGCGTTGGTCAACGATCCCGAGATCATTCTGGCGGACGAGCCGACGGGGAACCTGGATTCGGAGACCGAAGCGGAGATCATGCAGGTGCTTGTGGATTTGAACACCGAGGGCCGCACGATCCTGATGGTGACTCACGAAAACGAAGTGGCGGCGTTGGCCAAGCGTCAGTTGCATCTGAGGGATGGTCAGAAGGTGTTCGACGGCGTGGGTGCTCCCCAGGGCAGCGGGACGTGAGTGCCGAGTCGCACAGTGGCGACCGACTCAGCGGCGTGCAGGTGGTCCTGCAGTTACCCTACCACTTGGACGAGTCGATCGATTTCGAGACTCTCGGTCGCGAGATCGACCACGTCTTCTGTGCTGGTGCGGACGGGTTAGTGATCGCGATGGTGACGGAGGTGTTGCGGCTGAGCGAGTCGGAGCGTCACGAGTTGGCTGAGTTTTGTTGCGAGTCGGCAGGTGATCGCGGTCCGGTGGTAGTGAGTGTTGGGTCCGAGAGCACACGGGTATCGTGCGAGTTGGCGTTGCAGGCCGAGCGAGTCGGGGCATCGGCGGTGATGGCGATTCCTCCGGTGTCCGTTGGTGTCGACGAGTCGCAGCTGTGCGATTACTACGAGCGGATTCTGCAGTCGGTTGGAGTTCCGGTGATCGTGCAGGATGCCAGCGGTTACGTGGGTCGTCCGATGTCGATCGAGTTGCAGGCGGGATTGCTGGATCGTTTTGGATCTCAGCGAGTGTTGTTCAAGCCCGAAGCCGACCCGATCGGACCTCGGCTTACGGCGTTGCATTTGGCAACAGGCGGTCGGGCGTTGGTGTTCGAGGGCAGTGCGGGGATCGCCTTATTGGACAGTTACCGTCGTGGCGTGGTGGGGACGATGCCTGGAGCCGATTTGGTCGAGGCGTTGGTGGCATTCTGGCGTGCACTTGAGGCGGGCGACTGGTTGCGTGCGACGGAGATCTCCGAACCGCTCACTTCTCTCGTCATGCTCGAGTCGAGTCTCGACAGTTTCGTTGCTGTCGAGAAGCACATCCTGTTGCGTCAGGGTGTGTTTGTGAACGAGGTGATCCGCGGCCCGGTCGGTTTTGTGCTGGATCGCGAGACTCGAGCCGAGGTCGACCGTCGATACGATCGGTTGATGTCGGTGTTGTAATCAGGCGAGATTTTCGGCGGCGGCGACGAGCGTCCGGACCATGCACCCGGTGGCTCCTCCTTCGCGGTGCGGTTTATTGCTTGAGGCGAAGCTGGGTCCGGCGATATCGAGGTGAACCCAGGGCGTTTTGTCGACGAACCGTTCGAGGAATTTCGCAGCGGTGACTGAGCCACCCCAGCGGGGTCCAACGTTCTTGATATCGGCGACGTCGCTTTTGATCAGGTCGCCAAACAGGTCGTGCATGGGCATGGGCCAGGCCAGCTCTCCGGCCTGCTTGGCCGCCTGTTCGAGTGCATGGCTCCATTGGGGGCAATTCGAAAAGACTCCGGTGATTTCTTCACCGAGTGCAACGACGCAGGCTCCGGTGAGTGTGGCCAGGTCGATGAGTCGTTCGGCCTTGAGGTCGACGGCGTAGGCGAGGACATCGGCGAGCACCAATCGTCCTTCGGCGTCGGTATTGAGCACTTCGATGGTGGTTCCATTTCGGGCGGTCAGGACGTCACCGAGTTTGAAGGCATCGGCATCGGGCATGTTTTCGACGAGTCCGGCGAGACCGATGACGTTGACGGGCAGTCCGAGTCGTGCGATGGCGGTCATGGCTCCGAGCATGGTTGCGGCTCCGGCCATGTCGCACTTCATGGTCTTCATGCCTTCGCTGGTTTTCAGCGACAGGCCACCGGAATCGAAGGTGACTCCTTTTCCGACGATCGCCAGTGCGGGCGCTCCTTCGGGTCCTCCGTTGTGTCTGAGCACGACGACGCGAGGCGGTTTGACGCTGCCTCGGGCAACGGCCAGCAGCGAGTCCATGCGTTCTTCCTGCAGTCGGTTTTCATCGAGCACTTCGCAATCGAGTCCGAACTCGGCCGCAGCTGCGGCCGCTCGATCGGCAAACGATTCGGGGTAGACATCCATCGGGCCGCGGTTGACCAGTTCGCGAGTCAGGTTGATCGCTTCGCCCAGCACACTGCCTCGGACGACCGCATCGACCGCGTCGTCGGCAGGGCTGTGGACCGAGGCGGCCGAGAACGCGTATCGCGAGGGGTCGGTGTGGTACAGCGCCTGCCCGACACATCCCACCTGCAGCGCCATCGCCGCCAGGCTTGCTGCTTCGCTGTTGCCGAACGATTCAGAACCGAGTTCAGGCAGGGCGATGGTGGCACTGACGGAAGCCGATTTCGAGGCACGTCGGGTGGCTGCGACGAGTACTTTTTCGAGGTGGCGTGAGTCGAGTTCGTTGGTGTGGCCGAGTCCGACCAGCAGCAATCGATTTGCGGCCAGTCCGGGTACGTCGGCCAGGAGGTGCGAGGTAGCGAGTTTTCCGGTCAGGTCGCCCGAGGCGGCGAGTCGCGTGATGGTGCCATCGAGAGCTGCGTCGAGTTCTGCCAGTGGTGGTGGGAGTGGATTTGAGGAATCGACGGTGAAGTGGCCGACGATCAGCCAATCGGCGGTAATTTCGGCTAGCGGTCCGGTTGTCGAGTTGATGTCCATGTTGGTTTCGTCCTGAGGCAGAAGGGTGTGCTGAATCTGAATCGGTCGGTGCAATTGGAAAGGAAGCTGGTTGAGGCCGCAAGCGGGTGGGGGTGCAAGGGGTTTGCCTGCTGGAAATGCGGGAGCACGACACATATCATCGGTGGGATTGCGTCAGATTGAATTCCAGCAGAGCACTCGAGACTTCACGATGCCGACGATCAAGTTCACTCGGGAAAAGAAGACGGTCGAAGTCGAATCGGGACAGAAGATTCGCAAGGTGGCGATGGACGAGGGGATCGAGGTGTATCCCTGGCTGCACCGGGTGATGAACTGCCGGGGGCTGGGCATGTGCACCAGTTGCCGCGTGCGGATCGTCAAGGAAGACAACGCCCAGTGCACCAAGCCGTCGCTGTGGGAACGACTCAACATGCTGTTGAACCCGTTGAGTTTCTTTGCGAGGCTGGACTGCGACGATCCTGAGAACCTGCGTTTGAGTTGTCAGACTCGAGTGCACGGTGACGGCGAGATTGAAGTGGAGACTCAGCCCGAGTTCAACTGGCACGGCGAGAGTTTCTGGAGTTAGTCGGGGCGGGTGATTGTGCGTGAGATTCGCATTGCTGCTGCGCAGTTCGAGCATCGTGACGGCGACAAGTCGTTCAATCTGGGTCGAATTGACCAGCTGACCGCTCGGGCGGTTGCGGCCGGTGCCGAGGTGGTCAGTTTCCACGAGGGTTCGGTCACCGGGTACAGCTATCTGCAATCGGCGACTCGGGACGAGTTGATGGATGTGGCCGAGGAGGTGCCAGGGGGTCCCAGTTGCGGGGTGCTGGCAGACATCTCGGCTCGCCATGGCGTACCTGTTCTGGCCGGGTTGGTCGAACGGGACGGTCGGGACATTTACAACACGTACGTTTGTTTAACGCCCGAGGGTCCGGTGGCTCGTTTCCGCAAGCTGCACGCCTTTCTCAACCCGCATCTTTCGAGTGGCAGCGAGTACTGCGTCTTCGATTTGCTGGGTTGTCGGGTCGGGATCCTGATCTGTTACGACAACAACTTGGCCGAGAACGTTCGGATCACGGCATTGATGGGTGCGGAGATCATTTTCATGCCGCACGTGACTGGTTGTTTGCCGTCGGTGATGCCGGGTCGCGGATTGGTTGATCCGCGTTTGTGGGCGAATCGCGAGTCCGATCCGGTCCGTCTTCGGCAGGAGTTGGATGGTCCCAAGGGCCGGGGCTGGTTGATGCGATGGCTGCCGGCACGGGCGTACGAAAACGGAGTCTATGCAATCTTCACGAATCCGATCGGGATGGATGCGGGCGAGGTGCGTAACGGCAACGCGATGGTGTTGGATCCTTTTGGCGAGGTGATTGCCGAGTGTCGTGTATTGGGCGACGACGTGTGCGTGGGTGTGTGTCGAGCCGAGCCGATCGACGAATCGAGTGGTCAGAGGTACTTGCGGGCACGTCGTCCCGAGTTGTATGGGAAGCTGGTCGAGCCGCCTTCGGAGCCGCCGGTGACGACACCGGGTTGGAAGCGAACGAAGCCGGCGGACAGTTGAGATCCCGGGGACAGGCACCCATCCGTCCTCGGCGTCTGGTGAGCCAGTCCTTGTTGAAGTCCGGGGTGGCGACGTGGTTGTTTCGGACTTAGACTGGATTGTTCATTCGGGCAGTTGGCATCGGGTGGGAAATCCGCGTTCGAGGTTTTGGCCGATGCGTTTTGATCTATTGAAAACGGTTGTCGTTGTGACGGGTCTGACCCTGTTTCCTTCCAACGCGTTGTCAGCGGATGACACCAAGGGGGCAGTTGAGGCGGACGTGAAGCCGATCAGTTTCTACCGTCAGATCCGCCCGGTATTGCAGCGTCACTGTTCGGGTTGTCATTTTGCAGCGAAGAAGGGTGGGGAGTTGATTCTGACCAGTTATGCCCACTTCAAGACGGGTGGCGAGACGGGTGCGGTGTTCGTGGCTGGCAAGCCGGCCGAGAGTTTGGTTTTGGAGTACATATCGGGTGACGACCCGGTGATGCCACTGGGAGCCGATCCGCTGGATGCTCGGCAGATCGACCTGATCGAGCGATGGATCAAGCAGGGTGGCCAGGACGACACGCCTCCGGCGGTCCGCGACGACATCAGTGCCGAGAATCCTCCGAAGTACGATTCGCCTCCGGTCATCACGGCCTTGGCCTACACGCCCGACAGCAAGACATTGGTGATCAGTGGTTACCGCGAGATCCTGTTGTACGCGGCTGACGGCAGTGCACCGTCGGGCCGCCTGGTTGGTCGTTCTCAACGAATCGAGTCGGTAGCGGTTTCGCCTGACGGCAAGTTGATCGCCGCCACCGGTGGCACTCCGGCTCTGTTCGGCGAGGTGCAATTCTGGGACGCGGTGACGGGCAAGTTGGTCCGTTCCAAGACGGTGAGTTACGACACGTTGTTCGGAGCCAGTTTTTCGGGCGACAGCAAGCGGTTTTCATTTTGTGCTGCTGATCATGGTGTGAGGGTTTTGAATGTTGCTGACGGCAAGCAGGTGATGCGGATGGACGCTCATTCGGACTGGTCCTTCGCCGCGACCTTTTCGTTAGCGGGGACTCACGTGATTTCGGTCAGCCGCGACCGGGCGATGAAGTTGTCGATTGTCGAGAGTGGCCAGTTTGTGGACAACGTGACCAGTATCACCCCTGGTGCCTTGAAGGGTGGCCTGATGGCGATCGAGCGTCGGCCCGGCCAGGAGCAGGTCTTGACTGGC
>CAVOEV010000240.1:0-7375 GCA_963694825.1 Planctomycetota bacterium
GCATCTCGGAAGTCGGCATCGCACGTCGAGGAGTCGGACGCAAGTTCCAAACACCCACTGTCTTCGATGGACTCGATGTCCGACAGAACATGGAACTCGCACTGCCGGGACGACAAGACCTGATCCGAAATCTGAACAGGAACTCGACCGACAGAGAATCGCGACAGATCGACGAAATCCTCGATCGAGTCCGACTGATCGACGACGTCGAGCGACCCGTCAAGTTTCTCAGCCACGGGCAACGCCAGTGGCTGGAAATCAGCATGCTCATCCTCTCGAAACCGCAACTCCTGCTCGTCGACGAACCGGCCGCCGGACTGACCGACGAAGAAACCGTGCTCACCGCCGAACTGCTGCTCGAACTCCAGGACGAACACAGCATCATCGTCATCGAACACGACATGGAATTCGTCAGACTGCTCAACTCGCGAGTCACCGTACTCAACGAAGGCCGCATCATCGCTCAGGGATCTCTCGATCAGGTCAAACAGGATCCCGAAGTCATCGAAGCCTACCTCGGTCGCTGATCGCCACTTCACTCGAACTCCCAACACTCCGATTCACCACGACCCGACCCGGCCCGACATGCTCAACCTCAGGGATCTCCGCTTCGCCTACGGCACCATCCAGACCCTCCACGGGGTCTCGGCTACGATGTCGCCGGGGCGAGTCACCTGCGTGATCGGCCGAAATGGAGTCGGCAAGACCACGCTGCTGAAAGTCATCATGGGAATCCTCAGATCCGACTCCGGATCGATCCACCTCGATGACCGCGACCTCACCGACCTGGCGGCCAACCGACGAGCCCACCAGGGAATCGCCCTGGTCCCACAAGGACGCCAGATCTTCCCCAAGCTCTCAGTCGCCGACAATCTCCGAGTCGGCCTCGAAGCCGCTCGGCCACGGATCAGGAAAGTGCCACGAGATGTCTACGACCTGTTCCCGATTCTCTGGGACAACCGGCATCGGCCCGGAGGCAATCTCTCCGGAGGCATGCAACAGCAACTGGCGATCGCCCGGGCACTGGTCAGCAACCCGCGAGTCCTGCTGCTCGACGAACCGACCGAAGGCATCCAGCCCAACATCATCCAGCAGATCGGCGAAGTGCTCCGTAACCTCGTCGCCGAAAAGAACATGACCGTGGTCCTGGTCGAACAGTACCTCGACTTTGTCAAGGAATTTGGACACGACTTCTATATCATGAACCGTGGCCGGATCACCGCCGATGGCGAAACAACCGACCTGACCCAGGAACTCATCTCCAACTACCTCAGCGTTTGAAGCACCACCAGAGTGGACCTCTCCAGCACCACCACATCCCGGACTCCGGACACCGACCCCGCTGACGCTCCGACGCCACCCGCGGCGACGGCCGGCCCCGGCACGTCGCTACAACCCGGCAGCGGCCGGATCACCGTCGCTCACGTCGCCGGCCGCAGCCACGTCACCAGAAATCTCGCCACCAACCCGCTGAAACTCTGGGTGCCCAAACGACCCGGACCCGCCAGTTGGATCACCGCCACCACCTTCGGTGGCGGACTCGTCGCAGGTGATCACATCCAGATCGACCTCGAACTCGAACCGCACACCACCACGGTGCTCACCACCCAAGCTTCCACCAAGGTCTACCGGTCACTCGACGACCGCGGCTGCTCGCAGCAACTGCAAGCCCGAGTCGGCCAAGATGCCTTGCTGGTCGTCGCACCCGACCCGCTGGTCTGCTTTCGGGATGCCATCTACGAACAACACAACCGGATCCACCTGGCCGATGATGCCAGCCTGGTCCACATCGACTGGCTCACCAGCGGACGCATCGCTCGTGGCGAATGCTGGCAGTTTCATCGACTGGTCAATCGACTCGAAGTCATCCGCGGCGACACGATGATCATGCTCGACTCGCTCGAACTCGTGCCCCGAGAAGTCGCTCTCGAAAACCCGCTGCGGATGGGGCACTATCACTGCCTGGCCAATGTCGTCATCTTCGGCAAACGACTGGCCCACGAAGTCGACTCGATCCGAGAACAGATCGCCGCACAACTCGACAACACACAACACAACACACAACACGACACACAAGACGAGTGCCTCGAAGCCGTCAGCCCCCGCGACGAAGGACTCGTCTGGAGACTCGTCGGACCCAACGCCGAAACCGTCGGCAAACGACTCAGACAACGACTCGCATTCCTCGCCGATCACCTGCACGAAACACCCTGGGAACGAAAGTGGTAACCCGCCACTGGCGGGTCGACGACAAAAGGAACTTTCAGCTCATGCATCTCAGCCCACGTGAAATCGAAAAACTCATGCTCCACAACGCCGGGTCGCTCGCACAAAAGCGACTCGCACGCGGACTCCGACTCAATCACCCCGAAACTGTCGCACTGATCGCGGCCGTGTTACTCGAGTTCATTCGCGACGGACGCAGCGTGGCCGAACTGATGGACCTCGGACGACAGTTCCTCGGACGACGACAGGTGATGGACGGTGTCGCCGATATGATCGTCGAAGTGCAGGTCGAAGGCACCTTCCCCGATGGCACCAAACTGGTCACCGTCCACTCGCCCGTGGCCGCTATCGACGGCAATCTCGAACTGGCACTCTACGCCAGTGGACTCCCCGTCCCCGACCTGGCACTCTTCGGTGACCGCCCCGAACCCGACTCCCCGGCCGATCTGCCCGGCGCCTGCATCACCTCCGACGAAACTCTCGTCCTCAACGCCGATCGCAACACCGTCTCTGTGGCTGTGACCAATCTCGGAGACCGCCCGATTCAAGTCGGCAGCCACTACCACTTCGTCGAAACCAACGCCCAACTGCAATTCGACCGTAGTGCCGCATACGGCAAACGACTCGATATCCCCGCAGGCACCGCCGTCCGGTTCGAACCCGGAGAATCCCGTAGCGTGGATCTGGTCGAGATTGCCGGTCACCGGGTGATTCGTGGAGGCAACAACCTGGCCGATGGACCCGTCAATGAAGCCGGCCGGGCCGCGACTCTCGAACGAATCGCACAACAGAACTTCGCTCACCAGGACTAAACGTATGGCCTACGAAATCAAACGTTCCACCTACGCCGAAATCTACGGTCCCACCACCGGAGACCGCATGCGACTGGGCGATACCTCGCTGGTGCTCGAGGTCGAACACGACCACGCGGTCTACGGCGACGAGTGCAAGTTCGGAGGCGGCAAGGTACTGCGAGAAGGCATGGGCCAGGCCGCTGGAGTCTCGCAGGACGACGCACTGGACCTCCTGATCACCAACGCCCTCGTCGTCGACTCGACCGGCATCTTCAAGGCCGATATCGGCATCAAATACGGACGGATCATCGGCATCGGCAAGGCCGGAAACCCCGATGTGATGGCCGGAGTCGATCCGGACATGATCGTCTCCGTCACCACCGAAGTGATCGCCGGAGAAGGTAAGATCCTGACCGCCGGTGGCATCGATACGCACATCCACTTCATCTGCCCGCAACAGGCCGACGAAGCGATCGCCAGCGGAGTGACGACCATGCTCGGAGGCGGCACCGGACCGGCCACCGGGACCTGCGCCACCACCTGTACGCCCGGTGCCGATCATATTCGCATGATGCTGCAGGCGACCGATGACCTGCCGCTGAACTTCGGATTCCTCGGAAAAGGCAACTCCGCAAAACCCGAAGGACTCGCTGAACAAATCGTCGGTGGAGCCGTCGGATTGAAACTGCACGAGGACTGGGGAACCACGCCGGCAGCCATCGATTGCTGCCTGCGAGTCGCCGATGACTACGATGTGCAGGTCTGTGTCCACACCGATACACTCAACGAATCCGGCTTCGTCGAAGCCTCGATCGCAGCCTTCGCCGGACGCACCATCCACACCTACCACTCCGAAGGAGCCGGAGGCGGTCACGCTCCCGATATCCTCACCGTCTGCGGACAACAAAACGTCCTGCCCAGCTCCACAAACCCCACCCGCCCATTCACCACAAACACCATCGACGAACACCTCGACATGCTCATGGTCTGTCACCACCTCGACAAGAACCTGCCCGAAGACGTGGCGTTTGCCGAGAGTCGGATTCGAGGCGAGACGATTGCCGCCGAAGACATCCTGCACGACCTCGGTGCCATCAGCATCATGGGTTCCGATTCACAAGCCATGGGCCGAGTCGGGGAAGTCATCACGCGGACTTGGCAGACTGCCGACAAGATGCGGAAACAGCGAGGACGGTTGAGCGACGAGTCTGGCGAAAACGACAACCTGAGAATCAAGCGGTACATCGCCAAGTACACGATCAACCCGGCCATCGCTCACGGAATGAGCCACGAGATCGGGTCGGTCGAGGTGGGCAAACTGGCCGACCTGGTGCTGTGGCATCCCGCGATGTTCGGGGCCAAGCCCGAACTGGTCATCAAGGGCGGGATCATCGCTTCGAGCCAGATGGGAGACCCCAACGCATCGATCCCTACGCCTCAACCCGTCTTCACCCGGCCAATGTTCGGAGGCATCGGCAAAGCCGCCGCTGGGATCTCAATCGCATTCGTCAGCCAGGCCTGCCTCGACCATGACGCCGCAGCCGATTACGGACTCGATAAACGATTGGCCGCGGTCAAGAACTGCCGATCGATCGACAAGTCCGACATGAAACTCAACGACGCGACTCCCGTACTTCACGTCGATCCCGAAACCTACCAGGTCACCGCTGACGGCGAGACTCTGACCTGCGAACCGGCCCAGGAACTCGCACTGGCTCAGAAGTACTTCCTGTTCTAGCCCCCCAACCACGCGACTCACACGCCGACTGTCCCGAAACCCGATCCGGCAGGCAGGCAGGCAGGCAGGCAGGCACCGGCAATGTCAACGGCCAACCCGACCACGACTCTCGCCTGCATCACTCCCTTCCGATCGCGTGTGCTTGGTTCAATCCGTCGACAGCCCAAACCCGCGAGCGTGCCATTCGCCGATGCCGCCATCCATCGAGATCACGTTCGCATAGCCCATCTTCTGCACGGCATCGCCGGCCAACGCCGAACGATAGCCACCGCCGCAGTACAACACGATTTCCGCCTCGTGGTCCGGGACCACCTTCTCGATGTCTCGCTCGATCACACCCTTGCCCAAATGCACGGCACCGGGCAAATGAGCCTGATCCCACTCGGTGTCCTCGCGAACATCCACGAGCACGAACGAACGACCCGCATCCTGCCACTCCTTCACATCGACACACGTGCACTCACGTACTCGCGTCCTCGCATCGTTGACCAGATCCAGAAAACCGCTCGCATGATTCTTGGCCATCGCAACTCTCTCAAGACTGCACTCGAAATGTGACACCATCCTCATCCTAGCGACGCCCCATCAGCATGCGAAACGGGTCCGTAGCCCAACCGATCTCCACGTGTCAAACTAACAGTCCCACATCCGCACACGTCTCCACAAAGACCCACCGCCTTGGCCAACCGACGATCCGAACTGACCCGCTACGAAAACGTCGATCGCAGCTATCTCGAACGACGTCGACTGAAGCCTCGAGCCGGCTGGGTACTGCTCTGGGGACTCGGAGTCGGAGCGGTCATCTCGGGCGACTTCCTGGGTTGGAACTACGGCCTGGCTCATGCCGGCTTCAATGGCCTGGCCATCGCCACGGTGCTGATGGCTGCGATGTATGTCTGCATGGTATTCACCATCGCCGAACTGTCGGCCGCTCTGCCACACGCCGGAGGCTTCTTTTCGTTCACCCGAAACGCCCTGGGACCGCTCGGCGGGTTTCTCTGCGGATTGACCGACACGATCGAATACGTCGTCACACCCGCTGTGATCGTCGTCGGCATCGGTAGCTACCTGAATGCCGTCATCTTCACCGACCCGTCACAGGCTCCCGAATGGCTCCCGCTGGTCTGGTGGGTTTTGGCCTACACCATCTTCGTAGTCATCAACGTGCTGGGGGTCGAACTGACCCTGAAGTTCGGGCTGCTGGTCACCGCACTGGCTGCCACCGTCCTGGTCGTCTTCTACGTCGCCACCCTGGCCACCGGTTCGTTCGACACCGACCTGCTCTACAACATCCCGCCCGATGTGGGCCAGTCGGCCACCGGTCTCCCGCACGGTTGGGCCGGAGTCTTCTCGGCACTCCCGTTCGCCATCTGGTTCTATCTCGCGATCGAACAACTGCCACTGGCCGCCGAAGAATCGCACGACGTCGTCCGCGATATGCCCCGTGCCCTGCTGCTGGGCATCGGCACCCTGCTGATCCTCTCGCTCTTGACCCTGGTCTTGAACACTGGAGTCGGCGGCGGAGCACTGGCGCTGTCGACTTCCGATGCTCCGCTCGAAGACGGTTTCAAGGCGATCCTGGGCAACACGATGACCAGCCGTCTCCTGGGCCTGGTCGCCCTGACCGGCCTGGTCGCCAGCTTTCATACGATCATCTACGCCTACGGTCGTGTCGGCTTCGCACTCTCACGTGCCGGCTACTTCCCACGCTGGATCTCGATCACCGGCCGATTCCAGACACCCTGGGTCGCACTCGTGCTCGGTGCCGTGATCGGACTGGCACTGGCCACCGCCATCCACTTCAGCCCCAAGGCGACCGGAACCTCAGACCACACCGCCAGTGCGGTCACCGTCGGTGCCGTGCTGCTCAACATGGCCGTCTTCGGTGCCGTCCTCTCCTACATCCTCGTCATGGTCAGCTACATCGTGCTCAAGTTCACTCGTCCCAATATGCCTCGTCCGTATCGCAGCCCACTGGGGATCCCCGGTGCGGCCGTCGGCACCGTGCTGGCCGTCGTCGCACTGGCAGCCACTTTCTCGGTCCCCGAGTTCCGGCCCGGCATGTATGGAGTCGCACTGTTCCTGGTCGTCGGACTCGCCTGGTTCCTCTGCTACAGTCGACATCACTTGGTGGCTCAGGCCCCCGAAGAAGAAGTCGCACTGCTCTCGGCCGCACGGCAGGAACTCGCAGGCAGTGAGATCGAGTCGAACTCGTCACCGGATTCCTCGACATGAATCTCCCCGTACAACCAAACGGCTGTCTGACACTCGAAGAACTCCAGGCCCAAGCGGCCGTTGGGTCCATCGACACCGTCCTGGTCGGCTTCACAGATCTCTATGGCCGACTGGTCGGAAAACGATTCGACGCCGGCTTCTTTCTCGAAGACACCGTCCGTAACGGTACACATGGCTGCGACTACCTGCTGACGGTCGACATGGAAATGGAACCGGTCGACGGATACGAGTTCGCCAACTGGGAACAGGGCTACGGCGACGTCCACCTGGTGCCCGACCTCGGCACGCTCCGGCATGCCGCCTGGCTCGACCGCACCGCCATCGTGCTCTGCGATGTCGTCGACCAGTCGACACACGACCTGGTCCCGCTGGCTCCCCGCTC
>CAVOEV010000241.1:0-7309 GCA_963694825.1 Planctomycetota bacterium
GGGGCAAGAGATCGACGCGGTGGCTCAGCTGGGCCGTGTGCTGGCCGTCTCACCCGATGCGCTGAAAGCGACTGGAACCGATGATGAGGCTGCCGAAGCTCCAAAGGGGCGCGCAGCGCATGCGCAGCGCGCAGGACGCGATGGACGGCGAATCGGTGCGAGCCACTGCGACGGTGACACCCGCGCAGCGGGGGGCGAAGACGACCACGATGACGAGCGCAACCTCTTGCAGATTGCGGCGTTAGACGACGAGGTGCGACGTGGTGCGAAGGGTAGCATCAGTGGCCGAGGTGGGATTCGAACCCACACACCCCTTACGGGATACGGGATTTTAAGTCCCGTGCGTCTGCCAGTTTCGCCACTCGGCCATCAGGAAGCAGTCTTGCGGCAGGCGGTTGTGGGCCGGAAGGCTGCGGGTTATCTAGTTCCACGCAGCTAAGTCGGACCGGGCCTGATCGATCAGTTTTTCGAGCGTGATTCGGTCGTCGCTCGGCGCGGTCTTGGCGCAGCTTTCGAGCATTCCGAGTGCGCGATCGGGGTGCCCGGCCTTGAGCGTGACCAGAGCCAGATCGCGTCGTTGGGCGTAGGAAGCTGGTTCGAGCAAAGTCAGTCGTTGCTGCACCGGCAGGGCTGGTTTCCAGTTCTCGTTTTCGAGGTAGATTGCTTTGAGGTTATTGAGCATTCTCTGGATGACCTGCCGGGGCCGGGCCGGGCCGAGTGCCGGAACCAGTTGGTTGTGAGCGAGTCCGGTGAGTCGGCCGAGCCAGTCGAGGCATTCGTCGAGTTCCAGGACGCGACCGCTCGAGAAGGCATCGACGAACAGTGGTCCGTCGTTGGTGTCGAGTCGGCAGAGGAAGTGACCGGGTGCGGCGACACCGTGGAGCGGAATGTGCAATCGTTTGGCGACGGCGATGTAGATCAGCGAGAGGCTGATCGGGATGCCGTGTCCGTTGCGGATCACCTGGGGCAGGAAACTTCCGTCGGCCGTTAGAAACGCATCGGCGCTACCGGTCAGGCCATGTGATCCCGAGAGGCAACCGGCGAGGGATTCGAGCATGTCGTGTTGGTTGGCTGCACGAGCTATCGGCCCGGCCAGTTCACAGGCTCGTTCGTCGAGCCACCCGATCGTTTCGGAGAAGTCGACCAACGGGCAAGCATCTCGAGCCAACTCGAGTGCCGCGATTTCCAGCTCGACGTCATCCTGCCGGACGAGCAGTTTGGCGAATTCTCGATCGGCCGAAAAACTCGGCTCGGCATCAAACGACGGCACAGGGTGTTTCCCGGCAACAGGCACGTCAAGCAGGCCACTGGCAGCCACTTTCCGACTGTGTGTCGTTGGCCGCATGTCGACCAGTGGCGACGCGGGGATTCTATCCCGACGAGGCGGCTACGACAATTGGAGTCATCATCAGAATCTGAAAGTTGTCGGACTTCGTCCGCATGCGTTGGCGCGGCTCGCGAAGACCGTCAAGATGGTGGGATTGTCCAACCGGGTGTCCGGGCGGTTCCGACCCGGGCAGCAGACACTGGAGACGATGACGATGAAGTGCTTCTGGTTGCCGTTGCTGCTGGTTGTTTCGCTGCTCGTGTTGCCCGCATGCAAGGATGCGGGTGCCCCGGAGACGGCCTCGGACGTTGCCGGAGACTCGGGTTCAGGCAGTCCGAGTTCTTCGGCTGCCGGGCTGTTGAAAGTCGGCGTCAAGAAGCAGGTTTCCGGCAACTATATCGTGCTGGGGACCTTGACCGACCAGTTTGACCGAGCCCAAGCCAAGGCGAACGTCGAGGACACTCTGGCTCGTCATTCGGACATTTCGGCCATGGTCGGACTGTTTGCTTACAACCCGCCGGCCATTCTCGAGGCCCTGGCCCAGGCGGACCGTTTGGGCGAGAGGCAGACGATCCGCGTGATCGCGTTCGACGAGGCGGACGAGACGCTGCAGGGGATCAAGGACGGCACGGTCTTTGGCACGGTGGTCCAGAATCCTTACATGTACGGATACAAGTCGATCGAGGTGTTGTCGGCCCTGGAGAGCGGCAAGAGCGGTGTCATTCCCGAGAACAAGTTCATCGACATCCCAGCCCGTCAGATCCGCAAGGCGGACGTGGACGCCTTTTGGAGTGACCTGAAGTTGAAGGTTGATGGCGATGCGAAGAACGAGACCAAGGCGGGCAAGCCGCGGTTTGCTTATGTCACCAACGGCGTCGCTTCGTTCTGGACGATTGCATCAAAGGGTGTGATCGCGGCGGGCAACGACCTGGGAGTCAACACCGACGTGTTGATGCCGGCCGAGGGCATTGCCGACCAGAAGCGAATGATCGAGGACCTGATCACTCGAGGCGTGCAGGGAATCGCCGTCAGCCCGATCGACGCCGAGAACCAGGTGGATCTGTTGAACCAGGCTGCCGAAAAGACTCGCCTGATCACTCACGACTCGGACGCCCCCGCTGCCAACCGCCTGGTCTACATTGGCATGGACAACTACCTGGCCGGACGGATGTGTGGCGAGTTGATCCGCGAGGCTTTGCCGGATGGAGGCAAGGTGATGTTGTTCATCGGTCGACTTGAGCAGGACAACGCACGGCTGCGTCGGCAGGGTGTGATCGACGCTTTGCTGGGCCGTTCGGTGGATTCGTCCCGTTTCGACCCGGCCGACTCGGTACTCGAAGGCCGTTAGGCCGCGTGATGTCGAACGATTTGCCAGCCTGTCGGCCGACTCGGTTGCTCGAAGTCCGTGCGGTCACCAAGCGATTCCCGGGCGTGGTGGCATTGGACCGAGTCGAGATGTTGGTCGAGCCTGGCGAGGTGCTGGCGGTGATCGGCGAGAACGGTGCGGGCAAGAGCACATTGATGAAGATCCTGGCCGGCGTGCAGTCGGCCGACAGCGGCCAGTTGCTGGTGGATGGCGAGTCATTGGAGATTGTCAGCGGTGTTGGTGTCGAAGCAGCGTTGGCGGCAGGGATCGCGTTGATCCACCAGGAACTCAATCTCGCCGACAATCTCGATATCGCCTCCAACATCTTTCTTGGACGAGAACCTCGACGTGGACCCGGCCGGGTCCTGATCGATCACCGGCAGGCTCACGAGCGGTCGTGGCGATTTCTTCGGATGGTCGGGTTGGACCTGGATCCGGCCACGCCGGTTTCGGAGTTGTCGATTGGTCGTCAGCAGTTGGTCGAGATCGCCAAGGCACTTTCGGTGGACGCCCGTGTGTTGATCATGGACGAGCCGACGTCGAGTCTTTCGGAGGTCGAGGCGGAGAGTCTATTCGCGGTGATCGAGCAGTTGCGAGATGCGGGTCGGAGCATCGTGTACATCTCGCATCGCCTGGGCGAGGTCTTGCGGTTGGCGGATCGCGTGACGGTATTGCGAGACGGAGCCAATGCGGGCGAGCTGTCAGGAGACGAGATAACTCATGATGCGATGGTCCGATTGATGGTGGGACGTGACATCGAGTTGTCTGGCCGGCGAACGGAGCGGGAGTTGGGCGAGGTGGTCCTTGAGGCCCGCGGCCTACGGTCTGCTGCGTTCCCGGCTCACGGCCTGGACTTCTCGATCCGCTCCGGAGAAATCGTCGGGTTGGCCGGGTTGGTGGGTGCTGGACGGACCGAGTTGTTGGAGACCGTGTTCGGGATCACTCGGGCGTTGGGCGGGCGGTTGCAGATTGGCGAGTCGGATCTGTTGCCGTCGGACCCGTTCGCGGCCATCGAGGCGGGGCTGGCGTTGGTGCCCGAGGACCGCAAGCGGCAGGGGTTGGTGTTGGAGATGTCTGTGGGAGCGAATCTGAGCCTGGCATCGTTGAAGCGGGACTCTTGGGCTGGGTGGCTGAATCGACGTCGCGAGCGATCGATCAGTGACGAGATGATTGGGCGGTTGCGGGTCAAGACGCCGGGTCGCGAGCAGGTGGTGCGGTACTTGTCCGGAGGCAATCAGCAGAAGGTGGTGTTGGGCAAGTGGCTGGCGATGGAGCCGAGGGTGTTGTTGATGGACGAGCCGACTCGTGGGATCGACGTGGGTGCGAAGCAGGAGATCTACGAGTTGATGGAGGAACTTGCGTTGCGCGGAGTCGCTATTCTGTTTGTGTCGAGCGAGATGGAGGAGGTGTTGCGAATGTCGGATCGGGTGCTGGTGATGCACGAAGGTCGGATTGCCGGCGAGTTGGATCGTGCGGTGTTGGAGGGCATTGGGGGCGAGGAGTCGGTGATGCGGTTGGCGACGGGAGGTGTCGGATGAAAGCGGTGTTGGGCATCCTGGGTCTGCTGCTGTTTGTTTTCGTGGCGACGGCGGTCATGAGCGACGCATTTCTGAAGCCGTTCAATCTCGAGAACCTGATGAAGCGAACGGCGTTGTTCGGGATCATTTCGATTGGCGTCGCCTTCGTGATCATCACCGGCGGCATCGATCTGTCGATCGGATCGATCATCTGCCTGGTCGGTTGCGGGTTGCCGTTCCTGTTGCACGTCGATTATGTCGTCGTGGGCGAGATGTCTGTTTCGAGTATCACGTCGCGGAGTGCCACTCTGGAACTGGCTCGACCTCCCGACGTCTTGTCGGCTGGCGACCGAGTCCAACTGGCGGGTTCTCGCAGCGACGCAGACGGCCTGTACACCGTCACCGCCGTCACCGGCACCCGAGTGACTCTGGAGCCAGGTCCCAAGGCCGATTCCGATCGCGGCCGGTTGACTCGGGTGCTGGACACTTCGGCTGGCGGAACCACTTCGCTGATCGTTGTCGGCCATGGCCTGGCGGCTCGCGACCGGGTGACGTTTGTCATGGACGACGGCCGCGAGGGGTCCACGGCTCGGGTGGTATCGGTTGACGGCGATCGGCTGGAGTTGTCCGAGTCGGTTCCAGCGGGGTTGTCTGGTGTGTATCGACTGGATCGTCGGCCGTGGACGAGTGTCCCGGTGGCGTTGTCGATCGTGCTGGGGGCGTCTTTGGCGATCGGTCTGTTTCACGGGCTGTTGATTGCCAAGCTGAAGCTCCAGCCGTTCGTGGTCACGCTGTGCGGATTGTTGTTGTACCGCGGCATCACCCGTGGTTTCACCCAGGACCAGACCCAGGGTTTGGTCGATGAGTACCCGACTCTGAAGCTGATCGTGACGGCCGAGTTGGCGAGGATCCCGGTGGTGTGGGGTTTGATTGTGGCCGGTGGGGTATTGCTGGCGGTTGGGGCGGTGTGGGGCTGGATGCGGAGCCGCCGAGTTGAGGAGGGGTCGGGGACTTTGCGTAGGAGGCTGCTGTGGCCGGTGTGTACGTCGGTGCTGGGTCTGTTCCTGTTGGGATGCGGCGTGGGGACGCGTGATTCTGAGCAGGCGATTGCGATCGAGGCGAGTGAGCGTCAGGAGGTTCGAGTGGATCTACCGGCTCGGACGACGCTGGTGGTGGTGGAGGCCCGCGAGTCGGGGGGCGAGTGGGAAATGATCGCCGATGCAGGTGTGGAGTTGTCCGAGGCTGCTCAGGAGTTGACCGTTCCGTCACTGGAGACGATCAGGGGTGTCAAACCGGGCGAGTGGGTCGATCTTCGGGTTGTAGTCGTCGACCGGGCCCCGTTGAAAATCGGGCTGCCGGCTCCGCTGTTCATCCTGCTGGCCGTGGGTGTGCTGGCCTCGGTGTTTCTCAACCACACGATCTACGGTCGTTACCTGTTGGCGATGGGGAACAACGAGGAGGCTGCTCGTTACAGCGGCATTCGGACGGATCGGATGATCATCCTGGCCTACGTGGTCTGTGCCGGATTGGCCGGGTTGGGTGGAGTGTTGTTCGTACTCGACATCAATTCGGCTCAACCGGTCGACTTTGGCAACTTCTATGAACTGTATGCGATTGCCGCGGCGGTGCTGGGCGGTTGCAGTTTGCGGGGTGGCGAGGGAACGATCCTGGGAGTGGTGATTGGTGCGGCGCTGATGCGAGTGTTGAAGAACATGATCACCCTGGTCGACTGGATGCCGACCTATATTGAGTACGCGATCATTGGAGCGGTGATCCTGGTGGGTGTGACGGTCGACGAGTTGGTCAAGCGGGCGGCGGCGCGTCGTCGTCTGCAGCGGATTCGTGGTGAGGTGGGCGAGTGAGTGGATGGGTTGCGGCGAGTGATTGGCGTGGCGAGGAGGATCAGGAGGCGGGTAAGATCGTTCGAGCGGCCAGTTGTGTGCGGCTTGTCTCTGGAATCTGGAGTATTGCGATGAATGGATGGCAGTTGAACAGGACCGCTCGAGTTGCCCGCGTCGTCGTCATCGGACTGTTGGTTACGGTGGTGTTTGTCGAGAGTGTATCGGTGCAGGCGGCCGAGCCGTCGGTCGCCACGGCCAGTTTGCCTCGGGTCCCCGACGGGTTCACGATCGAGTTGGCAGCGGGTTCGCCATTAGTGAAGCATCCGATGCTGGCAGGTTTCGACGATCGTGGTCGTTTGTTCATTGCTGCGAGTTCTGGTGCGAACATCCGTTCGGGCGACTTGCTGAAGGATCCTCCGAACCTGATCCGCATGTTGGCCGACACGAACGACGACGGGGTGTTCGACCGCAGCACGGTGTTTGCCGACAAGATGACGTTGCCGATGGGTGCATTGTGGCATCGTGGTGCGTTGTACGTGGCGAGTCCGCCCAACATTTGGCGACTGCGTGACACGAACGACGACGGGGTGGCGGACGAGCGGACGATCCTGGTCGACACGTTTGGTTTCAGCGGCAATGCCGCGAGCATTCACGGTTGTTTCCTGGGCCCCAACGGCCGGTTGTACTGGTGTGACGGGCGTCACGGTCACGAGTTCCGAGACAAGAACGGCAAGGTGACCAGCCAGGGCAAGGCAGCGAGGATCTTCAGTTGTCGGCTGGACGGGAGCGACGTTCAGACCTGGTGTGGTGGTGGGATGGATAATCCGGTGGAGGTCGATTTTCTGTCGACCGGCGAGATGATCGGCAGCGTCAACATTTTCTTGGGTCGGCCTCGAGTCGATTGCTTGGTGCACTGGGTGGACGGGGGTGCGTATCCGCGTTTTGACCAGGCGTGCGTGTCGGAGTTCCCCAAGACGGGTCCGTTGATGCCGCCATTGGCCCGCATGGGTCATGTCGCGGTGTCGGGGATGACTCGTTACCGATCGACGGAGTTTGGCGCCGGGTACCGGGGAAACCTGTTCACCACGCTCTTCAACACTCACAAGGTGGTCCGCAGCGTGGTGGTTAGAGACGGAGCGACATTCCGGACGACCGAGAGTGATTTTCTGGTCAGTGACGATCCCGATTTCCATCCCACCGACGTACTCGAAGACGCCGACGGCAGTCTGCTGGTGATTGATACGGGCGGATGGTTCCG
>CAVOEV010000242.1:0-7296 GCA_963694825.1 Planctomycetota bacterium
CAGCGTAAGAGTCTGTTTCAGGTGGTCGCTCAGCTCTGGAACCGGCACCCCGAGCCGGAATACCGGGGCGGCGGCGATGCTGCAGCCGGGGTCGCATCGGTTTCACAGGGAAGCGGTGAAGAGACGCGAGTCTACTTGGCGGATGTCAATGCGGTGCTCGACAAGCACCTGACCGCCCGCATGGAAGCGCCTCACTTCTTTGGCGAAATCGCCGCCCTGGGCCGAACTCCTCGGACAGCCACGGTGTTTGCCGAGGGCGAGGTGGAGTTGCTTGAAGTGAGGTGGCAGGGGTTGCGCGACGTCATGAAACGTGACGAAGCACTGAAGCAACAGATCGACCAGGCGTTCCGCGAACGGGCACTCCTATCGTTTCTTCGATCCAACCGACTGTTCGAGCATCTTGACGACGAGCAACTTAGCACGATCTGCGACACGGCCATTTTCGAGACGTTCGGGGAATACGATTCGGCTCGGCCGTTCAAGGACATGGCCCAGCAGGGTGTCGATTCGGGTTTTGAAGGTGAACCGCTGGTTGCTCGGGAGGGTGGTTATCCTGACGGCTTGATCCTGATCCGCAGCGGCCTGGCGAGGCTCAGTCACAAGCATCACCACGGCCATCGCACGGTCGGGTATCTGTCGCCCGGCCATACCTACGGCTTTGACGAGATTCGGGCCAGCGCGGGCCAATCGTCTCATGCCGAACTGAAAAACTCGTTGCGGGCGATCGGATTCCTTTCCGTCGTCGTCATCCCGACTCACCTGGTCGAGGAACTGCTGTTGACGAAGCCGTCGGCCGTGCCGGTTCCAGCTGCCAAGCCCGGTCCGGCTGACCCGCGGGACCATGCCGACCATACCGACCATACCGACCATACCGACCATGCCAGTGACGCATTTCTCGAGTTCCTGGTCGACGAGCGGTTTGTGCAGGGCACGGCTGCGATGGTCATCGACCTGGATCGTTGCACTCGATGCGACGACTGTGTTCGGGCCTGTGCTGCGACTCACGACAACAATCCGAGGTTCATTCGTCACGGCCCGGTCCACGACCATTTCATGATTGCCACGGCGTGCATGCACTGTTCGGACCCGGTCTGCATGATCGACTGTCCGACCGGAGCGATTCACAGCGATCAGCTCGAGGGCCAGGTGGTCATCAACGAGGCGACCTGTATCGGCTGTTCGTCGTGTGCCAACAAGTGTCCGTACAACGCGATCCGCATGGTCGAGGTCCGTGACGAGCGGGGTGGATTCTTGCGCGAGGCGTCGAGCAAGCCGTTGGTGCAGGCGACGAAGTGCGATTTGTGTGTCGATCAGCTGGGTGGTCCGTCGTGCCAGAGTGCCTGTCCACACGATGCACTGTTTCGTGTTGATCTGAACCAGTTCGAAACGATCGAGAGCCTGGTCAGTTGATGAAGAGCCTGTCGATTCGCCGCCGGCGCAACCTGGGCATCCTGTTGCT
Source organism: Planctomycetota bacterium (assembly GCA_963694825.1). Lineage (GTDB taxonomy): Bacteria > Planctomycetota > Planctomycetia > Planctomycetales > Planctomycetaceae > UBA8437. Next base: position 1,460 of record CAVOEV010000242.1, read on the forward strand.
GTTGTCGATTGTCGTGATCGTCATCGACCGGTTGCTATCGGTGTCGTTGTATCCGGTTGCCTTTGTGTCTGGCTGGCTGTTGTTTTCGCTGGTGGCGTTGTTGGCTGCCTACAACATCAGAAAGAAGCTGCCATTTCTGCCTTTGGGCAGTTCGTCAACCTGGCTGCAGTTCCACATTTATGGAGGGTTGTTGAGCGGTGTCGTTTTCGTCGTGCACATTGCCGGCCGGGTTCCAAACGGTGGTTTCGAAGTCGTCTTGTCGGCGTTGTTCCTGGGGGTGTTTTTCAGTGGAGTGATCGGTCTGTTGTTGTCGCGATGGATTCCGCCTCGGCTGACCACTCGAGCACGAGATTCTCAGGAGGTGCTGTTCGAGCGGATCCCGATTTTTGTGCGTCGAATCCGTGACGAGGTGGAAGCGATGGTTCTGGAGTGTGGTTCGCAGGCCGAGTCGACGGTGGTCCCGGCGTTTTATGCGTCCCGCCTGAAGTCGTTTTTCGAGCGGCCGAGGAACTTCTGGAGTCACGTATTGCACCTCCAGCGACCGCGATTGAAGTTGCTCAGGGAGATCCAGTCGCAGGAGGGCTATTTGTCCGAGGTCGAGAAGTCGGTGATGGGTGACATGGTTGAGCGGGTGAAGCAAAAGGACGATCTCGACTACCAGTACGCTTTGCAGGCGTTGCTGAAGTACTGGTTGTTTGTGCACATTCCGTTGACATCGGGATTGTTGGTTTTTGTGGTGTTTCACCTGGTGTTGGTTTATTCGTTCGCCGGAGGCATTCGATGAACGATCCGCTTCAATCTTTCGAGCACAAGGACAGTTCCTACGAGCGTCCGGATCGGCCCTGGGTATGCGGTCATCTGTCGGATGGCCAGCCGTGTCCGGTTGGTCCGGATGTGCGGGGTCAGTGTCAGGCTCACCATGTCTGCGTACCGGCACCGCAGGGAGACGGTCATCAGTGTGTACGGCCGGCGGCGTGGGGCGGACGTTGCGAAGCCGGCCCGTTGGCCGATGGCAGTTGTTCGGAGCAGGTACCACCGTGTTCTCCGGTTCGGAGCCTGCTGGCCAGGCGCAAGCGGCTGACGATCCTGTCGACGGCCTTGGCTCTTGGGTGTTTGGCGTTCCTGTTCGGAGGTGGTCTTTCGCAGGGTGAACCGGGCACCAGCCAGCCCACATGGGCGGGTCGTCTGCTGTCCCCGGGCAAACTGACCGAGGCTCACCGCAGCTTCCGCCACGATTGTGGGACCTGCCACACGGCGGGGAATGATGGGATCATCGAGTGGAGCAGTTCGGCATTATCGGGACATGCCGGCGCGCAGGAGAGTCGTCGGTGTTTGAAGTGTCATGACGACTTTGAAGACAAGTACGCATTGTATCCGCACAACCTGTCGCCGGGCCGGTTGCAGGCGATCACCAAGCGGTTGCAGGACACCGGGCGCGAGACGGCCGGCTTGATCGAGCTGGACCTGGCCAGGTTGGTGGCCAACGTTCCGGTCGGTCACGAAGGCGCTCTTGTTTGCAGCACGTGTCATCGCGAGCATCGCGGTCGACAGGCCGACCTGACTCACATGACGAACCTGCAGTGCCAGCGGTGTCACACGAGCAGTTTTCACAGTTTTTCTGACGGGCATCCCGAACTGGTCGACTATCCGGCTCCGGCACGCAGTGGCTCGTCGTTCGATCACAACTCGCATTACGGGCAGCACTTTGTCGAGTTCACCAGAACGATGCCGGATGGTGTGAAGCCCGAGTCGTGTTTGTCTTGTCATCAGGACGACCGGTCGGGCGGATTCAGCGTGTTGAAGCCATTCGCCGAGAGTTGTGGCAGTTGTCATTCTGGCCAGATCCAGAGCGATGCCTTGCCGGGCATCGCCTTTCTGAATCTGCCGGTCCTGGATCTCGACAGCGAGAATGGCAGGAAGTTGAGCCAGGCGATCGGCAAGTGGCCGGTGACGGGGCGACTGTTGGGCCCGGACACGTCGTTGTCGCCCTTCATGATGGTGCTGTTGTCTGCCGATGCGGGGATTGCCAGGACGTATCGGTCGATCCAAGACAACAGGATCAACTTGCGGGATCTGGGTGGTGTATCGGCCGAGACGTTGTTGGAGGTCGAGCGATTGGTCTTGGCGATCCGTAAGCTCTGGGAGGATGTGGCCGAGGGTGGCGAGTCGGTCTTGCGAGCACGATTGCTGGCCGTGTTGGGCGAAGACGTGAGTGGTTCTGATCTGGCTGATCTGACGGTCGGATGGTCTCGTCGGACGATCCAGGATTCGATTGGCCGTTGGCTGATCGAGGAGCCCGAACCGGATCCGAAGCCGCAGGATTCGCCTCGGCCGAACGAGGCGTCGGCCGCGGCCGCTGCTCCAGCCGAGCGGCTCGAGTCGGGTCAGCAACCGACCGACCGACCGACCGAGCAAGGTTCGAAGCGGGGCTGGTATGCCGACGATTCCGATTCGTCGATCCGTTACCGTCCGACCGAGCATGCCGACCGGTTCTTGCGTGCGTGGATGGAGGTTGCCGTACGGCTTCAGTTGCGAGAGTCGGGTCGGGTGTCTGACGACGGTGATGGTCGACGTGCGTTGCAGTGGATATTGTTGGAGCTGTCGGGTCCGTTTCAGGTCAGAAGCGGTCGATGCATGAAGTGTCACACGGTCGGGCAGACCGAAGGGCCTGCGTCTCGGATCGTCTGGAGTCCATTTTCGTCGTCGGGTTCAGGATCCCGGTTCGTGAAGTTCTCGCATCGACCTCACCTGACCTTGAAGATGACTTGCCATAGTTGTCATCCGATCCGTCGGCCGTCGGAGTCCGACTTGTCGTTGGTGGGACGGGAGACTGCGATGGCTCGAGTTGTTTCGGACATCGCGGGCAATCCGTTTGGCGTGCTGAGCAGCGGCCTGCGGTCGATGCAGCGCGAGCAGTGTGCCACGTGCCATACTCGGCAGAGGGTGGGTGACAGTTGTCTGAAGTGTCACAACTACCACATCGACCGCATTTCCAAGCCGGGGTTGCCGCACCCGCGTTTGTGAGTTTTGGTGACTGCCTAGATGTTTGATGTTGTTTTCGACCGTTTGAAGGGGTTTGTCTTTCGTGTTCTTCGGGAGCGTGGGGTGATTCTCTGTCTGCGGCGGACTCAGATGGACAATCGGGAGATGAACCAGAGTTACACGGACGGGGCCTACCAGATTCTGCTCGACGACTCGGTGCGGAACGTTGCTTACGAGACGGTGATCAGGAAGCTGGTGTCCGGCAAGCGGGTGGTCGACATTGGTACGGGGGCGAGTGCGGTATTGGCTGAGATGTGTGTCCGGGCGGGTGCCGAGAAGGTGTATGCCATTGAGGAGAACTCGCAGAGTCTGAAAACCGCACAGCGGCGAATCGAGCGGTCTGGCATGGCGTCGGACATCGAACTGGTGTCGGGCTTTTCGACCGATGTCGAACTGGCCGAGCCGTGCGACGTACTGGTCCATGAAATCGTCGGGTCTGTGGGCAGTGCCGAAGGCATGACGCTGGTGGTCAATGATGCCAAGCAGAGGTTTCTGAGTCCGGACGCCGAGTTCATTCCGCATGCGTGTACGACCTGGATCTGTCCGGTGGAACCGCTGAAGCTACCGCTGCTGGATGCCGCGATCAGCGGACTGGGCCAGCTGCTGTTTTCATTTCAGCAGGCCGACCTGTACAAGGTCTTCAACTTTCCGCCGGGGAATGTCCTGGGGCCGGCTGCGGAATTCGAGACGACCGTGTTTTGCGAGGACATGCCGCTGACGGATTGTCGGGAACTGGAGTTGGTCATTTCCCGGGCCGGCGACTTGGAAGGCCTGGTGTTGTTTCTCGAGATTCACGTGGACCAGCAGACGGTGATCAACAGCCTGCATCAGCGGACCAACTGGTCGACGCCCTACGTGAAGCTGTTCAGCAAGCCAATCGCGGTGGTCGAGGGTGATGTCGTCCATGTAACGGTTCAAAGAGAACTGTCGACGACGCAACCGAAGTACGAGTTGGATGTTCGCATCTGCCCGAAGACGAGTGGGGTTGAGCTGACTCGTCACTTTGCCTGGCAGGGAAACTGAGCGGCATCTGGCGTCTAAGAAAAACACGCAAGTGGTCACGAGGACATCACTTGCGTGAGAGCCGCCGAGACCGCCATTGCGTCGGCTCCCCCCACGTCCGTAGCGTCTCACGTGGGCTGACGCTTTCGCCTTGAGCGGGGAGTGAGGCCGTCCTGGCCATCATCAACGCGATGAAGCGTGGCTAAACCGTTCCCGCCGGAAATGGAATCCGCGCCCCCACCCCTCGCTCGGCGGGTACCGGGAGATAACGCGTGTTCACGGAGGCGTCATGCCTGGAGCAGGTGGAGCAAGGACGATCCGTGGCGGGCGTCTGACCCCGGCGGGTGCCCGAACCTGAGTTTTTCACAACGGGCTGCTGGCTCGCGGTGGCGTCAGCGGACCTGGGTGGCCTGCTGCAGCTTGACGGTGGGCGGCTTATCCATCACCAGGGCCGCGTGCGAGTAGTAGGGGTAGACGCTCCACTCGACACACGCGATCACATCGGGCAGTCCATCTCCGTTGTAGTCACCGATCCAGGGATGAGGTCCGTGGTTGGTGATGCGGATCGCTCGGCCATAGCACTTCATGGTGCGGGGGGCGTCAAAGAGCGGGCTGGTACGGGTGCCGACGTTGCGGAGCAGGTAGATGCTGCCCCCCTCGAGCGTGCCGTGGTGCGAACCGGCGATGCTGTAGACCAGATCGAGCAGCCCGTCGCGGTCCCAGTCGACGGGCCGGAACGACTCGCTCCAGACGGCACGTCGCCCGGCCACGGCTCCGGTCAATTCGCGACCGTCCTTGAGCCTGACGATCGAGTCGCGTTTGAGTTTCAGGTTGCCGCGTCCGTCGCGGTACTGTGTGTACAGTGCGGCCCTGAGCACCGAACCCTCGCAGGTGATCACATCGAGCAGTCCGTCGCCGTTGAAGTCGGCCACGGCGGCACCGGTTCGCCAAAAGAACGGGCGGTTGGGTTCGGTGGGATAGATACCGTTGTTGGAGCGTGACGAGGCGGCTCGGGTGGCCGAGAGCGTCTTGAGTTCCGGCGAGTCGGGGAAACCGTCGCAGAGGACCTGTTGCCGAGGTCCGAACTTCGGAGGCTGGCCTCGCTTGGCGATATTTCGGAACCAGAAGATGCGGTTGGTCTCGTTGGGGCAGAACAGGTCGGGCCGACCGTCGGCGTCCCAATCGACCAGCACCGGGTAGGGGTAGCCCATGTTGTGTCCGCTGGCGGGTGAGCCGAGGATCGGGTTACGGAGCAGCCGCAGCGGGGTGCCCATCGATGTGATCCGGCGGGCGTTTTCGTAACGGGGAGACTCGTCGCTGCCGCTGTTGATCACGATTTGAGGCCAGCCGTAGCCGCCGCCGACCAGCAGGTCCTGGTCGCCGTCGTTGTCCCAGTCACAAAGAGATGGCCAGGCCTGGTCCGAGAGAGACAGCACCGCATCGGGCGACTCGGCCCGGCCTATGCGCCGGAAGCGGGGAGCCGATGTGTTGTCTCCCGTCGTGGCCTGCTGGTAGAGGACCAGGTGCTGGTAGGCGTTGTGCTGGATGACCAGCAGGGTCTGGTGCCTGGCCTGTTCGCCGCCCCCATGGGACTCGTGCCGCTGTTCCCTGGCGGGGGCCGGCATGAGGATTCTCGAGGCACAGACCATCGTGATGCCGGTCTCTGAGATTCCGGCCAGCCGCTTGGGATCTGCAAACTTCAGCACAGCGGTCTTGCTCTTGAGTCGTTTTCTCCAGACGAGGTGTCCGCCGAGTGTGTCACCTGAGGAGCCGGTGCGGTGGATGACGTCGAG
>CAVOEV010000243.1:0-7269 GCA_963694825.1 Planctomycetota bacterium
TTCTTCGTCGTCGAAGAGATCATCATCGGCGTCGAAGACGTCGAGGTCTTCGAGTTCATCATCTTCACCGAAGATGTCGTCGACGACATCCAGGTCGTCATCTTCGTCGAGGTCTCCGAACTCGTCGAAGATATCCACATCGTCGGACTTCTTGACGACGGTTGCCGAGTAGTCGTCGGCATCGTCTTCGTCGTCGAACAGCAGTACGCTGGTGTCGGTACTGGTTTCGTTGTCGTCGTCGTCGTCGGCACCGGCCATTTCGAAATCGGTGCCATCGTCGACCAGGGCTGGCACTTCGAGCTGTGTTTCGTCGGCTTTCAGGTTCAGGTCCAGAGCGATCCCGGACCCGTCGTCGAGGTCGAGGGCGATGCCGCTGTCGGCGATCGTGACGTCACCGAGTTCGACTCCGCTTCCGGACGGTTCGAGACTGATACCGCTTTCGTCGGCTCCTTCGAGGCTGATGCCACTTTCGGCGACGGCTTCGAGCGAGATGCCGCTGTCGGCGGCCGGTTCCAGGGCAAGCGAACTCTCTTCGGAGATTTCGGTCAATTCAAGATTTTCGGCTCCGCGCGGCGTTTCGATCATGGTCACATCGAGCGGATCGGCGGCGACGAGTTTGACGTCGCTGTCGCTGCCGACCATGTCGTCGGTGGCTTGCGGATTGGAAACCAGCTGGACCTCGCTGTCAGAAGCTCCGAGCATCGGGTCCTCGTCGAGCACCAACCTGACGTCGCTGTCGGATTCTCCGAGGTTTTCGGGTTCGAGTTCTGCGTCGATCACCAGCCGCACGTCGCTGTCGGAAACATCGTCGATTAAGAGAAGCGGTTCGTCGTCGACGGATGGCTGCAGGAGAGTCGGCTGATCGGCACTCACTTCATCGTCATCGTCGAGCAGCGAGGTGGTTCCCTGCGAGTTGAAGTCGTCGTCGATCGGCAGCAGGTCCTGGGCGCCCAGACCACCGTCTTCGGACGAATCGGCCTGTTGGGTTCGAGCAAACTCTTCGATGTCTTCGGTCCGGAACTTCCAGGTCCCGCGGTCGGCGAATCCACGCAATTCACCGGCTTCACGCAGTCGCGTGATTTGGTCCTGGGGAATCCCAAGGATTTCGACCGCCTCTTCGATGCTCAGATACTTGCTGGCCATGTTGAAAGTCTCCGCCGAAACGAACCCTAAGCTGTGTCGACACAGGGAGTTGTCTTATGGGACTGGTGAAGAGATTGGCGTCAGCCGATCCCAACGTGCCTGCTGTAGTTTAGGTGCCGGTCATGGCGATGCAAGATGATTGGCCGGGCGTGTTCGAGAAACTTGCCGGCTGTAACGATTGTAGTGGCACGCGGCGGCTTGGTCTGTCTGGGCCTTGCATCATGGCAGGTCCGCTGGCAGACTCGCGAAGCGTTTCCGGATTACCGACTTGAGGTAAGAGTCGATGCAACCGGCCAACTTGCTGTTTATTCTTTCGGATCAGCACAACCGTGACACTCTGGGGTGCTACGGCCACCGGACGATCCAGACCCCCAATCTCGACAGTCTGGCGTCTCGAGGTGTGCGTTTCGACGCCGCCTACACGAACAGCCCGATTTGTGTTCCGGCTCGAGCCAGCCTGGCGACGGGTCGATATGTGCACGACATCGGTTACTGGGACAATGCGTTCCCGTACGACGGCCGGGTTCAGGGTTGGGGCCATCGTCTGCAGGCAGCCGGTCACCGTGTCGATTCGATCGGCAAGTTGCACTACCGATCGGTCGAGGACGACGACGGATTCAGTGATCGGATTGTGCCATTGAACGTGGTCGATGGGGTCGGCGACGTGATGGGTGCCATCCGTGACGATCCTCCGATTCGCTCGGGCATGCGTGGTGGTGTGACCGAGGCGGGACCGGGGACCTCGACCTACAGCGACTACGACATCGAGATTGCCGATCATGCGATCCAGTGGCTCCAGACTCGCGAATCCGAGTCCGAGTCGGCTCCTTGGATGTTGTTTTGCAGCTTCGTCTGCCCGCACCCTCCATTCATCGCTCCGCCGGAACTCTTCGAACTCTACCCGCCCGACGAAATTCCTCTGCCGGTACAGAATCGGCCTGACGAGCAGCCCGATCATCCGGCTTTACGAACGTTGCGGAGGACGATGAGTTACGACAGTCCGTTCACCGACGATGAGATTCGCAAGGTCACGGCGGCCTACTACGGGACCTGCACTCACCTCGACCGCCAGGTCGGCCGCGTGCTCGACTCGCTCGAATCCACCGGGTTGTCGGATTCGACCCGGATCATCTACACCAGCGATCACGGCGAGAGCATGGGGCGACGGGGGCTGTGGGGTAAGTTCACTTTGTATGAAGAATCTGCCGCCGTGCCGCTGATCGTGGCCGGTCCCGACGTACCCCAGGGCCAGTCGACCTGCGACCCGGTCTCGCTGGTGGACTGCCACCCGACGATTCTCGAAGCACTGGGAGTGAGTCTCGAAGCTGGGGACGAGTCGGCAGGCGAGGGGTTGCCGGGGCGGTCGTTGTGGTCGATAGCCGGAGGCCAGGAGTTGGGTCGTGCGGCATTCAGCGAGTACCACGCGGTGGGCGCGACGACCGGTAGCTTCATGATTCGTCACGGGTCCTACAAGTACATCCACTACGTCGGCCAGTCGCCTCAGTTGTTCGATCTCGAACAGGATCCTCAGGAACTGGTCGACTTGTCCGACGATCCTGGGAGTCGAGAGATCCGGGAACGGATGGAGCGATTGCTGGGCGAGATTGTGGATCCGGATGAGGTGGATGGTCGAGCCAGGTCGGACCAGGCCGAGTTGGTTGCGTCGCACGGCGGCCGCGAGGCCGTGCTGGCACGTGGGACATTCGTCAATTCACCCGTCCCGGGCGAGGAGCCTCGATTTGCCGCTGGAGACGACACCGACTGAAGCGTTGGGCGTGCCGGTGATGGGAGATCCCGAGTCACGGCATCTGAGTCAGTGTCTGCGCGAAGTGAGGATCGTGGTCTTGCTGTGGTTGGCCGGCCTGAGTTGGACGCTGGTGGTCGTGGTGGGTTGGGGCTACGTCCCGGTTGCAGAGCGGCCAGAGGTTCCTGCTCTGATCCTGGGCATCCCGTCGTGGGTTGTCTGGGGCCTGGTGGTTCCGTGGTGTCTCGAGGTTGTTGCGGCCTGGTGGTTCGCCGTCCGCGTGCTTGCCGATGACGATTTCGATTCGGACAGCCTGGTCGACTCGGCTCGCGTCGTCGAAATGGGCTCGGTGAATCGCGAGGTGAGCGGATGACGGGTCTGTTGGCTGAGACTGTTGGGGAGATCGCACCGGCGTGGTACCGAATTGGCCAGCGTGACTACGCAATTCTGATCCCGTTCGGCTTGTTCATGCTGGGCGTGGCCGTGATCACGTTTTTTTCGCATCGCTACCAGAAGACCGGTGATTTCCGGACCGAGTATTTCGTGGCGGGCCGCAGCTTCGGGGCCTGGGTGCTGGCGATGTCGTGGGTGGCGACCTTGGCCAGTGGCGGCAGTTTCCTGGGCTATCCGTCGCTGGTGTACTCGTATGGTTGGACGATGGCCTTCTGGGTCAGCGGATCGATCGTGACGGCGGTGGTCGGCCTGGGGATTGTCGGCAAGCGGATCAACCGTCTGGCTCGGCGAACCGGTGCGTTGACCTTGGTGGACTTGCTTCGAGACCGATTCGGTTCCAACGCGGTGGGTGTGACGTATTCGGCGGTGATCCTGGTGACGACCAGTGTCTACCTGGTGGCTCAGTTCGTGGCCGGAGCGAGGATTCTGGAGAGTCTGCTCGAAACGAGTTACACGATGGGGTTGCTGCTGTTCGCCGTGTCGGTGGTGGCCTACACCACTTTTGGAGGCTTCCGGGCGGTGGCGTGGACTGACACGTTGCAGGGCATCGTGATGATTGTGGGTGTCGTGCTGCTGGTCCCCGTGACATTGTCGGCGGTTGGAAGCCTCGAGCGGGCGACGTTGACCGGCGAGCACTCACAGGCGGTGCGGGTGGATCCCGAGGCGGCCGAGCATGGTGTCGAGACAGATCGGCACGCCTACCTGTATCCACCTGGCCCGAGAAAGCAGACCGAGCCGGGGGACGAGGAGATGGGTGGAGTCTTTCTGCCGTTAGGGATGGGGTTGTCGTTATTCCTGATCCGATCACTGGGCGCGGTGATGATGCCGACCACGGTTCCGAGGATGCTGGCATTTCGAGACACGCGGGCATTGCGTCGGGCCTTGATCGTGCTGGCTCCTTATTTCCTGCTGATGTATGGCAGCAGCCTGATCACGATGAACTGTGCTCCGGCCCTGGGCGTCGAATTGCCGCCGGGAAAATCCGACCAGGCGATGCCGGCCCTGGTCCAGAGACTGGTGGAACTGGACGCGGCCCCGGCGCTGTTGGCCGGGTTGTTGATCGCCGCGCCGTTTGCGGCGGTGATGTCGACTGTTGATTCGGCGTTGTTGGTGATCAGTGCCTGTGTGGTGAGAGACCTGATCGAGAAGTCCTTTGCGGTACGACTGACTGATACGGTTGTCCGCCGTCTGAGTTACACGGTGACGGCTTTGGCTGGTGCGGGCGTGTTTGTGGGCGCGTTGATGATCGAGCCGAGGTTTCTTCAGCCGCTGGTGATTCACTACGTCGGCGGGGCCGCCTCGGCGTTGTTTTGGCCGGCGTTGGCGACGTTGTTTTGGCGACGGGCCACCGCGACGGGTGTCACCGCCGGCCTGGCTGGCGGCGGGCTGATCTACATTGCTGCGATCTTCTTCAAGCCGTTGGTTGATCCTGTCGTATCGCTGCATCCGTTCGTCTTCGGGTTCTTCGGGTCGTTGTTGTTGGTGACCGTCGTCAGTCGTTTGACGGCCGCTCAGGACGACGAACAGCTGGCACCATACTTCGGCCGCGGCTGACGCCGTTTTGGATTCCGGCCTCCTTGCATGCCGCACGGGCAGCGTTTCTACTAGCAGCCTTCCCCAGTCCATTCGCCAATCGCCTTGTGCCCAGGTATGTCCATGACCGACAATCTGGTCTTCATGATGGGCGAGTACGAGGCGTTGGTGCCCGGGGACCGGTTTTATGCTTGGAATCACCTTTGGTTGCAGGAGGACGGAGACGCCTTGAAAGTCGGATTGACGTCGTACGCAGTCCGCCTGTTGCAGGATGTCTTCTTTCTGGACTGGACGATCGACCCGAACACCGATGTGAGTGCCAGGCAGGAGATCGGTGAGATCGAGAGTTCCAAGGCGGTCTCGAGCCTGTATGCTCCGGAGGATGGCCACGTACTAAATTTCAATGACGCTCCATTGGACGATCCGTCGGCGGTGAACACATCCGGGTATGATCAGGGTTGGTTGTATCGGTTCAGGACCGAAGCCGAGTTGCTAAGCCCGGGCGATTATCTCGACGTGCTCAACGACGGTTGGGAAGATACTCAGCGAATGATCAAGGGACAACTCAATTGATTGCCACCAAGACTTTGACCGTCGTCGTGTCTCAAACGTCGAGCAAGAACCCGGCGAGGCGGCATCTTGAGGAGGAGCTGGTGGCCGCGTTGCTGGGTGATGAAACACTCGACGTGGCCGTCGTCCCCCATCTCTACAACCTCGACTCGGGCCACTCGGGAACCCGCTTCCTTCAGTCGATCGGTGGCCACCTGGTGGTGCTCTGCTGGATGTACCCACGTGCGGCTCACTGGCTGCTGGACCGAGCGGACATCAAGGGGCACCAGGCTGATACTTTGCTGGTGGAGGAGGAAGACGAGGACGTCGAGATCCCCGAGGCTCGGGGGGTTGGTGGAGTCGAACTGCCGGACCGCAGCATTTATTGTTTGGACCTCGGATTGGATTCGGATCCGCAGTTGTATCTCGAAGAGATTGCCCGGATTGGCGACGAGCTGCGAGCCGGTATCGAGTCGGTGCCTGTGCTGGACGACTCGGTTGGGACCGTTGACCTGATGGACTGGATCGCCGGTTCACCCGAGCCCGAGCAGTTGGAGAGGTATCTGGATCCGTTGTCGGTGCTGAGTGGTGAGAGTGGGATCGAGCCGTCGAAGCGTCGTTGGTATCCGGTGATCGACTACGAGCGGTGCACGAATTGCATGGAGTGCATCGATTTCTGTCTGTTTGGGGTGTACGGAGTCGACGGGCAGGATCGGATCCTGGTCGAGGAGCAGGACAACTGCAAGAAGGGCTGTCCGGCTTGCAGCCGGGTGTGTCCGGAGAACGCGATCGTGTTCCCGTTGCACAAGGAGCCTGCTGTGGCCGGTGCGTTGGGTGATGTCGGAGCGTTGAAGATCGATCTGTCGCGGTTGTTTGGCAGTGCGACGGGCCTGAATGCGGCGGTCTCCGAGCGAGACGTCGAGCTGGTCCGCGACGGCCGGGACGCGGTGGGGGTGAGCGTGGGCATGCCAATGCGTCAGGCCGACAGCGATGTAACCCAGCGCGACGAATTGGACGATCTCTTCGATGGCCTCGACGCGATGGATCTCTGAGCGATCGCGTCGCTCGCACAGAGGCATGCGATGACATCTGACAATCGACCCGACATGTTGTTGTCCCGGTTGCGGTCGGCCGAACAAACCGCGTGCGACAGGCTGCTGGCCGAGCAATCCGAACAGCGAAACTGGTCTGGAGAACTCTCGACCTCGGCACTTTCGACCGCTACCGCCACGATGGCGCTGCACCTGTACGTACAGTCTGGTCGAGCCGGCGATCGGGCGGACGAGCTGGGCAGCCTGGTTCGGTCGGGTTTCGAGTGGTTGGTGGATCATCAGAACGATGACGGAGGATGGGGCGACACGACACGCAGCTTCAGCAACATCTCGACAACCATGCTTGCTCACGCCACGTTGACTGCGGTGACTGCGGTGGCTGCGGCAGGGCCGAATCGGGAAGTGGATCGATTGTCGGAGGTGTTAGCCGGTAGTGAGTCATATATTGAGCGAGCTGGCGGCGTGGATGCTGTGCTGGCACGCTATGGCACCGATCGGACGTTTTCGGTCCCGATCCTGACTCACTGTGCCCTGGCCGGTCTGGTCGACTGGCGTCGTGTGATCGCGTTGCCGTTCGAGTTGGCGGCGTTGCCGCCGGCCTTTTACAAGGCCGTCAGGCTTCCTGTCGTCAGTTACGCTCTGCCGGCATTGATCGCCATCGGCCTGGTCCGTTTTCATTCGCGTCGTCCGAGGAACCCGTTGTCGTGGTGCATTCGCCGCCTGGTGCGAGGGCGAGTGCTTTCGGTTCTCGAGTCGGTCCAACCCGAACACGGAGGATTCCTGGAGGCGGCTCCT
>CAVOEV010000244.1:0-7253 GCA_963694825.1 Planctomycetota bacterium
CTCTCGACCGACGACCTGGTACTCGAAGTGCACCTCGTCGACACCGTAGTCATCCCGCACCAGACCGATGATCGGGATCCGAGCAATCCGAGTCACCTCACTGCCGATCCCTCGCAGACCGGTCTCGATCTCCGGGGGCTGATCCACAATGCCATTGATCGTCAAACGCGACGGGTCGCGGCTTTGAATGTCGTCGGTGTCGAGAATCTCAATCCGGATCTGCACGTCCGCTGGCAACGGAATCGGTCCCGAAAGCCGGGCCCCAGACCCCGCACCCGACTCGGCAAACAACTCGTCCAGACTCGCTTGCGAACCGGTCCCGACCAACAAAGGCAGCTTCAAGACCCTCGACGGCCACCGGACCGACCCGTCGCTGTCGAGCTGCAGCAGTTGGTGCACATCGATCGCAAGACGACGGACCGCCTGGCCGTCTTCAGCCTCCCGCTCGAACCACGCCTCCGGCACACCATTCTTCTCGTCGAGCACCAATCGGAAATTGTCGAACTCGATGCGAGCTTCCACAAACGGCTTGTTCGTCCGTGCCTGTAGCACAACATCGGTTTCGAGCGGCAGATCCACCTGGATGCCCTGCACCGTCTGCCGAGTCCTCTGGCTGCTGTCACCAGGCGGATTGAGACCGGTGTACTCAGGGTAACGGCAATCGAGCACGATCTGTTCCAAGGTCGGCGGCTCGACCACCTGCACCAGGTACGGATGACGGTTGATGAAATCGCCACCGGCTACCCGGAAACTCAAATCCTCGAGCACTCCAGCTCGAGTGAACCGAAACTGGTGAGGTCCCCTCTGCGAACAGACTCCACGCCCCGATCCGCCCGCCGTCACGTACGTCACCTCAACACTCGCAAGCGGAGCGAGCCCGGGCAGAAATGGATCGGACTTCACCTCGATCGACAACACCAGATCATCGCCTCGAGAATGACGGTACGGAGTTCCAGGTTCGATCGGCACGTCGCTCTGAGACGGCCCACGCACCACAGTGACCACCAGTTGGTACTCGCGCGGCCAGTACGTCTCCTTGAGCGACAGGTACCCGTCAGCCCAGCGGGTGATCACGGCAGAATCGGCCGCCGCCAGGCCTCCGATCGAAACCACAAGCCCGACCGCCATCAGTACGGCACGTCGCAATGGCTTTTTCTGGAAAACGTCGCCCACCTTCAATCGGCGACTCGCCTCGATGACGTCGCGCCGAGTCTTCTCGAGCATCGCACGGCCCAACTCGGTCAACCCTGCATCACCGTCTTCGGCCATCTCGATCGCCGTGATCAACCGATCGTCCAACTCCGGAAACCGCCGCTCCAGGACCAACGCCAAGGCACGCGACCGATAACTTCGAGCAAACCGGAACACGATCCAACTCACCGCGACCACCGAAGCACTGCAAACCACCAGCACGTCGAAAATCGCCCGGAACCAGACGGGTAACTCCATCCGACTGACCTGAAACCAGGCCCAGTCCAAACCCAGGCTGACCCAGAACAATACCGCCAGCAACACCAGTACCAATGCCGCACCCTCGACGACAACGTACAGGCGGATCCGCCGCTTCAGACCACTCAGTACATCGACCACCGCCGACGGCAATCCCGTACCCGATGGTCTTCCAGCAATCGATGCCGACGGGCTGCTCATCGAACCCGTCTCGTCACATTCCGTCTCATCACATTCCGTCTCATCACATTCCGTCTCAACAGGTCTCGATTCGACTCAATTCTAACCAGCTCCACCGTCGCGTCTCATGCCAGTTTCAACAACTTCCGAGTGATCCACTCCAGACACAACAGCCCGACCAGTACGTACAGCACCCAGACGCGGTCCCACAACGGCGAAGGACGGCCCTTGTCGACCAGCAACTCGGTACCCAAATTCGGCAGGCTCGCAGGCAGCATCCGAGATTCCGACAGTTCCAGGTACTTCCCGCCAGTCCCACGCACCATCCCGGCGAGCAACGGACGGTTTTGCCGCGGATCGATCGACTCGAGATCGGGCAGCACGACGTCGATCCGACCACTCAACCGCTCGTCCTCCTCCGGCGGAATCGGCACGGTCAGGCGGAACGTGCCCGGCAGGCTGGCCCGGAAACTGCCAACATACTGCCCCGGTCGGTTCGGCTGACGCCTCAACTCACTCAACCCCAACTGACGACCGTCCGGGCCGAACAAATCGATCGCCACCGTCTCGTCGGTGAGATCTTGGAACTGAGGATCCAGCAGGTGGGCACGCAGAGTGATCGTCTGGCCCAACAGATACTCGCTGCGATCCAACAACAACGTCCCCCGATTCGTACCTCGCTTCAACCTCGCCTGCCCCAACTCGCGAATCGCCTTGATCCAGAACCGGTCAAACAACTCCTCGTCCAACGCCCGCAATCGCCACAACTCCGGCGAACCCACGTACAGCACCCGGCCGCTGCCGTAGAACTGAGACGCCATCAGCACCGGGCGATCGCTGCTGGGATCCGAAAAACGAGCATACACCAGAGCTCCGTCCTTGGGACCAGTTGTCGGGAAACACCGAAACACACCGTCGAATTCGCCCCAGGCTTCCATCGGATCGGCAGCATCGTCCGAAAGATGCAGGAAGGCGGCATCGAGTCCGTCGTCGGAAAACTCGACCGGCCAGGCCTGGTCCGCTCGGCGCGTCAGGCTGGTTTCCAATGGGAGCGGTTCGAGTATGACGGGGTAGAGCGTGCGGATGTCCGCCAACGGAGCAGCCGGATCGGCCAGTTCCGGTGTGAACACGTCGCCAGCCACCGCCAGCAATCCGCCCGCCTGCTTCTCGATCCACTCCACCAGCATTTCGCGACGCGTGTCCGGGATTGCCTGCCAGTCCGGGTCAAAACCCACGATCACGTCGTAGGTAAACAACTCGTCTCGGGCCTCCGGGAACTGCTGCAACACACGGTCGGCGTCCTGGCTGATCGCGTCACCCGGGTCGGCCGTCTGTAACAACACGTCCACCTCGATGCCCGGATGCCGGTACAGCATGTTGCGAACAAAACGGTAGTCCCGAGTCGGACCGCCCGCCAACAACAACACCCTCAACTTGCGATCAGTGACGTTGACCAAACGACGTCGCTGATTGTCGTCGGACGACAGTTCGGTGATACCCGCCGGAGTCACCGCACGGATCAAAAACTCGTATCGACCAGCCGTCTCGGGAGTCAGATCAAACTTCACCTCCACCGGCCCCGCATCCAATGGCAACTCGACCCGCACCGAATCCACCTTCTCGTCAGGATCCCCCTCAGCCGAGGCCGGCTTCCGCAATAACTCGATCTCGACATCCTTCCCCAAAACACCAGCACCCTGGCCCTTGACGAAGATGCTGAAACCATACGCGTCACCCACGTGGACGTCGGTCGGTGCCTGGACATTCACCAACTGCACATTGTCCGGTAACTCGAGACTGCCAATCCCCACGGCAAACAACCGGACCTTGCGTCGGACAGCCAACTGACGCGCTGCACCAGGATCGGTGCCCGCGTTCGACGCACCGTCGGTCAACACCACCACACCAGACAATCCCTCGCCACTCTCACGCTGCAACGCCGTCAACACCGCTTCACCCACTCGTGTCTCCATCCCTCCAACCATCCGACCCGATCCAGCTTCACCCGCTACCGCCCAAGGGCGTATCGCTCGGTCCCAGGCAGATGACTCCGGAAATCGAGATGCCCCACCGGCCCCACCGGCCCCACCAGACCCACCGCCTCCACCGGTCGACGGATCGGCGGCTGCACCTGGCTCGGGCTCCGTGGCAGTCTCGGCACCCCCTCGACCACGTGGATCGCGACACGGGAAATCGAAAACCGGTTTCTCGGCCAGACCCGCGTCGAACGTGTAAACCCGCACATGATGGTCTGCGGTCAATCGCTGGATGAGGTCCGAGTCCGAGAACATCTCGCGGAGAGCCAGGGCGCGAGTCCGCTCGCTGGCACCGCCTGAAGTGCCCGGCTTCTCCTCCGGAAAACTCATCGACAACGATGTGTCCACCAGCAAGATCACCCGGGACGCCCGAAATGTTCGCTCGCTCTCTCGCTCACGTGGATTCACAAACACCAACAGCAACCCGGCCAGAAACATCAGCCGCAACATCAGCAACCAGGTCGTCCACACTCGAGACAGATCGCGGGTGTCTCGCAAATAACAGGCGATTACGAAAACCAGCATCAACACTGTGCCCAGCACCAGCCCCGCCCAGCCCCAACCCGACTCGGGCAAGGACCACTCGATCTCGCGAATCGTCTCGTCAACGGCCAGCAAGGAGACACTCATGCCACGCCTCCCCGAGCCACCCGACGCGATGGATGGAAACTCAGACGGTAGGCCATCACCTGCTCACCCAATAACACCACGACCAACAGGACCAGGATCCACTCACGAATGTCCCGGTCCGATTCCTCGCCCGCCAACCACTCGGTCGATCCCGCCTCCTGGATCTTCACCCCGTCAGCCAACTCTGGACCCAAGGACTTTCGGATCGCATCAGTCTCGATCAACGCCAGTCGCCCCTCGTCACGACCCGTGTTGTACGCATACCAACGCTCGACACTCACCTCCTCGGACACCAGCCGCACGCGATACACCCCCGGGTAATCCGTCCGAGAGTAATCGACAACCCGTCGAAGCGTCGGCTTGGCGTCGCCTGTGCCTGTCCCGTCGCCTGTGCCTGTCCCGTTGACAGCCCCCGGCTCGGTCCGCACCGAACCGGCCTGCACCTGCATTTCTGCCGTCACCTGCCCCGAATTCTTCGGAGGTTCGATCCGGACCGACGGGCCGTAACGGACCGGATCCAGTTCCAGGTGGATCGGTGCTCCCGACTCGCGCTGAGGCAATACGCGATCCGACCTCGAGATGTACTTCTGCAGTTCAAAGTGGAAAGGAACGAAGCTGCGGTATTGAGGAAAATTGGTCCAGCCGATTCCACAACTGGTCAGGCAGGTGATCACCCGCCCGCGACCGAAACGGTGTTCCAACAGCAACGGGTCCCGGGTCCGCAACCGGCCGATGGTCGTCACCGAGTCGTCACGTCGCCGGTCGTCCTTTTGCCAGTCGTCACGGACAGGAAAGAACCTGAAGATCCGAGTCGCCTCGATCTCGGGATTCTCCTGTCCCTGCAACCCGGCAAGCATGGGGTGCCCTGTCAACTGCAGGTCCGGACCCGGCGCACCCACCTCGTCACGTACCAACTCCCGCGGCGCGTCGGCCAATGGCACCGGAAACAGACCCGCCCCCTCGGCATACAACAGACTATTGTACGACCCGGTGTTGATCGCGTCGCCGACATACCAGACCAGCCCACCCCCCTCACGGACAAATGCCTCGAGCGACTCGATCGCATCCGGAGTCAACTCGGGGACGTTCAGCATCAGGATGCTCTGGAAGTCGTCGAGACTGTTTCGGTAGAGAAAATCGGAGGTAGCCACGACGGTCTGGTATCCCGACGCCTGCGGGTTGGCCGCCAGGGCCAAGGTCGGATAGATTCCCTCCTGGTCCGACGGATCACCCTCGATCACCAGCACGCGGTTGGCCGGTGCCACCTCGACCGCCAGGTGACGGATGTTGTCGGCACGCAAACTGTCACCCGGCAACCGCACCGCGACACGGTGCTTGCCCGGCAAATCAAACGTGACTTCGAACGATCGCTCGACCGATTGCCCCGCCTCGATCCGCTCGAGAGTCACCTCCAACGGCAAACGCTCCCCGTCGACACTCACCGATAAGTTGACTCGATCAATCAACGACCCGCCATGATTGGCCACCGTCGCCGTCAACCGGACTGGCACCCGAGCACTGGCCACCTGCAACTCGCCATCCAAATGCGTCACCGACAAGTTGGAATGACGATCGGGAACCGTCCGAACCAGATTCACCGTCACACCGTCCTTCGACAAAGCCTCCATCTGCTCGACCAGCCGCAAGCTGTCCTGCCAGTCGGACTGCCTGAAGTCCGAGACAACGTGCAGGTGCTTGACTCCGGTCGGCTGCTTGGCCAGAAGTTGAGTGGCCGAGTCGAGACCATCGGCAAGATCGACGTGGCGGAACGAACACTCCAGCGATTCCAGTCGCGTCTTCAACTCGACATGAAAACCGCGGTCGATTCGTTGTTCGAGGTAGTCCGGCCGAGTCAGCCTCGAAAGTCGCAGTACGGTCAGACGCTGAGCACCACCCTCCAGAACGCTCGCCGCCACCAATCCCTCGACCACACCCTTCGCCTCGGCAAAACCGCTCGTCTCGTTCCACTCGTCCTGCATCGACGCCGTGTCGTCAAGCAGCACGACGTGATGCACGTCGGCTCCCTGCAACAAGGCCAACGTCGAAGGGTCGAGTACCAAGCGAGCAATCAATGCGATCAGGCCCATCACCAACAGGATTCGCAACAGCAACAACAACAACTGCTCGATTAGGATTCGACGACGATTCCGCTGCCGACTCGCCAGTAGGAACTCCATCGCTGCAAACTCGACGCGACGGAATCGGTAACGGTTGATCAGGTGGATGATCACCGGTGCCGAGACCAAAGCGGCAGTGCCCAGGCCCAAGAAGCCCGCATTGAGGAACCACGAACCCATCGCGTGTCAGCTCCGGACCGATTGCCGCATGCCGATGCGGTGGTTGAGATAATGGGCCAATGCGGCGTCAAGATGTTCGCTGGTGCGGATGGTCTGGAAATCAATCATCTCGGCCGCACAACGCTGCCGCAATTCGGTGCGGAACGCCTCGACCGCCTGCTGGTAACCCTCACGCAAACTCCGCGGATCGCAAACCAACTCTCCAGCCTCCTCGAAACCCTCGAATCGAGTCGTCCCGGTGTAGCTGAAATCCAACTCCTCGTCGTCCATCACATGAAAAATCAACACGTCGTGCCCACGTTGCCTCAACATCCGCAAACCGCGAAACAATCCCTCGCGAGGAACAAACAGGTCCGAAACAATCACCACGATGCCACGTCGACGCTGAGCCGCTGCGACTTGTTCGAGAACACCGTAAATGTCGGTCTTCCTCGCCGGATCCGGTGCGTCCAATGCCGACAGCAAACCCACCAGGTGGCTGCGACGACTGCCATAGTCCACCCGACCCCGGACCCCGTCGTCGAAAACAGTCAGTCCCACCGAGTCCTGCTGACGCAACAACAGGTACGACATCGCGGCAGCCACCGTGCAGGCGTACTCGTACTTGGTCATCGCCCCGCTGCCAAATCGCATCGATTCGCTGCAATCGACCAGCAACGTC
>CAVOEV010000245.1:0-7242 GCA_963694825.1 Planctomycetota bacterium
GACTCGGAGCGGGAGCTCATCGAATTGGGTGGCGGGGATCATGGTGGTGTCCGGTCCTTGGTGTCAGGTCCGTTGAGTCGGGCATTGTGGGCGTGGCATTGTGGCACATTGACGATGCACAGGGCGAGGCATAGATTGGGGGTGTTGTTGAGTTGTTGTCGAGGGGGAGTGAAGGAGCGACGATGTTGGCCAAGCGAATCATTCCGTGTCTGGACGTTCATGGTGGCCGAGTGGTCAAGGGTGTGAACTTCGTGAATTTGCGAGACGCGGGTGACCCGGTGGACATTGCCGAGGGCTACGAGGTTGCTGGTGCGGACGAGTTGGTATTTTTGGACATCACGGCGTCGCACGAGGGTCGCGACATCATGTTGGACGTGGTGCGTCGGACGAGCGAGGTGGTTTTCATGCCTCTGACTGTCGGCGGCGGGATTCGCACGTTGGAGGACATCCGCAATCTGCTGGAGGCAGGTTGTGACAAGGTATCGATCAATTCTTCGGCAGTCAGCGATCCCAATCTGGTCCGCGAGGCGGCGTTGCGATTTGGCAGTCAGTGCATCGTGGTCAACATTGACCCGAAGCGGGTGGACCGCGAGGGCGAGGAGTTCTGGGAGGTCCATGTCAACGGTGGCCGTGTGCCAACGGGGCTGGAAGCGGTCGAGTGGGCTTGTGAGGCCGAGCGTCTTGGTGCGGGTGAGATTGTGCTGACATCGATGGATGCCGACGGCACTCAGAACGGGTATGATATCCCGATGACTCGTGCGGTGTCCGAGGCGGTCAGTATTCCGGTGGTCGCCAGTGGTGGTGCCGGTGCCCCGGAGCATTTGTGTGAGGTGGTCACACGGGGTGGCGCCAGTGCGGCGTTGGCGGCGAGTATTTTTCATTATGGAACCTACACGATTGCCGAGACGAAGCGGTTTCTTGCCGAGCGGGGAGTGGTGGTGAGAACTGACGGAATGGCAGCCTGAGGCGTCGGGATCCGATTCAGGGGTTTTCGATTGCTATAGAGAGGGAGCAGGAGGGCAGATGACGAGCGAACTGGATATTCCGGCGAAGTCGGAAGCCGAGGGTGCGGAGGGTGCGGAGTTGGAGGTCGACAAGATCTTCCGGCAGTTGATCAAGCACGAGGGTTCGGACCTGCACCTGCAGGTTGGCAAGCCTCCGATCCTGCGGGTCAAGGGCTCGCTTCGCGAGCTGCAGATGGACGTGATCGACGCGGAGAAGATGAAGCAGCTGTTCGGTCCGATGATGGACACTCGCAGCCGCAAGGTCTTCGACGAAAACGGCGGCACTGACTTTGCTCATGTTGTCGAGTACGAGAACGAGACGTGGCGGTTTCGGGTGAACCTGTTCATCCAGTTGGGTCATTGGGGCATGGTGGCTCGGAAGGTGGAACGCTGGATCCCGAATTTCGAGGGTTTGTACCTGCCCGATTCGATGGAGGAGATGTGCAAGTTCCACCAGGGGATGATCCTCTTGGCCGGAGTGACCGGCAGTGGCAAGAGCACGACGATTGCATCGATGCTGAACTGGATCAACGCGAATTACCGCAAGCATGTGTTGACGATCGAGGATCCGATCGAGTTTGTTTATACGCCGGACAAGTGCCTGATCAACCAGCGTGAGGTGGGTTTGGACGTCAAGGATTTCGAGGTCGCATTGAAGCATGCCGTGCGGCAGGATCCCGACGTGATACTGGTGGGTGAAATGCGTGATGCCGAGACATTCGAGACGGCGATGCATGCGGCCGAGACCGGTCACCTGGTCTTTGGTACGATCCACGCATCGACGGCTCCGAGTTGCATCGGCCGGATCCTGGACCTGTTTCCTCAGGACATGCACCGGGCGCTTCGCAGCAGCATGGCCTTCAACATGCGAGGGATTGTCGCTCAGAAACTGGTCCCAACCGTTCGTGAGGATCCGAAGCGAGTGCCGATCGTCGAGATCATGAAATTCACTCCGACGGTCCGCAAGTTGATTCTCGAGGAGGAGGACAGCAAGCTGGTCGACGCGATGCGGATTGGGAAGGAGGACGGGATGCAGATGTTCAACGACAGCCTGTTTACGTTTATCGAGGACGAGTTCATCAGCCGGGCGACGGCGTTCGAGGTGTCTGGTGCGGTCGAGGAACTGAAGATGATGCTCAAGGGCATCGACGTGAAGTCGTCAGCGATCCTGTAGCGAATCTGTACCAAGCAGTATTGATTGATGGCGAGATGTTAAGGGATGGATTCGTGAAAGGCGTGAGTGGTCCACGAGTCGTGCGGGCGTTGGGACTGGCGGCGTTGGCCTGGACCTTCCTCTTGGCGACGACCGTCGTGGCCCAGGCCCCCTCAGGGGCGGACGGCTCAGAGGCCGGTTCGTCGGCGACCGACGAGGCCCAGGCCGTGGCAGTATCGGCTCCTCAGGCTGGCCGCAGTCTGCCGGACTTCCCGTCGGTGTTCACTCGCGGTAACCATCTGCCTCATCCTCGTTCAGCAATCCGTCAGCCGGGCGGCAACTACTTCAACGTTTTCCTGTACGTGCCGCTGTTGGGTTTGTTCTTTCTGTGGACGTGGACATGTTACTGGGTCGACGACGACAGCGAGGCGCTTCAGGTCCGCAACGAGTTCTGGACCTCGGTGGTGATTCCCTTCGGCTGGGTCGGGTTCATTTCGGCACTATGCATACCGAAGTTGTTGGGATATCCGGTCTTGGTGTTGGCGTATTCGGTTCCGTTGTGGCTGTACATCATCGAGCGTAACGCGAAGGTCCCGGATTCGGCGAAGGTGATGACCCCGACGCATTTCCGCCGGATTCTCAGGCGGTTGGGTTTCCGAGTTGGCGGAGGCCGTACGGCGGACGTGGTGACGGGTCCTGACATCGAGTTCCTGGGCAAGTCGGACGGTCGTGGAGGCGACGACGGTCGGAGTCGTCATGTTGAGAATTCACGAGGCTACACGGCGACCAAGGAGTTGGTCTACGACGCCATCGTCCGGCGTGCGACCGACATTCATCTCGAACCCAAGAGCAGCGAAATTTCCGTACGGATGCGGATCGACGGGATACTTTACAGCATGGAGCCCTTCGACATCACGGTGGGCAGTGCCGTGGTCAACGTCTGCAAGGTACTCGGTGCGATGGACATCACCGAGAAGCGTCGTTCGTTGGACGGCAGTTTTCAGGCGTTGACCGAGGAACGCCGAATCGACTTCCGTGTTGCCACCCAGGGGACGAACCACGGTGAGAAGTTGAGCCTGAGAATTCTCGACCAGGCCAACTCGGTCAGCACTCTCGACGATCTCGGACTCCGCAAACAACTGACTGATGGTCTTGACACGGTGATCCATCAGCCTCACGGGTTGCTTTTGGTCTGCGGTCCGACCGGAGCGGGCAAGTCGACGACGCTGTATGCGGCGATCAACGAGATTGACACGTTGCAGCGCAATGTGATCACGATCGAGGATCCGGTCGAGTACCGCATGGACAACGTGAACCAGATCGAGATCAATGCTCGGGCGGGGAATACCTTTGCCACCAGTCTGCGCAGCGTGCTGCGTCAGGATCCGGACGTGGTGATGATTGGTGAGATCCGGGACGCCGAGACGGCCAACATTGCCTGCCAGGCGGCGAACACCGGTCACATGGTGTTTTCGTCCGTGCATGCCAACGACACGATCACGGCGTTGTATCGGATCATTGATCTCGAGGTCGAACCGTTCATGCTGGCGAGTTCACTGTCGGGGATCCTGGCTCAGCGACTTGTCCGCCGTCTGTGTTCCAAGTGCAAGGAAGCGTACAAGCCCAAGCCCGAGTTTTTGAAGAAGGCGAATTTGCCGGCCGAGCGGATCAGCAAGTTTTACCGGCCTCCGAAGGAACCCGAGACCGAGTGTGCGGCGTGCGGGGGTCTGGGGTACCGGGGTCGAATCGGAGTTTTCGAGTTGCTGCCGATCAACGAGCGGATGCGTGAGATGATCCGCGACCAGTCGGCAATGACAGCGATCCGAGCCGAAGCCCGCAAGAACGGGATGTTGTACATGAAGGAAGAGGGTTTGCGGCTGGTGGTTCGCGGAGTCACATCGGTCGACGAACTGTTGAGGGTAGTCAAGTGAGTCAGCCGTGGCCGCAGCGGGGGATCCTGATTGCGGGCAGGCAGAGGCAAGGCGGCGATGGGCGGAATTGACATCATCCTGCTGATTGTTCTTGGGTTGGTCACCTGGAGTGTGGCGAGCGAGGGGATATGGGGTGCTGCGCTGACGAGTCTGATCGTGGTGATCAGTGGCCTGGCGGCGATGAATTTCTTTGAACCGGTTGCCGGAATGCTCGAGGGCACCGGCAGCAGTGTGTGGTGGCGTAGTCATTGCGACATCTTTGCCTTGTTGGGCCTGTTCGCCGGTTCGGTGACCGTGCTGCGTCTGGCGACGGACCGGATTGCTCCGCGGTTCATCACGTCGGACCGGCTGGTTTATGAGCTGGGTCGTTGGGGCGGCGGTTTGCTGGCCGGTTATGTGACGATGGCGTTTCTGTTGACGGCGGTTCACACCGGCCCATTTCCTCACAGTTTCTGGGGCTTCGCACCGGAACGCAGCAATCTGCTGGGTGTTGTGGCACCGGACCGTCAGTGGCTGGGTTTCACGCAATGGGTGTCCGAGGAGTCGTTGAAGTGGCCGGGTGACGGCAAGGTGTTCGACGGGCCCCAGACCTTCCGGCCGTTGACACGGGAGGGAATCGGTCCACGCAAGAACACGACCTGGCCATCGTTCATCATCCGCTACGCCAGTCGTCGTCAGCAATTGGCCAGCGGGATCGTGCCGGGCGGCGGGTCGAACACGAGGACCGGGGGATCTGCGACGATTCGGCAGGGGACACCCAGCGGCGGCGGCCCGAAGTTCTGACTGCCGCGTTGCGGCGGGTGTCGTTTTCAGTCGAGTTGGTGTTTCTTGAGTTGACTGAAGAAGGTGCTGCGAGGGATCCCCAGCGAGCGTGCGGCTCGAGCCTTGTTGCCTCCGGATTCCTCGAGCGCCCGGATCAACCGGTCTCGTTCGTTCCCGGCATCGGTCGAGCGTGTTATGGGGTTGTCGGGTGCAGGGATGGCGGATGGTGTGACCGCGGGCCGATGGGCTGCCGATTGGACTTCTTCGGGGAAGTCTGTCAGTTGGATGGTGTCGTTTTCCGAAAGCACCACGGCTCGTTCGATCGCATTTTCCAATTCACGAACATTGCCAGGCCAGTCGTAGTTCAATAGTGCGGCGACGGCCGATTCGTCGATGTCGCGGAAGGGTTTTCCGAGTCGGCTGGTGCTGCGTTTCAGGAAGTGGACGGCCAATTCGACGATATCTTCTCGGCGTTGTACGAGGCCGGGGAGTTCGATACAGATGACATTGAGGCGATAGTAGAGATCTTCGCGGAACTGGCCTGTCTTGATGAGTGCTTTGAGATCCTGGTGGGTGGCGGTAATCAGCCGAACGTCGACATCGACCGTCCGAGTGCCTCCCACTGGTTCGAACGCTCGTGTTTGCAGGACTCTGAGCAATTTGACTTGAGTTTCGAGCGAGATGTCTCCGATTTCGTCGAGGAAGAGTGTGCCTGAGTTGGCCATTTCGAATCGTCCGATCCGATCGCGGTGGGCACCGGTGAAGGCTCCCTTGACGTGTCCAAAGAGTTCACTTTCGAGCAGGCTGGGGCTCAGCGCTGCCGAGTGGACTCGGACAAGTGGCCCGTCTCGTCTTGGGCTGTTGTCGTGTAGGGCCTGAGCCAGAAGTTCCTTGCCGGTGCCGCTGGGTCCTTGCAGCAGTACGCTGGCTTCGCTGCCGGCGACCTTGCGAACGGTTTGCAGAACCCGTGCCAGAGCTGGGGAGCTACCGATGATGGGTTCACGGTGAAAGGACTGTTCCGAGCCGGCTGCGGTGGTCTGTCTTGGGTTTCGGGAGGTGCCGATGCTGGAGTTCTGAGTAGAGGGCAGGTCGGATTCGGCGAGTCGAGCCTGCATGACGGCGATGCGGCGTTCCTGTTCGCCGATTGTTTCGACCTTGTCACGGAGTTCATCGTTGAGCCGTGTGACGTCGCGGTGGACTCGAGCGCTGTGCAGGGCGACGGTGGTGATTTGGCCCAGGGCTCCGAGGAACGTGAGATCTTCGGCCGAGTAGGTGGTTTCGTCGGGTTTGCTGCCCAGGGCGACCAGAACACCGATGTGTCCATCGAGTTCGAGACCGTAGAGGAGTTCGGCCGAAAGGTCTTGCATCAGAGGCCAGGCCACTCCGGATTCTCCGGGGGATCCGCCCTGGCGTGGTCCGAGGATGTGGCTGTGGGTGTGGAGTTGTTCGAGTGAGACGTCCTGGAGAGTGACTTCCAGCGGCAGTTCTTGTTCGGGAGTGCCGCGAACGGCTGCGAGGCGAAAGCTGTTGGGGGGGGTGTCGAGCAGGTAGATGGCGGCCGAACGGACCTGGAACACATCGTGGCACGAGCCGAGCATCCGGTCGGCCAGCGACTGAGGGTCTCCGACTCGGACCACAGCCTGGTTGATTCGCTCCATGGCCGTGTGCAACCGGTACTTCTCGCGAAAGAACTTCCGGTCGATGGCCTGTTGGATCCGGCCGCGAAGCCACTGCAGGATCAGGGCGATCACCACCAGGATCGTGCCCAGTGCCAGGACGCGTTGGGCACCGGGTGGAGCGGCCTGGGGGTGAGCCAGTCGTTCGAGGATCAGGAGGACGGTCGAGACCGAGACCCCAAACCCCACGGCCAGGATGACTCGGGCCAAGTAGTACATCACCCCCCGGCTAACCAACTCGTCGATCAGCATCAACTTGTATCGGATGATCCCAACGGCGTAGGCACACAGAAAGGCCAGGCTGGCTAGGAACATCGAGAGTCGAGTGGACCAGCCGAGGGCGAATTCGACTCGATGGTCGTTGTCGGACGACAGAGCCAATCTCAGCGTGTAACAGACCGGGACACCAGCCAGCAGACCCGCCCAGAACAGCCAGTCGAGTTGGTTCTTTTCGATTGGATGCCGTGTGGTGCGGCGATTGTGGAACAACGCCACCAGCAACGCCACGAAACAGAAGCCAGCAAAGGCCAGGAACAGGTCGATCAGCACTCGCATCACGCCCAGCCACGCCGTCATCGACTCCAGTTTTTCTCGATCGTCCACTCCCGTCCGACTCGACCAACGGGCCATCTCCAAGACCACCAGCATCGACAGGCCGGCCACTGCAGAAATCGTGTATCCGGTCCAGAGTGTTCCGTTCCGATGACTCGACAGCA
>CAVOEV010000246.1:0-7055 GCA_963694825.1 Planctomycetota bacterium
ATCTACGACTACGGCCGGGCGGCTGACGGTCCGTATATCGTGATGGAGTACGTGGACGGTGGGAGCCTGAAACGGCCAGATGGATTGCTGACTTGAACGATCGAATTCGAGATCGCCTGGCCCGTGCGGGCCTGGTCCGCCAGGTCTCATCCGCGATCCTGGCTGATTTCATTGATTCGTACGTTGCTGGCCGCACAGACTTAAAGCCACGAACCATCATCAAGTTCAGGGCAACGCGGGACTACCTGATCGAGTTTTTCGGTGCAGAACGTCAATTGCGTGAGATTTCTCTTGGCGGTGCGGACGACTGGCGAGTCTTCCTTGTCGGGAAGGGGCTTGCCGAGAACACGATCCGCAAGCACTCCCAGATTGCCAAGCAGCTATTCACTGCAGCAGTCCGTCACAAGCTGATCGAAGACAACCCGTTTACCGAACTGAAGTCGACGGTCTTGCCGAACCCCAATCGTTTCTACTTCGTGACTGAGGACATTGCCCAACAAGTTCTGGACCAATGCCCCGATGCCGAATGGCGACTGATCTTTGCCCTGGCCAGGTATGGTGGTCTGAGATGCCCGGGAGAAGTGCTTTCATTGACCTGGGACGACGTGGACTGGGACCGGGAGAGAATCCGTATCCCCAGCCCCAAGACAGAACACCACGTTGGCAAGGCGTTCCGTGAGATCCCCATCTTCTGGGAATTGAAGCCGTACCTGCAGGAGGCCTTTGAGTTAGCTCCTGAGGGGGCTACCCATGTCATCTCGCGATATCGCGGAACGAACACTAACCTTCGCACACATTTGAACCGGATTATCCGCCGGGCCGGCCTTCAGCCCTGGCCCAAGCTGTTCCAGAACCTCCGCAGCACCCGTCAGACCGAGCTCGTGCAACAGGGATGGGAAGACCATGTCGTCTGTGCGTTTATCGGCAACACCCGGTCGGTGGCTAACCGGCATTACCTACAGGTGACCGAGTCTCATTTTGAGCGTGCGACGCAGGGTCCATCTTCAGGAGTGGTGCAGAAAGCGACGCAGTCTGTGCATGCCAAGGGCGTCTGTGGTGGTCAACAGCGACACGCATCCTCACAAATGTCGGGGTTTTCAACCCCTGACAGTTCGGGACAGTGCCTGACTAGGCCACAAGTAGCGGAGGAGGGACTCGAACCCCCGACACGCGGATTATGATTCCGTTCAGTCCCTTCATGGCCCTGCCATAGACCAGCGATAGCCTGTAAACGTCGGGTTTGAGAGTGCCGCAGACCCCGAGAAAACACGAGCAGAGTCGGGTTCAGGTAACACTTCAGGTAACACCTGGCCGTTGACCGCCAGATCCGAACCACGCCCCCGCCCCTCGCTCGCGGCGTGACTCCGGTTATCGCGTGGTCGGGCGAAGGCGGTGGGCTACTTGGACGTGTCCAGCGACGAGATGTCCCAGACCTTCATCGTCTTGTCAGCGCTGCCGTCACCGTAAGCCGGAGGGCTATCACCAAACAAACTAACACCTTTTGAGCCAGAAAACGGTGCAAGCTTTTCGCCCTGAAGAAACGAAACTCACGGATAGACTGAAATGTCGTCATTGCAGTCGAGTTTAGGAAGTCACCAATTCGTAAGTGCCGTGACCCGCATGCTTCAGCTTGCCTTGCCGGGCCAGTTCTTCCCACACGGCCCTCGGATACTGGTTGGGTGGCGTGATGCCCACGATGCTCGACCCGCCGCCTCCGGACATTGGTCCGTAGCCGACTTGGGACTCGTCGTCGAGCCGGGTCAACTTGAGGCGTTTCTTGAAGGCTTTCAGCGCCCGCTTCAGTTCCTCTTTGGTGAAAGATTCGGGCGGCGGTGTTTCTTGCGATTCAGTCATCCGACGATCCTTGTTGCCCTCGTTCGAGCGGTCGTCCGTTGAAATCGAGAGTATCTTTCCGAAAAACATCGAGGAAACATCCAGCAAGAAGAAATGTTAACAGGCTGTGTCTTTCGAATCTAGAGGCCGTCAGGCCGCCGCTGGTGGGCGACACAACCCGATCGCCGTCCGGTCCACGGCCGGCGGCCAGGCAGCCATTCTCGTGGTGTGACGGCGGCCTGCGAGGACGATCATGCCCCCGTTTTGGCAAGCCGTCGAAAATCTGATCCGCGACCCCCAGTCTCCCCACCCCAGCCCCGGCGTGCAACCCGCCAGATCCGAACCACGGTCCCCGTGTGTGGCGATACGAAATCCGGTGCCGTTGAAGACGAAAATGGCCTAATCACCTCCGACCTGGCGAGTGTGATCAAGGCTTGGGACTCGCTGCCGCCGGACACCCGCACGGCGATCCTGGCCATCGTCGCGGCCGCTCAGGGGCGGTAACCGCCAGGTCCGAACCGACCCCGCCCCTCGCTCGCTGCGTGACTCCGGTTATCGCGTGGTCGCGCTGTGGGGCATAGGGCGTTCAACCCGCTGGGCGACGCGGAGATGACGGCTACTTGGACGTGTCCAGCGGGCGGGCATCCCAGACCTTCAGCGTTCTGTCTCCGCTGCCGCTGACGATCCGCTTCCCGTCGGGGCTGAAACTCACACTCCAGACACCAGCTGAGTGCGTGCCGTTCTGGGTGGAGCGGGACTTTCTGTGGGTCCGCCGAAGGCGGATCAGACCCCGCCGGGTCCCCCAACTTGTGTTTTTCAACCCGCCGAAGGCGGGCTGGACCACCTGCCGCAGGGACTGGTCTTTCAACCCAACACAACGATGGTGTTGAGTCGACCGGCAGTGAAAGGATAAACTGATGCATCGGACAGACCTGATGCATTACTACAGCGTCCAACACCCTTGGCTCTTTCACCCCGAGTGAGAATCGTTCGATGACCGTTCATCGCTCACCCGTCCTCGCCGCCCATCCCCGCTTCTCCAGGCGAACAGCGGTCCAGGCCGGTGCCATCGGGCTGCTGGGACTCGGAGGCAACCATCTGAGTGCCCTGCGGGCCGAAGGCGGCAAGGCGTCGGCGGCACGGCGGCACAAGTCGGTGATCTACCTGTTCCTCTCGGGTGGACTGGCCCAGCATGAGAGCTTCGACATGAAGCCGGATGCGCCGGATCGCATCCGCGGCGAGTTCCTGCCGATCGACACCTCGGTCCCGGACATCCGCATCTGCGAGCACCTGCCGCGGTTGGCCCGGATCGCCGACAAGTGGGCTCTGCTCCGCTCGCTGACTCACCCCTACAACGAACACTCCCAGGGCCACGCCGCGATGCTGACGGGGATGACCCCCCGCGGCCGCGGATTCAGCGGCAGCAAGCCCCAGGCGACCGATTACCCCTGCATCGCCAGCGTCGTCGGCAGGCAGATGCCTCGCAACAACAACCTGCCTCCGGCGGTGGTGTTGCCCGAGAGACTGGTGCACGTGACCGGCCGGGTCATCCCCGGGCAGTTCGGCGGGCTGATGGGTCCCGAGCACGACCCGTGGTTCATCGAGGCCAGCCAGTTCCGCTCGAGCCAGTACTACCACGGAGCGTTTCCCGAGTACGGGTTCCACCGCACCACCGGAGCCCACACTCCCGAAAACTACCGCTTCGCCGCCCCCAGCTTCTCGCTGTCGCCGGGTGTGCTCGCACCGCGATTCAAGAACCGGGTCGGCCTGCTCGAAACCATCGACGCGCAGCGCAAGCACCTCGATCGCACTGTCGCTGTCGGCAGCTTCGACCGGTACCGCCAGGAGGCGGTCTCGCTGCTGCTCGACGGGGGAGTCCACAAGGCGCTCGATATCCACTCGGCACCCGACAAGATCCAGGACCGCTACGGGCGGAACAGTTTTGGCTGGAGTTGCCTGATGGCCTGCCAGCTGGTCGAGGCGGGTGTCAGCCTGATCCAGCTCAACCTCGGCAACAACGAGTCGTGGGACACTCACGAGGCCTGCTTCCGGAATATGCGTGAGTACCTGCTGCCGCCGACGGACCGGGCGGTGGCGGCGCTGATCGAGGATCTTGATGATCGAGGACTACTCGAGGACACGCTGATCGTGATGGCGGGCGAATTCGGCCGGAGTCCCAAGATCGTTCCCTCCAGCCGCACCAAGACACCCGGCCGCGATCACTGGGGTCCGGTGCAGACGGTGTTCTTTGCCGGAGGCGACGTGCGAGGCGGTACGGTGGTGGGAAGCACCGACAGGATCGGAGGCTACCCGGTGTCCAACACGTACAAGCCCGAGAACATGGCGGCGACCATCTACGAACACCTCGGGATCCCACGGACCGCCGCGTGGTACGACAAGCTCGAACGCCCGCACCAGATCTACTACGGTGAACCGATCGTCGAGCTGAAGCAGGGAGCGTGATGAGTCGAGTCGATCCCCACTCGCCTTCTCAAAAGCGGTGCGAAATCCGGTGCAGCAACTCGCCGTTTTGCCTCGCACGGGGTCCCAAAGCGAATTCGCTCTCAACACCCAAACCCCTGTTTTGCAACGGGATGCGGCGGATTGCGAGATGGTGCCAGAACGGCAAGCTCCCCGAGTAGGACTTGAACAGTCAGAGGATTCCCCGAGACGTGTCCGAGTTTCGGAGATGACCGGTGCGAAATCCGGTGCAGTTGTCCGCGAAAATGGCCCAATCGACCCCGACTTGGCCAGCGTGATCGACGCCTGGCACTCGCTACCGCCAGACACCCGCACGACGATCCTGGCCATCGTCGCGGCCGCTCAGGGGCGGTAACCGCCAGATCCGAACCACGCCCCCCGGCGTGGGGCGGCGTGGGCGAGAGTGGAGATGAGAGGGACGTGGCAGAGACACTCAAGGCACTTTCGAATCCGCGACGATAATGGTGGAAGGCTGTCTTCGTCAATCTGTGGCACACACAGAGGTTACCACCGTGCACCGTGTGGCCGCTCGCTACTGCTTCCTACTGATTGTCGTGATATGTGGCCTCTCGGTCTCTTCAGTAGCTACTGCTAACGACATCGCGACATTGAAGGCGGAGGCCGAGAGAGGGGATTCGGAGGCCCAGGCCTTACTCAGGGACCGATTCTGGTTCGGGATCGGCATCGCAAGCGACAGCCGGAAGGCGGTGAAATGGTATCGCAAGGCCGCCGTCGATCTGCCAGCAGTGATCTACGACAGTCCGTACTACGGCTTCGAAACAAAACCCCATCTGTTCTTCGATCTGCGGCGAGGTTTTCTTGAAGTACAGTGGAAGGCCTTTCGCACATGGTGGGAAGCTTGGCAGGGGAAAGAGTCATGAACGGGCAGTTGACGGGAATCCGCTTTATCGACTCCCACACCGCGGGTGAACCCACTCGGGTCATCGTCGATGGCGGACCCGAGTTGGAGTCCGGTTCGTTGAGCGAGCGACGAAGACG
Organism: Planctomycetota bacterium; assembly: GCA_963694825.1. Taxonomy (GTDB): domain Bacteria; phylum Planctomycetota; class Planctomycetia; order Planctomycetales; family Planctomycetaceae; genus UBA8437. The sequence goes on from CAVOEV010000246.1 coordinate 5,314, forward strand.
TTTTCGGGAAACGGCGGACCACTTTCGCCAATGCGTCATCAACGAGCCACGCGGCTGGGAAGCTTTGGTTGGAGCGCTCTTGTGCGAGCCAACCGATTCGTCGTGCGCGGCCGGCGTTATCTTTTTTAATAACACCGGATACCTGGGGATGTGTGGTCACGGCGCGATCGGAGTCGCCGTGACGCTCTACCACCTTGGCAGAGTCGGCCTGGGTGTCCAGCGGCTGGAGACTCCGGTGGGGATTGTGGAAATCAATCTGCTCAGTCCCAATCAAGTCGCGATTTTCAATGTCCCCAGCTATCGGCTGCATTCTAAAGTGGACGTGGAGGTTGACGGACTCGGAACCATCACCGGCGACGTCGCCTGGGGTGGTAACTGGTTCTTTCTCGTCGATGGATCGCCCGCGCCGTTGACGCTGGACCATTTCGCGGTCTTGTCTGACGCGGCGCAGCGCACTCGGGATGCGTTGAAGCGAGAGGGAATTACCGGTGCGGACGGAGCTGAGATCGACCACATCGAGTTCTTCGGCCCACCCGAGGCCCCGGATGCCCACAGCCGCAACTTTGTTTATTGCCCCGGAGGAGCCTACGATCGCTCGCCCTGCGGAACGGGCACCAGCGCTAAACTCGCCTGCCTTGCAGCGGACGGAAAGCTGCAACCCGGCGATTCCTGGATCCAAGAGAGCATCATTGGGAGCCGCTTTGATGCGAGTTACATGATTGCAGGTGCCGGCCAGATCATTTCTACGATTACGGGAACCGCGTACCTCTGCAGCGAAGGAACGCTGATCCAACAGCCGGACGATCCGTTTAAGAATGGAATCGGGAGGTCGACGTGAATTCCCGCGGACGAAATGACACTGTCATCGTTGTAGGCGCCGGGGTTGTTGGAATCGCCTGCGCTCACTATCTGACGAAGGCCGGATTAAGTGTCACCGTGATTGACAAAGGAACCATTGCCGGAGCCTGCTCGCACGCCAACTGTGGATATATTTGTCCGAGCCACGTGCCCCCGCTGACCGAACCCGGTGCGATCGGCATGGCGATCAAGTCGTTGTTTAATCCTCGTGCTCCTTTTCGTGTGAAACCGAGCCTCAGTCCCTCGCTCTGGAACTGGATGTGGCAGTTCGCCAGACGATGCAATCACCGTCAGATGCTGACGGCTGCAAACCATTTGCAGTCAATACTCGATGCGTCAATGCATGAGTACCGTCAGTTGATTCCGGAGCACTCGTTGAACTGCGAGTGGAAGGAAGATGGACTGCTTTACGTTTTGCAGACAGAACGCGGCATGGAGCGGTTTGCGAAAACGGACCGAATGCTGACCGATCACTTCGGCGTCACGGCTCGACGAATCGCAGGTGCGGAACTTCCGGAGTTCGATCCGGGTTTGAAGCCCGGTCTTGCGGGAGCTTTCCACTATCCAGGAGACACCTCCGTCCGGCCCGACTTGCTGAACAAGGAATGGGCAGCTCATCTGCGAGATGTCGGAGTCCGCTTCTTCGAAAACTGTGAGCTGCAAGCTGTCAAGAAATCCGCTGGCCGAGTCACGGCACTCAAGACGTCAGAAGGAGAACTGGAAGCCAATCGATTCGTCTTTGCGATGGGCGCCTGGAGCGCTCGCTGGTCATCGGAACTTCAATGCCGCGTCCCCATTCAACCGGGCAAAGGCTATTCCATTACCATGTTTCGCCCAGAGTCTTGTCCCCGCCATCCGATCTTGTTCCCGGAGCACAATGTCGG
>CAVOEV010000247.1:0-7041 GCA_963694825.1 Planctomycetota bacterium
CGGCTTGGCTTCCGGCTTGGCGTCCGGCTTAGCTTCCGGCTTAGCTTCCGGCTTAGCTTCCGGCTTAGCTTCCGGCTTAGCTTCCGGCTTAGCTTCCGGCTTAGCTTCCGGCTTAGCTTCCGGCTTGGCTTCCGGCTTGGCTTCCGGCTTGGCTTCCGTTGCAGGCTTCGGCGTTGCCACTGCAGGCTTGGGAGTCTCGGGGCTCGCCTGAGCGTACAGGTCGGCGCCGTCGGCCAATGCGGCCGCGAGGACCAACGCACAAACGCTGAAACGTGACAACAGAGCCAGAGTCAAGGTCTTCATAATCGGTACTTCCATCGCCGTGTGAAACGCTGCTGACGAGATGCCCTGGAGGACGCTCGACGAATAGGAGACAACTGAATTGCAGTCATACCGTCTGGACTCGTATCCTCGGAAGGATAACTCGCCAACGGTAAATTGGCCGGTAAAGAAACCGATCCGGATGGAAAGGGTGCGGAAAACTGAGAGTCGGCAGATCGGAAACTCGGATCATTCCTGTTCTACCACCACTATTGGCCAACTGGATGTTTCCCTTGGGGAGATTTCGGGGCTATTCTATAGGAACAAACACCGCAGGTCGGTGTTCGGACTGGAGTAAATGGGAGATTTGTGATGAATGCGTCTCGATTCGCTATCAACCCCCTGCTGGTCCGCTCCATTCGATACCTGCCTCTGATCACCGGATCGGCCGTACTGGTCGTTTCGATGGCATTGACCACCACCGCAAACGCCCAGCGACCCAGCTTCGGCGGACGGTCCTCTGGTGGCCGCTCATCCGGCGGCGACTCGGACGATCGCCGCGAACAAATTCGGTCCTTTTTTTCTAGGATGCGTGAGCAGCAAAGCGGTGGGGGCTCGGACGATCGCCGCGAACAAATGCAGTCCTTTTTTTCCAGGATGCGTGAGCAGCGCGGCGGCGACAGCCGCGGGGAATCTCGAGGTGGCAGCCGCGAGGGAAGTAGCCGCAGTCGGTCTTCCAGACAACCACAGCCACAGAAACCGAAACCCAAGCCGCGAATCACGGTCGACCTGCCCGAACAGTATGCCAGCCAGGATCTCGACAAGGACGGACAGTTGGGCCTCTATGAGTGGAAACTCTCTGCCATCGCACAGTTCCGATCGCTCGATGCCAACTCGGACGGATTCCTGACCCCTCGCGAACTACTCGGCATACCAACGGACAACTCGACCGCAGCCGCTTCCACCGATTCGGCATCCGCAACAGCATCCGCGTCCCCGGCTTCGACCACCGTCAGTGTCTCGACAACAACCGCAGCCCAGCCGACGACGGCAGCGGCTTCGACAAAGAGTGCCGGTGCGATCCGGATCGCCAAGTTCACATTCCGAGCACTCGACAAGGACAAGGACGGAAAGATCACGGCCGAGGAGTGGAGTAAGAGCACGCGGACTCGGACTCAATTTGCCAAGAGCAAGGTCACGTTGAAGTTGCCGGCCGATGAAGCAAGTTTCGTCGCAGCCTACCCTGCACGCCGCTAGCCGGCCTGCCCCACCAGGCGGCGGGCTCGACTCAAGACGTCCGGCATGACACGCGTCCAACCGCTGCCGCCGACCGATTCCCGAGTCGCCTCGAGCAGCCGAGTGTAACGGCCTAGCAAATCCGTCGCCCGCTGGCGGTCGCCCTGTTCGACCGCCAGCACCAACGCCGCTCGCGACCAGTCCGGAGCCAATGCCCCCTGCCTCGCCTCGGGCAATTCACCAAGCAGATCGACCAGGTCAGACGCATCCCCGGTCCGCCCCTGCTCGAAGCGGCGACAGGCATGACGCAGGATCGCTACCGCCGCGGGCCCCGCGTCCGGTGTGACACCCAGCGACTGAACGTAGGCACGCCGGGCATCCTCCCATTGCCCGAATTCGGTCGAACGATACCCGCTCCGAACCCACTCGCTCCAACTCACCGGCCGAACCTCCTCGTCCAGCTTCTGCCGCCGTGCCCAGTTCTCCAACCAACCCACCCGACGGGCGCCGTTGGCGAAGAATACAGGACCCAACCGCCGGAACTGACGACGCCGATGACGGCGACTCCGAGCACCATCCATCGCCACGCCCAACTCCAACCAACCACCCTCACCCACCGCCTCGGCCAACAACTTGCCAATCCTCTGGTGCCCGCCAAGAGTCGGGTGCACATGATCAACGTACCAGTCCGAACCCGGTACACCGCCAAGACTCGACGACTCGATCGACGTCGCCGCATCGACCAACGTCGTGCCCGTCGCAGCAGCCACCCGTGCCAACTCGGCGTCCAAACGACCAATCATCCGCAATGGACACACGTCCAGATCGCGAGCGAGCCGATAGGCGATGGCGGCCAACTTCGAACGGCCGAGACGATCCAGAGTCCGGGCAATCCGCCACGAAACCAATGCGTGACCAGAATCCAATTCCTCGGCCCGACGATAAGACGCCAGGGCCGCTTCGAACCGACCCGATGCCGTCTCCGACTCGCCCTCGTCCATCAACTCACGCCACCGCACACTCTCTGATGTCGACATCCCGTCACGATGTTGAGACTTGAACGGCGGGCAGTCGCGGAGATTCGAGCCAAGCCGCACCAAGAGTACCGGCACGCCAGCTCGGCCACAGGCCTCGATCATCGCTTCCAACGATTCGCCATACTGAACCACCACAGCGTCCTGCCACGATCGGTCACGCTGGTACGACGCATATCCCCGCTGCTGATCAAGACGAGCCTCGACCTCCGATCCTCCAACCTCACCCGCCTCGCCACCCTCTTCCCCGCCCGACCCCAGCCAACTCCGACACCATGTCACCGTTCGCAACGACATCGCCCGGTCCTCCAGCCAGGCCAATGCCCGGTTGCGGTCCTTCAGACTCCGATAACTGCGATCCTCCAGAAACTCGTTGTGCCCCGTCGCAATCACCACAAGATCCGGGTCGTAACCCAATACCTCGAGCACAATCGGCCTCAACCGGTAACTCGCATAAGACAACCCCCCGCAGTTGATCGCCTCGACCGTCCGACCCTCATTTCGCTCGGACAACTCCAAACCCAACCACCGAGTGAACGACGACTCGGTCGTGAACGGACGACCACGCACCGTCGATCCGCCCAGACAAAACACCCGAAACCCATCCTCGGGCTTCTCGGACAAAAACTCCTGATCGCCGAAAAACAAACCACGCGATGTCGCCGTCCGCAACACACCGTCCCGCTTGTCCTCCTCGAACAATCGCCCCGAACCGTTGAATCCCGACAGCGGATCGTCGGCAAGAGATGGGTCCGCAACGTCCAGACCCCAAAGCAACAACTCCAACACCACAAACGGGATCACCGCAAACACAACCGCGAGCAACTGAAACAGCCGGCGACGAAGACGAAGTCGACGACCGGTGACCGGCTCGTCCGTGGAGGCCGTTTGCAAGATCTCGGGTGCAGACATGGCGAAAACCACTGCCAACGTGGGATTGGCAATCCGAACGGGGTTGGACTATACCGTTGAGAGGTGAACGACTGAGCTGATCGCGGAGACTATCATGACCGAGTCGGACGGTAAAGAACCCCAACAAACACCGCAGCCCACACCGCAGCCCACACCGCAGCCCACACCGCAGCCCACACCGCAGCCTCAATCTCGCTCACGCCAATTCACTCGCGTCGGACTGGCTGGACTACTGACCCTGCTGACCCTCAACGCGTGGTTCACCTCACGACACCTCGAACAGCAGTCCCGCGGTTCCCGAGAGCACCTGTTCTGGGTCCTTTGTCACGACGGAGGGACACCCGAGAGTCGACGTGAAGCGTTCCTGACGCTGATCGCCGAAGGCAACTCGATCTGGACCGCCGCCCGACTCGAAAAACTCGATCTCGATCAAGTCGATCTCGTGGGGGCCGACCTGGTCGGAGTCATTCTCGACGGAAGCCGGTTGGTGGACGCCCGCTTGATGCGGGCCGACCTGCTCCAGGCAAGCCTCAGAACAGTCGATCTCCGCAAGGCGTCACTCGTCGGGGCCCAGATGGAAGAAGTGCTGGCACTCAAGGCGAAGCTCGACGAGGCAAACTTCTTCGAGGCGAATCTTCGATCCGCATCGCTCGAACAGGTCCACGCTCACCAGGCCAACTTCGTCAAGGCCGACCTCTCCGATGCCTACCTCTACATGGCCGACTTTACCGGCTCGACGTTCACCGCCGCCAATCTCACCGACGCCAACCTCGAAGCCGCCATCCTCCGCGACACCGATCTCTCGCTGGCCGTCATGGACGGAGCCCGACTCGTTGACGCCGACTTCAGCGGAGCCAACTGGTGGCGAGCCCTCGGACTCACTCAAGCACAACTCGATGAACTCTCGGCCAAGTTCGCACCCGATCAAGACGCCACCGACCAACGCCGCGACGACTACCAGCGTTGGCTCGAAAGCCGATAACCCCAGAAACTGGCTCCTCCCGCCTGCGGCGGGGCAAGCCAGTACCTTTGTCGCCGCACGACTACGGGTCCGTTCTCGGATTATCCTGAGATTGCCGCGCGTCACGACGTCGACGGAATTCGTCGCGACGCTCGCGACTTTGCTGGATCCCCGAGCCAATCGCTCCACCAAGCAGCTTCAGGTAACCCTCTTCGACACGCAACTGGAACCGCATCCCATTGTCGATCGGTCGGATGTCCACCTGCAAACGGTCGGCACCTCCGCTGAATGCGTCGCGAACCCTCTGAGCAAACGGACGGCTCGCGTCCATCTTGTCGAGCCACTGCGACATGTTCAGCACGAACTGGAACGGAGCACCTCGCTTCCGGTTTCCAACCGTTACCCGAGCCGTCGCCAATTCGTCGACCGCCGTTTTGGCCGCGTCCAACGCACTGCTGTCACCCACGGCGAACCAGAGCACGTCCGAACCAAACCCGATGTAAAGCGACGGCTGACCACCAAACACCCGCTGGTTCAAGGGACTCACCGCATCGCTGCGACTCCCAATCCGATGAAACGACACGCCCTTGTACGAGTCGATATCCAACTCCATCTCACCCACCTCGGGGTTCTGCTTCAGTTGAGCGAGAACCGAGCGGGCCGCTACCGAGATCTTCTGGCCATCTGCCACCTTCAAACCGCCGATCAACGCCACTCGCTCGGGCGGGATCGTCTTGAACTGGAAGAACGCGTCGGCATGACCGGTGTCGGCCGTCTTGTTCAACGCCGCAAACAGGCTCCGCACCGCCGGAGCCACCGGTTCCAGCTGTGACGTCAGCTGCGGCTCGAGAATCCTCAGGAACTCCGTCAAGTTGTCCTGCTCGCGGGGATCCATCTTCCACGACAACGAAAAACTCAACGGTGACTTCACATCCAACAGGGGAGCAAAATAGGTGGGCTTCGAATCGATCTTCGACAAAGCCTCGGCCGACTTGCTGTCCGCCTTCGCGTCGAACTGGAACTCGATGATCGCATCCTTGTTCTCTCGCGATGCGTTCACGCCCAACGTGATCTGGTCGCACTCGGTCAGTAGGATCTCGATCGTTTCCAGCGTGTTGGCTTCGTTGGCACGCCGCAACTCATACGGACCGTTCGGCTCGTCGTCTCGCTGCTGCATGTTGGCGTTGAACTGAGCCTTCAAGACGCCCAGCAGAGTCGTCTTGACCGCATCAGGAACCGTGTTCAGCCGCACTGTCACCGCCAGGTCGTGACGGGACGAAAGTCCGCCAGTCAGCTTGGCCGGATCGAGAAACTTTTGGTCTAGGTTTGCAGCATCTGAACTGATAAACGCGTAACCGCCTCGCAACACGACCTGCTGAGTGCCACGCCGACCGACCAGCTCGTACCGGTTCTCTTCCCCATCAACCGGCTTCAACTGAGCCCCCTCGCGGCCGCCAATCGTCTCGGTCAATTCCTTAACGCTCGCCACCGGCACGTAACCGACCGGAATCGGCGTCGGAGGAAACCCGGGGGCCAGAAAGATCATCATGCCCAACGGCTTGGTGCGATCGACTCCCTTGAGATCGTTGATGCCGGCCAACCCGCTGTCGATCGACTCGTTGATCCCAGCCTGCCCGGCGACCTCGAATAGATACTTCACGTCACCGAGAAGACGATCGATGCTGGCAGCATTGACGATGATCACTGGCACCGCAGCCGACTTGTCGGTCGTGTCGTCGGTGTCGTCCTGAGCCTGTGCGAACGAAGGCACTCCCGCTGCGATCAAACCCGCGATCAACAAGACGCAAGTCCGCCGCCACATCCGTGAACCAAACATCATGTTCTTTCTCATTTCAAGCATAGTGTTGCTTCTCACATTCCCTGTTGTTCGCTCGCACGACCAATTTTGGTACAGCAATCTGAATCAACTTCCCTAACCCAACCCCGGTGACTGGTCGACCTTCGACGGATCCAGCACTACGTCACCCAGAGTCAGACACCCCACCACCGGAGTGGGGCATCTGACACTAGGCCCGATCACAGTCAACCGGTTCGTCTAGGCCACGCCCTTCTTCTTTGCGCCCGAGCGTTGCGGGCGCTGAGGCCGGCCACCCTGGCCTTTTTCGCCCTGCCCACCGCGACTGCCACCGCGACTGCCACCGCGGTTGCGTGAAGAGGATCGGCGGGCGAGTTCGAACTTGGGTCCCTTGAGCGTCTCGAACTTGGTCTTCTGCCCGGCAGTCAACACCGAAGCGATCGCCTTGTCGGTTTCGGCCCGGATCACCGTACCCTTGGACTGCATGTCGGCAAATCGCTTTTGAATGTCTTCACGAGACGGACGCTTCCGTTCGGTTTTCTTGGCTCCCTTTTCGCCACCAGACGATCGGCCGCCAAAGGCACCACGCAGACCAGACAACAACTCCTGCTGCTTCTTCTGACCCGTCTCCATCGTCACCTTGATCTTGGCACTCTGAGTCGCCGTCAGCCCCAGGGCCTTGGCCGTGTCTGCCTCGGTCAAAGCACGGTTGCCCTTCTGCTGAAGAACAATCTGCTTCAAACGCTTGGTCTGACCCTCGTCGAGAATCAGGCCGTATAGATCCGCTTCGGCTTCCTTCGACTTCTTCTCGCTCGTCGTTC
>CAVOEV010000248.1:0-6998 GCA_963694825.1 Planctomycetota bacterium
CGAACCGAAGGCGAGAATCGGCAGAAAGATGGGAGTCAGCAGAATCAAACCGAGAGCAAACATGGTGTCCTTGCCATAAGACTTGGCCAAGTCCAGAAACAGGATGATGAACACGATGAAGTTTACGAACGGGATGAGGCACAGGAGGACCCACCAGGTAGGACGGCCGACAATCTGCAGCATGACCACAATGTTGTAGATCGGAATGAAGGCCGCCCATCCGGGCTGGTCAGCCTTGCTGAATACCTTCCAGAAGCAAACGCAGTAGAATAAAGCCATTCCCGCAAGGATTAAGGCGAAGGTCGCGATAAACGCCACTATCGCAGCAAGGACGCCACCAGCAGCAACAGCGGCCTCCTCATCGGTCATTTCCTGCGCAAGCAACTGCAACTGTCCAAGTAACATGCCCTACCTCCAGATCGTGAGCCCATAGTTTTCCGATTTCGCCACCCCCCGCCCGACAGATCTGCGGACTCAAACCTGCCGACACCGCAGACGGTAACGAAAAACAGCGTTTACAGATCCTCCAAAATCCGAGTTTTCCGCCAGAATCTCGGAATTCACTGCCCGGCACACAGCCTCGAGTGGCCCCCAACCCGGGCCTAGACCGCAGCCCCGGTGAACAGCGACTCGATCACGTCGCCCGTGTTCAGATGCACGGGTCGGTTGAGCCGGTCGCGGACTGCCGAGTGCGGGTCGATGCCCAACACGCTGTAGACGGTGGCTCCGACATCGTTGGGTGAATAGGCCCGAGTGACCGGATAGGCTCCGATCTCGTCCGACTTCCCGATCACCTGCCCGGGCAACACACCTGCTCCGGCAAACAGAGCAAAGAAGCACGGGCCCCAATGATCGCGACCCTTCTTGTCGTTGATCTTCGGAGTGCGTCCGAATTCGCCGAGCATCATCACCAGTGTTTCGTCGAGTCGGCCGGACTCGTGGAGATCATCGAGCAAGGCTGCGACTCCCTGATCGACAGGCGGAAGCAGCCGGTTCTTCAGCGTCGGAAAGATATTGCTGTGGTTGTCCCAGGTCTGCACACGGCCGATGTTGCACTGTACGACCGGCACACCCACCTCCAGCAACCGACGACCCAGCAACAGCGACTGACCGGTCGTGTTGCGGCCGTAGCGGTCTCGCGTCTTGTCGTCTTCTCGAGTCAACTCGAACGCGCGAGCCAGGTCGCTGGACGTGAGAATGGAAAAGGCCAGGTCCTGGTCGTCGCTCATCCTGCGTGCCGAGGCATCGGCTTCGAGTCGGCGTTGTTGCAGGTTGATTTCCCCGAGCAGCGATTGCCGGTCCCTGAGCCGCGAAACGCTCAGCCCGTCACGCAGTGTCAGCGCGTCGACCTTGAACGTCTTCTTGTTCGGGTCGCCGGTGATCTGCCAGGGGTCGTACTTGGGTCCGAGGAACCCGGCGTGTTGTCCCGGCCAGGTCAATGGACCCGAGGCCAGGAATGTGGGCAGGTTGACTCCGGTCGGGATCCCATCGTTGCGTGGTTTCAGAAACGCACAGCCGGCAGCGTAGTCGGGCCAATCGTCTCGCGAAGCGACCTTGTCGAAGAAACCACCCGGCTGCCGCGTGCCGGTCAGCACGTGGTGAGTCGACATCAGGTGATTGTTGTCCTTGTGAGACAGCGTGCGGATGACCGAAAAGCGGTCGGCACGAGCGGCCAGGTGCGGCAGGTGCTCGCAAATGCCATAGCCGGGAATCCTGGTCGCGATCGGATTGAATTCGCCTCGAATCGCAGCCGTGGCATCCGGCTTCATGTCGAACGTGTCGTGGTGGCTGGCCGCTCCGGTCAGAAAAACGATCACCACCTGCTTGGGCTTGCGGGCGACGCTCGCTGTGGCGTCGGCCGCCTCGACCGACGGTGTTCGGCCGCCCACTGCCGCCGACATTCCCAGGCCGAGCAGGCCTGAATAGCCGACCTGAAGCAGTTCGCGGCGAGTCGCTTGTGAATGATTCAACACCGTTCCCCAAGTTCAGAAGGCCATCATCTTATTACGTCCTATCCAGACTATCGTCAACCATCGTGCGACATGTTGCAACTTCCCGCGGTTTTCGGCAATCGCAATGCCGCCGGACAGCTATTCGTCTTCGTCGCCACTGGCCGCATACCCCTTGCCACCAAAGATGGCTCGAATCTCGGCAGCCGTCGACGCCTTCTGCAACTGCCCGATCCGGTCGCCTTCTTCCTCGAGCAACTTGATCACGTTTTCGAGTACCTGTGCAGCAGACTCGGCCGGAAACTTACACGCTCCGTTCTCGTCCATGTGAATGATCTCGCCCGGCGCCACGTCCATCCCGGCGATGTGCACCGGAGCGTTAACCGAGTGAACAGCTTGGGCGCCGTGGCCGGGAGTGATGCCGCTGATGTGGTACTGGAACCCCATCGGGCGGATCTCATCGATGTCGCGCGACGGTCCGTTGGAAATGCAGCCCAGGCAACCCAAAGCCTGCATGGCGGCCGTCATGTTGCCTCCGGCCAAACCAACCTTGCCGGCGATTTCCGGAGGAAATTTCTGTTCGAGAGCGAGGATGGTCGGGCGGGGCGAAGCGTCCATGGCATCGACAACATCCATGAACGTCAGCCGGTTGAAAGTCGGATCGGGCAACCCGAAGACACAGGTCACCGCGTAGCCGCACAACGCTCCCAACTCGGGGTACATGCAGTGGATCGTCTGGTCGGTGTACCAGTTCTCGCTCCACGGGTTGTACAGACCCAGGCACAACGGATGATCGGGATAGGTGGCCACCACGTTGGTGATCGAAGGAGTGTCGTACTTTTTGAGTTCTTCCAGGACCTGCGGGTCGACCATGGATTCCTGCCATTTGTGAGAGGTTGAGGGTTTTTTGCGTAAAACGTGTAGAATCGCGATTGGCCCATCATGGTCAATGTCGACTGGCGGGTCGAGCGAACCGGGTTGAGAATGGAATGGCAGTGGTGACTCGAATTGACTGAAACACACTTCAACACCGCCCCCGACAACGAGGCTCCGACTCGAACCCGATTCGTGGTTGTCGCCGCGATCTGCATGGCAGCCTTCGTGGCCTACATGGGTCGCAACTGCCTGGGGGTGGCGTCGACAAGCGTCCGAGCCGACCTGGGGATCGACATTTCCCAGATGGCGTGGGTCATGAGCGCCTTCTTCTGGGCCTACGCCCTGGCCCAGGTCCCCGCCGGTTGGTTGGCTCATCGATTCGGAACCCGCCGCGCCCTGGCCGGCTACGCCGCGGTGTGGAGCGTGCTGTGTGCCGGGTTCTATCTGGTTGGCGACATCTGGGCTCTCCTGGCTCTGCAGGCGGGGTTCGGACTGGCTCAAGCCGGCATCTTTCCCTGCTCGGCTGGGATGATCCGTCACTGGATGCCCTCGACCCACTGGGCCCTGTCGGTCGGCCTGATGGGTGGGTTCATGTCGATCGGTGGAGCTGTTGGGTCGGCCATCACCGGTTTCGCGATCGAAGGCATCGACACCGCCTGGTTCAGCACCGAAGCCGTCTCGTGGCGATGGGTTTTCGTCGGATTCTCGATCCCCGGATTCGTATTCGCCGCGTGGTTTTTTGCCTGGTATCGGAACCGTCCCGAAATGCACTCGGGGGTCAACGCGGCAGAACTGCAACTCATTCGCGCCTCGAGCCCCGAAACGTCTCGCGCTCCGTCAGGAACCAGCTGGCTGCAGATCGCCGGCCAGCCGGCGATGCTGTTGCTCTACGGCCAGCAGTTCTGTCGGGCTGCCGGTTACATCTTTTTCCCAACCTGGTTCCCCGAGTACCTCCGGGAGACCCGAGGCGTTTCTACCAGCGAGAGTGGTCTGCTGACGGCGTTGCCGTTGCTGGCGGTGGTGGCCGGCAGTTTGGGTGGAGGAGTCCTGGTCGACTGGCTGTGGCGGCGGACGGGTAGCCTGCGAATCAGCCGACAAGCGACCGCCGTCGCCGCGTTGGCAGGGTGTGCCGTGTGCATTGCAGCGGCCTACTTCGTGTCGAATGTCTACGGAGCTGTCTGCCTGATCTCGCTGGGCACCTTCTGCGGCTCCCTGGCCGGGCCGCCAGCGAGTGCCACGACAATCGACAAAGCCGGCGATCACACCGAACAGATCTATGGCGTGATGAACATGACCGGAAACCTGGGCGCTGCCGCCTGCCCACTGGCCATCGGCCTGCTGGTTGCAAAGACCGGAAACTGGAACCTGGTTCTGCTGGTCTTCGTCGGCATCTACGCCACGGCGGCACTTTGCTGGGTGTTTCTGGATCCGCGAGGACAGGTGGCAACCGAACAACACGTTGCCTAGGCTGGGTGCAGTGACCGACTGACAGCGGCAGCGTACCCCAGGGACTCGCATGAAAATCACGATCACAACCGCCATCACCCTGCTGGTGATTTCGGCACTCGTTGATGCCGGTGAATACAACCCGGTCCGAGAAATCGGCGATGCGGCTCCGGAATGGACCAAGCTGCCCGGCACCGACGGCAAGACTCACTCCCTGGCCGATCTCAAGGACAAGGACGCCGTGGTCGTCGTCTTCACCTGCAACAGTTGCCCGTACGCGGTGGACTACGAGGACCGCCTGATCGCCTTCCACAAGAAGTTCGCCTCGAAAAACGTCGCCCTGGTCGCCATCAACGTCAATAAGGTCCCCGAAGACGCCTTGCCGGCGATGAAGAAGAAGGCCCGCGAGAAGGGCTTTCCGTTCCTCTATCTCTTCGACGAATCTCAGAAGATCGCCAAGGACTACGGAGCATTCTTCACTCCCGAGTTCTTCGTGCTCAACAAGCAGCGGAAGATCATCTACATGGGATCGATGGACAATAATCCTGATCTGAAGAAGGTCTCCAAGCGCTATCTCAACGACGCCGTCGAGGCGACACTCGCCGGCAAAAAGGTCGTAACCGACGAGACAGTTGCCTTTGGCTGCAAGGTTCGCTTCGAACGCAAACGCCGAAAACGTAAGAAGACCAGGAAGAAGTGACCGCATGCCACGACAACTCTGGCTTGCCTGCCTGGTCCTGATCGCAGCAACTGCCCCCGCCACTGCCCGGGCGGCACGTCCCAACCTGCTGTTGATCATCGCCGACGATTGCACCTTCCGCGACATTGGCTGCTACGGCGGCCAGGCACATACACCTCACATGGATCGCCTGGCCAAGCAGGGAATGCGTATGACGAGGTGCTTCCAGACCGCCCCGATGTGCTCGCCCACGCGGCACAACATCTACACCGGCCTCTACCCGGTCAAAAGCGGTGCCTACCCCAACCACGCCTTCGCGAAACCGGGAACCCGCAGCGTGGTCCACCACCTGAAACCGCACGGCTACCAGGTCGCGCTCTCGGGGAAAAAACACATCACACCCCGTGCGGTCTTTCCCTTCCAATACTCGGGTAAGAACAACCCGGACTTCCAGGCCATCGACACGCTGATGGCCACGAGCAAGTCCGGCGGGACTCCCTTCTGCCTGTTCGCCTGTTCCAACGAACCGCATTCACCGTGGAACAAGGGAGATCGTTCACGATACGACCCCGCAAAAGTGAAACTGCCGTCCTACTTCGTCGACACACCCGAGACCCGCAAGCAGATGGTGGCCTACCTGGCCGAGATCACTTATTTCGACGGCCAGGTCGGCCGTTGCCTGGAACTGCTCGAGAAGCACGGGCTGACCGAAAACACGCTGGTCATGGTCCTCAGTGAGCAGGGGTCGAGTTTCCCGTTCGGCAAATGGACCTGCTACGACACCGGGCTGCAAAGCGCGTGCATCGCCCGTTGGCCCGGCCAGATCGAACCCGCGACGACCAGTGACGCGATGATCGAGTATGTCGATATCTTGCCAACGTTCCTGGACGTCGCCGGAGTCGCCGCTGGGAAGGAACTCGATGGACGCAGCTTTCTCCCGGTACTACGCGGACAACGCGACTCACACAAACAATTCGTCTTCGGCCTGATGACCACCCGCGGCATCATCAACGGTTCCGATCACTTCGGAATCCGTAGCGTCCGTTCGAGCCGCTACAAGTACATTCTCAACCTGACTCCTGATGTTCCCTTCCGCAACGTCTGCATGAAATCGTCGATCTTCCGGTCGTGGGAAGCCAGGGCCAGCGAGGGTGACGCGGATGCTCGCGAGAAGGTCAGGCGTTACCGGCAGCGTCCGGCCGAGGAACTCTATGACATCACGGCCGATCCACTCGAGTGGAAGAACCTGGCCGGTGATCCGAAGCTGGCCAAAGTCAAATCGCAATTGAAGGCCCAGTTGAAACACTGGATGCAGGCCCAGGGCGACCAGGGTCAACAGACGGAACTCGAAGCCCTCGAGCACCAGGCCCGGCGACGGAACAAAAGCCAGCAGAAGAAAAAGCCGGGCTCGCCCTAGCCGAGGTGCTTCGTGACGAAGGCCAGGGCTGCCTTGTAAGCGTCATCGATCGCCTTCGGATCGCCTCCACCCAGGCCATGTTCACCGTTCTCGATCGAAACCAGCCGGTGCTCGACACCGTGCTTCTTGAACTGCCGCTGCATCATCAGCGACTGCTCGTACGGTACATCGGTGTCGGCGGTGCCGTGGATCAGCAGCGTCGGCGGGTACTTCCGGGTGACGTTCTTGACGGGCATGTACGGGTTGAACTTCTCCGCTTGGGTGTGAGGATCCCAGCCCGAGACTTCCAGCGGCCAGAGGCCTGTCTGGCGGCACCAGTTGTAGAAGACGCCTCCATTGCCCTTGCGGAGCCGCGAGTCGGAGACGGGTGGACCGGAGACCTGCTTGCGGGCGTGGTCCTCGGTGTACTTCACCCGGTTGTGTCTCTTGTGCGGACTCGGCTTGCTGTACCAGTCACCGACCAAATCGCCGTATCCCCAAAACGGCACCAGGCACGCCGGCCTCGGTTTCACTCGATATCCCGTCGCCAGCGTCAGGTAGCCACCGGCCGAACCACCCAAGACGGCGATCTTCGACGCGTCGACCTTCAAATGACCCTCGCGGTCGCGCAACCACTCGAAGGCGTCCTCGA
>CAVOEV010000249.1:0-6931 GCA_963694825.1 Planctomycetota bacterium
CTGGTGACTCCGACGTCGTTCTGCCTGCGGACTCGAGAGGACCACCTGCCATCGGGTCTCTGCATTCCCAGCAGGAATCTCTGGGCACGCCCGATCGACCGCAGAACGTTCTCGGCGGTCAGATCGGCGGCGGTGGCCGGAGTCGGTGCCGGGATAGTGGCCAGGCAGAGGACGAGCAGTGCGACGCGGATCGATGGCAGTCTCGACATGTCCTCGATTGACTCTCCGCCGGGGTGGTGTCCATGATGGCTCGACTTGGCCGAACCCATCTTCTGGCGTCCTCGTGTCGCGGTCAACACGTGTCGGTCTCCGGATTCGATCTTCTCGTCCAACCGCCCCAACCCGCCCGGACCGATTCCTTCTCAGCCATCAATTCTCACCCCGTCTTGCCTGACTCATGCCTGAACAACGCGACTTCGATGATTTGCTCGAGAAGTTCCATCGTCATCGGGAGGTGATGGTGGAGGAGTTGCACAAGGTGATCATTGGTCAGGACAAGGTGATCGACCAGATGTTGGCGGCGATTTTCACAGGTGGCCATTGTCTATTGGTGGGCGTACCGGGTTTGGCCAAGACGTTGATCGTGAGCACGATTGCTCGGATTCTGGACGTCCGATTCAAGCGAATCCAGTTCACTCCGGACCTGATGCCATCGGACATCACCGGCACGAACGTGTTGGACGAGACCGATTCGGGTCGTCGCGAGTTCCGATTCGTGCACGGTCCGGTATTCACCAACGTGTTGTTGGCCGACGAAATCAACCGAACGCCTCCGAAGACTCAGGCGGCGCTGTTGCAGGCGATGCAGGAGCGTGAGGTGACGGTGGGCCAGGAGACGTATGCGTTGCCCGACCCGTTCTTCGTGATAGCGACTCAGAACCCGATCGAGCAGGAGGGCACCTATCCGTTGCCCGAGGCTCAGTTGGACCGCTTCATGTTCAACGTGCGGGTCGACTACCCGAGTCTGGACGAGGAGGAGCAGATTCTGTCATCGACGACTTCGGGCGAGGAGGCCGAGATGCGCAAGGTGCTTTCGGCCAAGTCGATCGTGTACCTGCAGAACCAGATCAACCAGATCGAGGCGGGTCCGTTGACGATCAACTACGCGGCGCGGCTGGTGAGGGCGACTCGGCCTGCTGACGAGAGTGCACCGGAATTTGTTCGCCAGCTGGTCGACTGGGGTGCGGGGCCCCGTGCCGGTCAGTTCCTGTTGTCTGGTGGCAAGGCGATGGCTGCGATGGCGGGTCGTCCGAGTGTGACTCTAGACGACATCCGCAAGGTGGCGATCCCCGTGTTGCGTCATCGGATTTCGACCAACTTCCAGGCTCAGGCCGAGGGCATGAGCAGCGACGACCTGGTGGCTCGGCTTCTCGAAGAGGTCCCCGAACCGACCGTCAGCAAGTACGACTGACCCCTACGCACTTTTCCTGCCCCGTCCTGCCCCGTCCTGTCCCAGTGACAATCGTCTGTTGAGGCTCCAGTCGGCGATGCCCTCGATCGAAGAGTACCTGAAGCCGGAAGTCGTCCGCAGCGTATCGCGTCTGGATTTGCGGGCGAAGTTCATTGTGGGGGGTTTTCTGAGCGGATTGCATGCCAGCCCGTTCCGGGGGTTGTCGGTCGAGTTCAGCGAGCACCGTCGTTATGCCCAGGGTGACGATCCGAAGCTGATTGACTGGCTGGTGTACGCCAAGACCGACCGGTTTTACGTGAAGGAGTACCAGGCCGAGACGAACATCACGGGTTATCTGGTGATGGACTTGTCCGAGAGTATGGGGTACACGCACCGTCAGGAGTTGACCAAGTTCGACTACTGCGTTTGTCTGGCTGCGGCCTTGGGCTACCTGATGATTCACCAGCAGGACCCGGTGGGGTTGATCATGTTTGACGAGACGATCCAGGCCAGCCTGCCGGCTCGGAGCAAGCGGACTCAGCTGGCCAACGTATTGGCATTATTGGCCAAGGCGAAGCCGGCGGGATTGACTGAGATTGGTAAGAATCTGGCTCGGATCGCGGCGATGATTCGTCATCGCAGTCTGTTGATGATTTTCAGCGACCTGCTGACTGATCCCGACTCGGTGATTCGCGGGTTGCAGCAGCTGCGTCATGCCGGACACGACGTGATCGTGTTCCACGTCTTGGACGAGGCGGAGGCGACATTTCCGTTCCGTGGAATGGTGGATTTGAAGGATCCCGAGACGGGTCAGTCTCTGGTGTTGGATGCCGAGAGCATCCGGGGCGATTATCTCGAGACGGTCGAAGCGATGTGCGATCGTTACGAGAAGGAGTGCCATGCGATGGGAGCCGACTACGTGCGTTTGGACACGAGTATGCGGTTCGACCGGGCGTTGGTGGGCTACCTGTCTCAGCGTAAAGCGAGGTTCTAGGCGGCTGCCAATTGCCACGACCGTCACGACCGTCACGACCACAGGCCGGGGTCGGTTCAGATGGCCGTCCGCATCTTGCACGCTCCCCGAGTGGCTCATAGAGTTCAATGCGGTCCCGGTTGCAGGGTTCACCGCACCGAGATTCTCTCCAACGGTCGTGTTCAGCAGGGCGTACGCGCAAGCGTAGCCTGGTGCTCATGACCGTGGCGAGGCTCTCAAGTCCCCCTCTCTCATTATTCCTCTCTCACCGCGGACACCTGCGATGGACACCAACGAAGCTGTCAGTCAAGAGACGGAATCGAGCCCGGAATCGAGCCCGGAATCGAGTGTGGCTGCGGTCGAGTCACCGTCGTCTGCCGTGGCGTCCGACGAGCCGGTCATCAAGATCCGCAATCTCTCGAAGATCTACCGCGACTTCTGGGGTCGCCCCAAGGTGCAGGCTCTGAATTCACTTTCACTGGACATCAACAAGGGTGAGGTCTTCGGGTTGTTGGGTCCCAACGGATCGGGCAAGACAACGACGATGAAGCTGTTGCTGGGTTTGTTATTTCCGTCGAGTGGCGAGATCACGATCCTGGGCGAGACGGCGACGAACGTCGAGAAGAACGAGCGGATCGGTTACCTGCCCGAGGAGTCCTACCTCTACAAGTTTCTCAACGCGGTCGAGACTCTCGATTTCTACGGCAGGCTGTTCAACATGACGAAGTCCGAGCGTCGTGAGCGGGTGAAGTACTACATCGACATGGTCGGTTTGTCTGATGCCAAGCACCGTCAGTTGAAAGAGTATTCCAAGGGGATGACCCGTCGGATCGGGTTGGCTCAGGCGTTGATCAACGACCCGGACCTGGTGCTGTTGGACGAACCGACCACCGGTTTGGATCCATTGGGCACTCGAGACATGAAGGACCTGATCCTGAAGTTGAAGGATGAGGGCAAGACGGTCGTGATGTGCAGTCACCTGTTGGCTGACGTGCAGGACGTGTGCGACCGGATTGCGATCCTTTACGAGGGCGAGTTGAAGCAGTTGGGCCGAGTCGAGGACCTGTTGACCGAGCAGAATCGGACTCAGCTGATGACATCGAAGCTCGACGAATCCGCGATTGCCGAGGTGACCGAAGTGCTTGGGCGGCACGGTGCGACCATCGAGTCGGTCGACCATCCCACGAGCACTCTGGAAGAACTCTTCCTGCGAACGGTCGAGGAGAGTCGCGAGCGACCGGGTCGACGGTTTGTGGCCGAGGAGCCGGTATCGAACGCGGTATCGAACGCGGTGTCCGAGGGTTCCGAGTGATGGGTTGTGGTCCGTGGTGGACTTGGTTGTGTGGTGGCGGTTTTGCAGCGACGGTGAATTCCGAGCGAGTTACAGATGTCGATTGAAACTCAACCCTTCAATTTCCTTGATGCCATCTCGCACTGGGGCCAGGCGGTTGCCGCCTTCCTGGTGTTGGTAATCATCGCGGCCTGTGGTCTGAGCCTGTTGACTCATGGCAAGGGCGGCCCGGTGCTGGTCTTGCGTTGGGTGCCGCGTTTCTTCACCGATCTCTTTCAGCTGTCACCTCGGCGTGTGTTCGCCATCGCTCAGTTGACCTTCCGCGAAGCGGTCCGCCGCAAGGCTCTGGTGGTCTTCGGCATGTTCGCCTTGCTGTTCATGTTCGGCAGTTGGTTCATGGACAATCCGAACGAGCGGATGGATTTGCAGGTCAAGAACTACATCAGTTTCGTGTTGACGGCGATCACGTGGCTGTTGTTGCCGGTGGTGCTGTTGATTTCGTGTTGGGGATTACCCGAGGACATTCGCAACCGGTCGTTGCACACGGTGGTGACCAAGCCGGCTCGGAAGACCGAGATCGTGATCGGGCGGATGCTGGGCTTCGGTTCGCTGATGACGATCCTGGTGGTGGTGATGGGCGTAACGGGTTACGTCTGGGTCGACCGCGAGGTGGCTCACAACCTGACGGTGTATTCCGAATCGTTTGAGGTTTCTGGCGAAGAGACGTCGGTCGAGTACGTCGAGATCGACGGTGGCGTGACGGTCCGAGTCACGTCGGGTGATGCTCCGACACGAGTGACGACCAAGTCGAGTCGAGCGTCATTGAGGCAGGACAATCCCGAGTTGTACAAGTTGACCGAGCGGGCACGTCTGGCGGCACTTCGCCGGCACCTGATTGCCAAGCGGCCGGTGTTGGGGACGATCAGTTTCAAGGGTGCTGACGGGAACCCGACCGAGTTGGGTGTGAACACGGGCGACATCTGGGAGTACCGGACCTACATTGCCGGCGGCACACAGTGGCGGGCGATCTGGGATTTCGAGGAGATCGACGAGGAGATCATCCGTCAGGGTAGTGGGTTGCGATTGGAGAGCAGTTTCGAGGCGTTTCGGACTCACAAGGGTGACGACATTCAGCAGAGTCTGCTGTTGCAGTTCACCTTGGTCCGAGTCAACCGCAACGTATTCCGCGACTCGAGCGGATCGGCCGTGTCGATGACGGCGGTGCGGAAGACGGGCGAGTCGACATACGAGGCATTGATCGACGGGGTGGCGGTGTCGGTCGAACCGGTTTCTGTTCGGGCCCGCGACGTGGAGGTTAGCGGCAACGCCTACGTGCTGATCGACGACCCCGAGGTGGCCGTTGAGGTGGTCGAAACACTCGAGGTGCCATTGCCGAGTTTCAACATTGCCGAGTTTGGTGAGAACATCACGCTGATCCGGTCCGAGTTGGACCATTACGACCAGGACAGTGGCGAGCGTCATCAGGTGGATTTGTTCAAGGACCTGGTCAACGATTCGGGCGAATTGCGAATCGAGGTCGCGTGTCTGGATTCGGGTCAGTACCTGGGGATGGCTCAGCGTGATCTCTTCGTACAGCTGCCCAGCAACAGTTTCGCGGTCGGTTACGCCAAGGCGATCTGCGGCATCTGGTTGATGCTGTCGATGATCGTCCTGCTCGGAGTCACCTCCAGCTGTTTCCTCAAGGGCCCCGTCGCCTCGCTGTTGACTCTTGTGTTGCTGCTCGTCGGCCAGGGCTTCAAGTCGTTCCTGTCGCGAATTGTGACGGGTGATGTTGAGGGTGGCGGTCCGATCGAGTCGGTGATCCGTATCATTCGTCAGATTAATCTGACCGACGAATTGCCCGAAACGACGTTTTACGCAATGGTCAAGTCGATCGACAGTTTTCTGAATGAAGGTCTGTTCATTGTCGAGAACATCGTGCCGGACTTTCGCACGTTCCAGATGGACACCTACATCGCCAACGGCTTTGACGTCCCTTGGTCGCAGGCTCTTGCCCCGTCGATCGGCGTGGCCTTGGCCTACCTGGGCCCCTGCCTGGTGATCGCCTACTACAGCCTCTCGCTGCGGGAGCTCGAACACAAATGAGCCGACTCACTTCACGGCAACGCAAGCTGGTCTACTTTGTTGCCATCCTATTGCTTTTGATCCCGATCTTTGTTCTGGGCCGGCCGGCGAGTCGAGACAGTCAGGGTGGCGTGCTGGCACAGTTGCGTCGGCCCCAGGGTCAGGAACTGGGCCTGGCGGAACACAATCTCGGCCGTGTCGACCCGACCAGTGCCGCCATGAATCTAGTGCTGCTGGGCATGCGAGGAGTGGCGGTAAATCTGTTGTGGATGGACTACATCAAGCAGCAGGAGACCAAGAACTGGGCTCAGGTTCGTTCGACAACTGAGTCGATCACGATGCTGCAGCCTCACTATCTGCAGATCTGGAGGTACCACGGTTGGAACCTGGCCTACAACGTCGCGGCCGAATGGGACGACGTTCGGGACCGGTACTACTGGATCAAGGAGGGTGCGAAGTTCATCAAGAACGGGACCGAGTACAACCGGCATTCGCCCGAGTTGAACTTTGAGATCGGGCGGATCCTGGGTCAGAAGATCGGGATTGCCGACGAGTGGCGGGTGTACCGCAGGTACTTCAACCCGGACGGACGTCAGTTCGAGAATCTGTCGGAGAGTGAGAAGGGGGATCCGGATCCGCGTTACCGTGGTGGTGTCGATCCCGAGTTGAACCCGGATCGGCTGGACAATTACCTGGCGGCCCGGAAGTTTTACGAGATCGCCAATAATCTCGAGGGTCGAGGATTCCAGCAGCACCTGATGATGCGTCACATTTTCCGTCAGTACCCGTATCGTTGTCGTCTCGACAACAACGGGTCTCTGAACCGGGAGGGTTATTTCGGAGAATTCGTGCTCAACGAATGGAGTCGTGCTCAGCAGGATTGGATCGACGGTTACGGTCAGGAGCTGTTTGCCACGGGCGAAGGATTCAGCGTAAACATGGAGTTGCCCAGCGAGGTCCATTATTCGCGGTTGGCTCGGTCTCAGGACGTCGAGGTTGGCCAGGTCCGCCGGATGGTGCGCAGTTTCCAGAACGTGGTCAACTACCGTTACTGGCGGACTCGATCGCTTTCGGAATCCGAACCCGAGACGGCCGAGGCTCACCAGAAGCTGTACGAGGGTGAGGAATTGTTCAAGCAGAACGAATTGATCAAGGCTCGGACGATGCTAGTCGAAGGCCTGTCTCGTCTCGA
>CAVOEV010000250.1:0-6915 GCA_963694825.1 Planctomycetota bacterium
AACTGTCGCACCAGCACAACGTATGGACGCCAAGCGCCGGCCCGTCTCGAAGTATCGACACAAGCTGCTGACTGGGTGTCACGGCCGACTCGTCACCAAAACTCGAACCGAACCCGAAATCATCGTCGCCACGCCGGATGTCTCGGAAACGACCCAGATCATGGATGACCAGAAAAATCGACCCCGCCGACTCGTCATCCTCGCGGTCGCGACGAGACACCTCTGCAGCCAAAGACTCCAACGCGTCAGACACCTTGCGCGGCCGAACCAATTCGACTTCACCAGGCAACAGATCCGCCACCCGCTGCCACGACTCACCATGCGGTTCGTCACTGGCACTGCCGTCACAAACAACAAACCGACCTGCCTGCCCCTGCCCCTGCCCCTGCTGAGCCGCCAGAGCGAGCAGCACAGCTTCGAGCACCCCGCGAGCCTCCTCGTCCTGCTGCCCGACCAGGATCAGGTTCGTGCCGCTTTGGCGGCGGAATCGCAACTCCGGCGATGCCTTGATCTGCACCGATTCGCCCACCCAAGCCAACGGCGACCGCGACGACTTGCCCAATCCAGCCCGATTCAGACACTCTGCCAACGGCCCGCTGGTCGTCACGTCTGCCGGCTTGTTGCCCTCGAACACCACCATCGGCTCGGCCGACCCGCGCCGATCCCAACCCTCGGCAACGGCCTTCTCACGCAACTCGCCCAGCCGCAGGTCTCGTGCCTCCTCGTCCAACCACGCAATTTGGAACGGATGATTGCCTTCAAGCAATCCGTTGGCGTCGTTGTAGATGGCTTCGCCAGGTCGAGTCAGCAGGCGGGCGGCGGTGTTTTCTTCGCTAAGAATCAAGTGAGCATCCGACTCGCTGCACTGCAACGCCACCCTCACCGCCACCTGACCCAACGTGGAGCGAGCCAACGAGTAGGCTCCGCCGATGGTCTGAGAGCCAAGCAGCACGTGGACTCCAAAGGCTCGGCCCTGGCGGACCAGCCGGTCGAGCAACAACGATGACTGCTGATGCACGCGATCGTCCTCGACAAAGAACTCCTGGAACTCGTCGATGATCAACAACACACGCGGCATCGGCTCGTCCGGACACGCATCGCGATATCCGGCCACGTCCTGAACATGATGCTTGCGGAACAGATCGCCGCGTTCCGACAACATCCCGTCCAGCCGCTCCAGAACACTCAGGCCAAACTCTCGGTCACTCTCGATCGCGACGACTCGCGCATGTGGCAATTCGTTAATGACGTAGGTCTTGAACTCGACTCCCTTCTTGAAGTCGATCAGGTAGAACTCGACCTGGTCCGGCCCGTAGTACAACGAAATATTGGTGATCAGCGTGTGTAGGAAACTCGACTTGCCCGACCCGGTCTTGCCCGCAATCAACACGTGCTGACTCGTGCCGCTGCCCAGGTGAAGATCCTGCAACTTCGTCGCACCCGCCCGACCCAGGGGAACGTCCAGGCTGCGACGACTGTCCCGACTCCAGTACTCGGACCGATCCGGTGCAATCCTCTCGAATGGCACTTCCACCCGTCGTGTGTCCCGAGCATACTCGCCCACGTTTCGCACAATCTTCACGAACTCCGCCGGCTCCGGTGGACGCTCCAATGACAACGGCAACCAGGCCATGTCCGGGTCACGCCACGAGAATGTGTCGCCGGTCCATACCAGGTTGTTGGCATGAGCCCGCAGATCTTCGAGGTCGAAGTTGTGAGGCATCTGCTGGCGAGTGTCGATGCTCACCAGCGTGTACACACCGCAACGCGCTCCGCTCGATGCAATACTCAATAACCGACGCACCGCGTTGTCGCTGAAATTGACCGGAAAACTCGCCACCACCAATACGTGATATGGCTCGGCCACCTCGCCAGCGTACGAGTTGTACTCCTCGATCGTCGCAAACTGGTTCCTCAAGTACGTCTGAAACACGTTCTCCATGTGCTCGGTCAAATTGGCCAATTGGCGGTCGATCTGAGACGACTCGGTCCAGATCCGACCCGACACCAGCAACTCGTCAAAGTCGGCCAGGTGCATGAAGGCCGAAAAGTTGTCGCCCAGACCGACCGGATCGATGATCGTCAGACGCAACTTGCCCGCAGGTACACTCGTCAACAACCGCAATATCGCCGTCTGTAACACCCCGACCGCCGCGTCACGCCCCTCACGGTCGGCCTCCAGCAACAGGCTGACTCGGTCAGGAAACGGCAAGATCGCCGGCATCGACATCAGGCCCGTGCCCGCCTGCAACCTCGAATCCTCAGACACTCCACCAGGCACCTGTGACAGGTTCACCTCGAACTTCCCCAGCCGAACGGCCTCGGGCACCGATTCCGGAGGCTGGTATCCCTCGGCTGCCAACTCGGACCACGACAAAAACAACCCGTCACACCTCGACTCCATCGATCGCGTCTCGGTGTCGAAGTTAACACAGGCCGATTCCCAAGCCCCCGACAGTTCGGCAAACGAACGTTGGAAGTGCTCACGATCCACCGCCAATCGGTGACCGTGCTCGCGATCCAACTGATCACGAACCGATCGATGCTCACTCTCGATCTCCTCCAATCTCGCCTCACGCTCCAACTCGCACTCACTCGCCTGCCGCACCCGATCCGCCGCCAAGCCCTTCAACCGTTCGGGGAAACTGGTGTGCACCGATGCCAACTCGGTCGCATGCCGATTCGCCAACTCCTCAGCTCGGTCCGACTGGTGCTCGTCGATCCGGCCAATCGCGTCTGCACGCTGCTTGACGATCGGACTTTGACGACCAACATAATCCAGCTTTCTGCTGTCCAATTCATCCTGAGAGACCTTCAACCAGTACTGCCTGGCTCGACGTGCGTCAGCCGTGTGGCCACACAATCGCTCCCACAACCGGCGGCAACGCGATCGAACCACCAGCAGCAACAACCCAACCCAACACATCGACCCGATCACGCCGGCTCCGGCACAAATGCCGAACAACAGGTTCCTCTCCACCAGGCCAGCCACAGGTGACGACGCGTCGATGATCCCCAGACTGCCCGGCACGTCAAACAGGAACAACGGCACACCGATCGCAATCGCCGACAACAACCACACCAGCAACAGACGTCGACCAAACAACAGACGCGGCAACCACAATCGACCAATCCATCCGATCGTCCGATTGGCCCGATCGACACAGTCGACAAAATGATCCAGGCAATCGTCGAGGTCCGTCGGAGGACGACTGCCGGTGGCGGTCGGGGGCGACTGAGCCAACCGCCAATCAGCCAATTGGACGGCCACTCCCTCCACACGATCAGACAACTCGTCCCAATCCGCCATCCGACGCTGATGATTCGACTTCAAACGCGCCTTGAAACTCTCGAACTGATGCTTCGGACTGTCCTCGGCCGTGTCGTCCAGCATCGCCTGGACCATCCAACTGTCCTCGTCACGACGCTTGTCGATCCGATCCTGCTCCAAACCCACTCGCTCCTGCAACACCGATACCTGGTCGTCGTACTCGATCCGAATCGCCGCAGTCTCAGCGTCGATCCGTGACAAATTCTCGTCACGAACCAAATCGTACTGACGGATCACCGTCGCCCGTGTGTCCTCACGCTTCGCTTCCAACGCCTCGCACGCAGCCGCATAACCCCCGTCTTCGGACTCCAGTCGAGACGCCTGATCGCCGGCCAGGGTCTCTTCGCCATGCACGCGGTCGGCCACCGCCTGCAACAATCCGCGCAACAACTCACGCTGACGCACATGATCCAGCCTCGAAACCGAATCGGGTCGGGATGATGAAGAACTCGACGGCGTCACCAGGCTATCGCTCCTCGTCCAAACAGGCTCGCTCGGCCCGAGCAAAAACCTCGGCCAATCTGTTGATTGCGTCCAGCGTCAGGCGGACCGTCGGAGTGATCTCCTCGATGTGCTCGGCTTCAAAATGATGACGCGACTTGTCGTTCCACGTCACCCGAACACGACCCCAGGCCGCCTCGAGCTGCACCAAAGCCTCTGAAAGACGTGCGGCTCCGGTGTGCAGATCGACGACCGCCATCAGGACTCCTCTCCCGGACCCGACAATTTCGACGCGGCAGAATCCCCATCCACGACCAAGGGCAACGGCTCCGGTGCGGCTGCCGCAACGTATGCCTCCAACGACACCAGGATCCGGTCCAAAAGACCCGCCATCCGAGGCACGTCCCGCTCGAACAGATTCACGACCTGACCGCAACGGCCCCGAAACTGGTTCGCCTCCTCCTCCACCACCCGCTGGCAACGACGGACCACCTCGACCTGCTGTCGAGAATACTCCAGCCGAGCTTTCGCACGAGTCAACTCCTGCTTCTCCTCCGCGCACGCCGGACGATGATCACCCACCTGTCGCATCTGACATCGCTGCAGACCCAGTCGCGCCGCAGCCACCCGGTCGTAGGCCCGACGCACCTGCTGCTGCCAATACGCCGGTCGGTCGTGTTCGAGCCAGTCCACCATCCGATGCACCTGGCCGTACAACGAGTCCAGACAATCGGTGCCCTGCTCGCCGAAACGAAGCAGATCGCTGCGGAAGTCCCGGACCGCTTCCACCGAACCAACGTTCGCCGGAGCATTCATCTCCACACCCCCAACACGTCCCGACAAGCTCGCTCAACTCGCATCACGGCCAACTCCACAACACAACCACGCACCAACCCAATCAACGCTGCTGCAAGTACTCCTCAAGACGAGCCGCCTTGCGGACCAAAAACGGAATGTACGCGTTGTTGACCTCGACCAATCGAGACACCCCCTTCAACTGCTCGGTGAACTGCTCGGCAAACCGCTTGTTCTCCTGATCTCGCCACGTCACGCTCAAGGATTCCAAATGACCCGCCAACGAATTGGTGCGATCGACCAGGTCGGTGTTGAACTGCTTCAACAGACTGGCAAAACGCTTCAACTCTTCGGGATCAGCAATCGCCTGAGGCATCTCGACTCTCCAGAAAACTCGTCCACTGTCCGCAACTCCAATTCCATTGTTCCCCCCAATCGGCCCAACGGCAATACCACCCTACCGACCCGGCCGAGTCTCGCTCAAGCTCCGCAAGTACGCATACAAGTCCGCATACCCCGCGTCACCGAGACCCTTGAGCATCCCCGAGGGCATCAACGACTCGGGACGACGAGACTGGAATCCCATCTCGCTTCGCTCCAATCGGATCGTCCGGTTCGTCCCCGTCCGCAAGGTCAGCCCGTCGACCGACTCGTAGACGATCAACCCGCTGTACACCCGCCCGTCTTCGGTCCCAACCACCGTTGTCTGATAACGCGGTGAAACGTCCCGGTTCGGAAACACGATCGCCGTGAACAGATCGGTGCGTGAAAACCGCCCCGAAGCCCCCGCCAGGTCCGGCCCCAACGCGCGACGGCCCTGGTGACACTGCACACATCCCAGCTTCGCGAAAACCGCCCTCCCCAGCTTCGCATCTCCGACTTCCCAGTCCACCGCAGCCAACCGCTTCTTCAACAACGGCAAACTGGCCGCCACCGCGCCCAGCAAACGACGAGACTCCTCCGGATAAGACCTCTCCCAATGACCCGTCCAAGCCGACACCGCCGACTGCTGAACCACTCGACCCGCCGGCCCCGTCACGAAACCGAATCGCTTGCCCGTGCTACGACGCAACAACAACACCGCCCGAGACCGCAAACCATGCTCCTGAGTACCCACCCCCATTCGTCGCAACACCGACAACAACGCCAATTGCTCGCCTGCCAATTCGGACCGCGGCAACTTCGCCAACGCACCCAAACTCGCCGACACGACCTCAAGAGACGACGACCCCAACCCCGACACGAACCGCTGCCGGTCCGCCAGTTCCGCTCGACGTGACAACTCGACCACCACCGCGCCGCGAACATCAACACGGTCGTGCACCGCACGCAACAACCTCAATACCCCGGGATCGTCCGAACCACCCAACAACCGCACCACCTCACCCGTCCACCGGTAGTCCTCACCCGCCCTGCGGATCGCCGCAACAAACAACGCCCGTGCACGTCGTCGATCCACCTGCGACATCCGACCCAGAAACAACACATGCGACGGCAGGCCAAAACCCTTCGCCTCGAGTACCGCTCGAGACAATCCCGCATCATCAGCACACAACGCACCATACAACTCGACCAGCCGATCGTCCCAGTTGCGGTCCTGGTTCAACCCCATCCGGTCAATCTTCGACTGCAACCCAACCAACGCGACAGCCGTCCTGGCTCGCTGATCCGCAGTCCGCGACAACGGGATCCTGGCCAATGTGATCAGAAAATGCAGATCCGATACCGGGTGTGAACCCTCGGTATCAGGAGACTCGAACGGTTCAAGACGATCCAGAAATTTGGCCAACAGACGCGGACTGGACGACGAAACCATCGCCGCCAATCGAGCCAACTCGAAGTTCAACGCCGTGTCGGGACTCGGAAACACCCGCTCCACCACTCGGCTCACCGCACCCGACACCCCACTCAATGCCGCAGCCGGCAACAACGCTCCGTAACCATCAAACACCGCCGCACGACCCGACTTCGGGCCGACATCGCCCAAAGCCAATCCGGCCAATCGGGCCGCATCACGCTTCAATTCCACCGAAATGCCCGCCGGTTCCTTCGCACTCAACACCGACAACGCGACACGCAATCCGTCCCGGTCGATGCCCTCGACATGAGACCGTCCGCCCAACGCGATCGCCACTCGGGCCCGAGTCGACACCCCGGACGAACGAGTCCTGATCCGCCGCCATGCCGCCTCCGGCATCCGACTCAACACGCCAGATGCCAACTGGCGGGTCCGGCGATCCTCACTCCCCAACTGACGCAATAACCCCGACTCCACACTCGACCATTCCCAATCACCCGACACGCCCAACATCGACTCGCACGCCGCTCGACCCACCAACGCATCGCCG
>CAVOEV010000251.1:0-6901 GCA_963694825.1 Planctomycetota bacterium
CGGCGCAGCTGTGTAGCATTGCGTAGCTGGTAAACAGCACCAGCGTGCCACCTCCCGTGCTGGCGACGTGTCTTTTGATGGCGTCGGTGCAGGCTGTCTGATAGTCGTGGCTGTTTTTGGGGTCGGGAATGTTGTTGGGGAGGACGAGTCGGCATTGGGTCTGGAAGTCAAAGGGGCTTCCCAGTCTGAGGTGCCGAGCCTGTTCGATCCCCAATCGTCCGGTGCTGAAGTCGAAGTTGTCGTGTCCGACGGCGAGAGTGGCGCTAGTCAGGACGACGGTGGGCACCTGTTCAAAGAGCAGGGTCTTGAGCAGCGGTGCGACATCGATGGGGCTGGAGGCGAGTCGAGTGGACGCATGTGAGCCTCGCTGTTGCGTTTCGATCCAGTAGACCGAATCGGTGGCTTGCTGGGACATCCAGGCATTGACGGCATTGGCGAGGTCACCGGTCCGCTCGGCCGCCGCCTTGAGTTCGATCCGTTCCGCGTCGGCTTCGATGTCTTCGGAGAGGTCGAGGATGTTACCGGCGAGTTGTCTGAGTGGTTCGCTGAGCGGGTTTTGGAGAGAGGGAGGGACGTGGACACGTCCGTTTGTTGACTGGCGAGTCTGTTGCCATTGGTTGAGAGATTCGAAGAAGTGCCCGGCAGTTTGCCGGACGTCCATTGCCAGTTGTTGGAGTTTCCGTTGTTGGTGGTGGACGAGCAGTCCCTTGTTGTGGCGGTCGTTGTAGAGTCGATTGAGTGTGAAGTCGAGTTGTCCGCTGGTGACGGTCAGTCCGAGGTGATCGGCGGCAACGGCTTCGACGCAGTGGGCTTCGTCGAGGATGGCCACATCATAATCGGGCAGCAACTTGCCTCCGGCACGTCGCACGCTGAGGTCCGAGAAGAACAGGGCGTGGTTGACGATCAGGACGTCGGCGTTCTGAGTTCTGCGGAGTGCCTGGTAGTAGAAGCACTCGCTGTGTTGCGGGCAGCTGCGTCTGAGGCAGTTGTTGCGATCGCTGACCACTTCGTTCCAGACGGTCGGGATTGGTCGAAAGGCGAGGTCACTGCGGCTGCCGTCGTCGGTGCGGATGGACCAGTCGAGTAGGGATTCGAGTTGTTCGAGTTCGGAGGTCTGATTGAACATCGACCCTTCTCGGGCGATGGCTCCGGCGAGTCGTCTGAGGCTGATGTAGTTGCTGCGTCCTTTGGCGAGCACGGCCGAGAATTCGACCGGGAGCACTCCGGCCAAGAGTGGAATGTCGCGTGAGATGAGTTGTTCCTGGAGCGCGATGGTGTGAGTGGACACGACGATGCGTCGTGGCCGGTCTGTCTGTGCGGGGTTGACCGAGTTGGTAGATTCGCCGGTCACCGCGAGGATGGCCGGGACGAGGTAGGCGAAGCTCTTGCCGACACCGGTCCCGGCTTCGACGACCAGGTGTTCTCGGTTGGTGATGGCCTGTGCGACGGCTTCAGCCATTTCCAGTTGTTGAGGCCGAGTTTCGTAGGCTTCGAGCCTTTGCGCGATTCGGCCTCCGGGTCCGAGGATCGAGTGGACTCGGGTGTTCACCGTTGTGGATCCACGCAGCGGAACCCGGTCATGCACATGTCATCGCTTTGGTCGCGGTCGCCGCAGTGTTTTTCCACATCATCGACAATGGTCTGGATCAGCGGTTCGAGTTCTTTGGGTGCACGCGTGAGGCTGTCCTTCAGCCGACCGGTCCCAAAGATTTCGCTGTCGCCATTCATCGCCTCGGTGACTCCGTCGGTGAACATCAACCAGGTGTCGCCGCAGCACAGTTGGTGAGTTTGCTGTCCGAATTCCTGTTCGGGGACGATCCCCAGCGGCATGCCGGCATGTTCGGAGACGACTTCGGTGATCGATCCATCGGTGTGTCGGATCAAGGGGGGCAGGTGTCCGGCGTTGGCGAGCGTGACCTGCCGGGTGTCGGGGTCGATCACGGCCAGCGCGCAGGTGACGAAGCGGTGCCCGAGTCCGCAGGTGGAGATGTCTCGATTGAGGTCCTGGAGTGCGAGGCTGAGGTCGGGTTGATTGAGCAGGTGGTAGCGGGTGGCCGAGTAGAGTCGTGCCATCAGCAGTGCGGCGGGGATCCCCTTGCCAGCGACGTCGGCGACGGCGACGGCGATCTGTCCTGCGGGCAGTTCGATGTAGTCGAAGTAGTCGCCTCCGACCCGATGAGCCGCTTCGTAGTAATCGCAGAACTCGAGCCCGTCTCGTTGCGGTCGTTTGTTGGGCAGGAACCCGAGTTGGACCTGAGTGGCGAAGTCGAGTTCTCGTTCGAGGTCTCGTTGTTTGAGCACTTCGGCGTGGAGCGAGGCGTTTTCGATGGCGAGAGCGCCTTGGGTGGCGACTCCGATCAGTACATCGAGGTCGCTTTCTTCGAACGGCAAGGCCACGTTGTGGCTGGCCAGTTGGATCAGTCCCAGTGACTGGCCGTCCAGTCCCACCAGCGGTACGCACATCATTGATCTGAGTTGCATGCCCGCGATGCTCTGGCTGCTCAGAAAGCGGTCGTCGCCCATCACGTCGGCACTGAGAATCGCTTCGCCGCTGGACATGGATTGGCGGACGATTGTCAGGCTGATCGAGGGCGTTCGGTCCGACGTTTCGTTGCGTCTGCGGGTGGCCCGGATCACCGGGTTTGTGTTTCCGTCTTCTTGCAGCAGCACGAAGCCTTCTTCAGCCTGGGTGAAGATGTCGAAGAGTCCATCGAGCATCCTGGTGAGGACGACGTCAAGTTCGAGTGCCTGCCCGAGGCTTTTTGAGATCTCGAGAACGGCGTGCAGTTTCGCTTCGGGGTCGGCCACGACGCGGTCGGTGCCGGTGGAGGTGACGGAGAGCTTGGAGAGGATCGAGGAAGCACTCGAGTCGTCGTCGAACGGTTCGACTCCGACGGCGAAATAGCGACTGCCTTCGCTGTCGTGTTCGAGTGGAGTCGAGTGTGCGGAGGCCGACTCGGGCGGTTCGGGTCGTTGCAGGTGAAAGTGAAATTCGTACTCGCACAACGAGATCGAGTCGTTGTCCTGGAGTTCGGTGGGTTGCTCGACGGGTTGTCCATTGACCAGTGTCCCGTTTCGGCTCTTGAGGTCTTCGAGGAAGAAGTGCCCGTGGCTTTCGAGGATCTGGGCGTGGTGTCGGCTGACGGCCTCGTTATCGAGCACGACTTGGCTGCTGGGGGCCCGTCCCAGGACCGTCCGTTCTCGGTCGAGTTCCAGCAGGCTCCAGGGACCGCCGTCGTATTGAGAGGAGAGGTAGGCCAAGATGTTGATCGTCCCGTACGTTCGCCGGCCTCACCGTGCCGCTCGAATGACTCAGTCGACCATCATACGGGCCGTTTACCGAAGCGGTCAATTCGCCGGCGAGTTGTCGTCGGTTTCGGCTCGCCGAAAGAAGTCTTCGAATCCCTGCCGAATTTCCAGATTCGAGCGTTCGCGATTGCGAGTGATCGTATTGCGGATCAGTCGTTCCATGTCGACTGAGAGAAAGTCTCGCAGCGGCAGTAGCGATTCGGCGATCACATCCTGCGACTCTTCATAGTGTCCGTCGTAGCTGGCGATGACGGCCCGGCCTGCCAACCCGCTGGCCACCAGGTCGGGCTCGGTTTCTCCTGCCAGCACCAGTTCTTCGAAGATCGGTCGAGCGTCTTCGATTTCGAGGTTGCGGAGGTGGTGCATGGCGAGTCGGTACTTGGCCCGGTTGACGAAGAGCGTTTCATCAGGGTGCAGGTTGATGACCGCGTGCCAGGCTGCGGCCGTATCGACCATCATCGCATAGAAGAACTGCGTTTCGACCCGGTCTTCTCGAGGCACTCGGCTTTGTTGTTCGGCTGGCGATTCGAGCGGACCGGGTGGTCGTGCGACGAGTGAGATGCTGCCGGCGAGCAGTGCAATGCTCAGGCAGGCGGCCGGCCAGACCAGCCAGCGACTTTGGTGTCGCCAATCGATATCAGGCATGATGGTCAGCAGACTCGACCAAACCGAAGTCGGGGGTTCGTAGTCGACCCAGTCGGCCTCGCCTGCCCCCCGAACGCCTCGCTGTCTGCGTTGCAGCAGGTCGAGTTCTTCGAGCAGGCTGGTGGCATTGGCAGGTCGATTGTCGGGCGACTTGGCCATCATCCGGTGGACCAGTTCGCAGAGTCGTCGGGGCAGGTCGGTTCGCTGTTCGGACAACGGATCGGCATTTTTGTTGACGTGTTGCACGGCCACGGCGATGGCGGTTTCGCCTCGGAACGGTGGTCGTCCCGACAGCAGGTGATAGCAGGTGACGCCGAGCGAATAGATGTCGCTGCGGTGGTCGACTCGCGACCCGTTGACCTGCTCGGGACTCATGTAGAGCGGAGTCCCCATGGTGGTGCCGGCCTGTGTCAGTGTGAGGCTGGTATTTTCGGTTTCCCGGTTGAGTTGAGCGAGGCCAAAGTCGGTCACTTTGACGACGCCCTGCCTGGTCAGCAGGATGTTTTCGGGCTTGATGTCTCGGTGAACGATCCCCGCTTCGGCGGCCGCTTTCAGTGCCAAAGCGACCTGGCGGATGATGTGCAGTGCCACACCGGGTTCGGGCGGCCCCTTGCGGTTGAGGAATTCGCGGAGATTCACACCCTGGACGTATTCCTGGGCAATGTAATGCAGCCCGTCCTGTTCGCCGACTCCGTAGACCTGCACGATGTTGTTGTGATTCAGACCGGCGGCGGCGGTGGCTTCGCGAGCAAAGCGTTCAAGGTAGGTGTCGTCGGCGAGGAGGTCGGGCCGGAGCACCTTGAGAGCGACTTTTCGTTTGAGCGAGGTCTGTTCGGCGAGATACACGTTGGCCATCCCGCCGCTGCCAAGGACTCGCAACAGGTGGAAATCTCCG
Organism: Planctomycetota bacterium; assembly: GCA_963694825.1. Taxonomy (GTDB): domain Bacteria; phylum Planctomycetota; class Planctomycetia; order Planctomycetales; family Planctomycetaceae; genus UBA8437. The sequence continues at coordinate 4,850 of CAVOEV010000251.1, forward strand.
AGCACCGAACCACCCAGGTCCGAGGCGTCACTGGATTCCGGGCTGTTGTCGCCCACCGAGTCTTCATTAGGCGATTCGATCTGGAATCCGCTGTCGTCGCTGGCGTCTTCGAACCGGGCGGTGTCGCCGAGGTGTTCGGGTGTCGACTCGCCATCGGAAGAAACTGGCATCACGCGTCTTCTCGGCCAGGAGTGCTGCGAATGGCCGTCGGTGATTTCGGCCGACGGATCCTGATTCCGCCAACCGATCATAGTGGCCGATTCCTATGCGTGCCAATCCCCTTGGCTTCGGATTGGGTCTTGCGACGGCTGTCGACGCCGTATTACTCTGTGTTCAGAACGCTGCCGGTTGGCGGGCCGGCATGGCGGGGACTCGGGTTGGCGCAGCTGGTCCGTGTCCTGACGACGCACCTGTTGCGATGACCGGTTCATGCCCGCAATCGACATCACCGAGTTTCTCGAACGACTCGAACAAAGCGATCTGCTCAGCGGTGACGATCTGGCGGCGTTGCACGCCGAGATCGACCTGGTGCGGGATGCGGTGCAGGTGGAACCACTGGGTCGCAAGCTGGTGCGGCGTGGCCAGTTGACCGGATGGCAGCTGCAGATGCTGTTATCGGGACGCGACGCCTTCCAGTTGGGTAATTACCGATTGCTGGATCTACTGGGTCGAGGCGGGATGGGGACGGTGTTCAAGGCCGAGCACGTGATGATGGGTCGGGTGGTGGCGGTCAAGGTGATGGCTCGGCGGTTGGTAAAGAGTCCGATTCATGTGGCTCGATTCCAGCAGGAAATCCAGGCGGCTGCGGCGATCGATCATCCCAACGTGGTGCGGGCGATTGATGCCGAGAATGCTGGTGAGAACCATTTCCTGGTGATGGAGTACGTCGAGGGAGCCGACCTGGCTTCGGTGGCCGAACGTCGGGGCCGTTTGGGGGTGGGCGAGGCGTGTGAATTCGTGCGTCAGGCTGCGTTGGGACTCGCGGCCGCTCATCGGCGGGGCCTGGTCCACAGGGATCTGAAGCCGTCAAACCTGATGCTGACCTGGACCGGCGACGATCGGCCACAGGTGAAGATTCTCGACATGGGACTGGCTCGGTTTTCGGATTCCGAGCAGTCCGAGGGCAGTCTGACCAAGACCGGGCAGATGATGGGGACTCCGGATTACATGTCACCCGAGCAGGCTTGGGATACCAAGGCGGTCGACATTCGTGGCGACATCTACAGCCTGGGTTGCACGTTATTCCGATTCCTGATCGGTGTGCCGCCGTTCCAGGGCGAGAATCCGTTCCAGACCCTGATGGTTCGCACCACGCTCGAAGCTCCCCTGCTCAGAGCTCTCGATCCCGATCTCCCCGAAGGACTCGAAACGATCGTCGCCAAGATGCTGCGACGTGATTTGTTGCAGAGGTACGAGAATCCGTCCGAGTTGGCCGAGGCGCTTGGGGAATTCGCGGTGGCACCGACGCGATTCGAAGTCGAGCGGTCTGAAGCGGACGAACCTGCCACCTCGCTGACTCTCTCGGATGCGACCGAACAGCCGACTCAGGTCGCCGGAGCCAGTCTCGAACAGTTCCTCGAGGCGGTCCGACCGCTGGCGTTGGATGAGGCGGCGAATTCCGGTAGCGGACCGACTGCTGCCAAGGCGCCGGTTGTCCGCAATCGCCTGATCGTGGGGGGCGTGGTGGGCGTGGTGGGCGTGGTGGGCGTGGTGGTGTTGAGTCTGTTGGCGGTCTGGAGACTGACGGCGGTTGACGATCCGCCGCTTGGGGAATCGGGCCGTGACGAGGATGTGGCGACCGTGGGAGGCGTGTTGTCTGAGGTGATCCGTCATCCCGAGCAAGTGATTGATGAGCAGCGGCCGTTCGAGCTCGAGTTGTTGGGGCGTAGTCATCGGTTGTCGAAACGGCTGGGAGATGCTCGGCTGGAATTCCGCATCCGGCCGGGTGCTGCGGACGGCGTGGCGGTTGATCGTCGGGGGACCTTGAAGTGGACGCCGGGTGAGATCCACGGACCGGGGCGTCACACGATTGTGATGGAGAGTCGAGACGGA
>CAVOEV010000252.1:0-6871 GCA_963694825.1 Planctomycetota bacterium
CGGTTCCACATCGGGCCCCCGACCACGATCCAGATGAACCAGTACGCGGGGATCGCGGCCACGAGGGCGATGGCGAATAGCGGCAGTTTTTTCACGGTCAATCTCCCGGCCCATCTCCCGGCCTGGCCCAAGTCCAGCCGAAACGCCCAATACACGCTTCCGTCCGGCCCTCGGTCATAGTATGTCGCACCAGATTCTCGAGGCAAGTTGCCGATCGGCCAAAGCCGACTCCAAACCCCCGAAAGCTCCGGCTGGCGCGAGTGTGACGGTTGTGCCTGACAGGGGCTGCCGGTGGATTTCACACGGCCGGCCTGACAGGATGATCGGCCGCGACCCCGTGCCCGCCCCCACGAGCCCGACTGATGAAACGACACCTGTTGCTGAATCGACAAATCGTCGCCTGCAACCGCTGCCCGCGATTGCGAGATCACTGTGCTCAGGTGGCTCGGACTCGCCGGCGTGCCTATCTCGACTGCGACTACTGGGGACAACCGGTTCCCAACTTCGGAGACCCTCGGGCACGGCTGCTGATCGTCGGACTCGCCCCCGGTGCTCACGGTGCCAATCGCACCGGAAGAATGTTCACCGGCGATCGCAGCGGAGACTGGCTGTTCCGAGCACTCCACAATGCCGACTTCGCCAACCAGCCTACCTCCACAGACCAAAACGACCGGTTGACTCTCAACGACTGCCTGATCACCAACGCCTGCCACTGTGCCCCACCCGACAACCGGCCGACACGCGATGAACTCGAACTGTGCCGAGACTGGTTCCAACAGACTGTCGACTTGGTCAACGCCCAGGTCTTCCTGGCACTGGGTGCCATCGCCTGGCGAGCCATCGTCGACCTCGCTCGCGACCAACACTGGTACAGAGGACCCATCCCCAAGTTTTCGCACCAGGCCGAAGTCCCGCTGACCGACAACCGCTGGCTGCTGGGCAGCTACCACCCCAGCCAACAAAACACCTTCACCGGACGACTGACCGAAGACATGTTCGACGCCGTCTTCGAACAAGCCAAAACAAAACTCACCCCCCGCTCCTAAGAGGCTGGCTCAGCTGACGCCTCGGAAACAGCCAGTCCCACATCCCCCCCACAACAACTTGCATCCCCAACACCGCCCGATACAGAATACAACCACCCCAATCCCATCCACTCAAACGTACTCCATCCAAGATGACGCCACCGCCAACATGCCCCCTCTGCAGCGGAAGACTCGGTGAATCTCCCGACACGACGCCCCGATGGCAGTGCGAAGACTGCGGAGCCCAGTGGCTCGACGACTCGACTCCCGCCAAAAGCCCGGACGATGCCGAACGCAGTACCGACCCCAACGACGATACGACGCTGACCGATTCGTTCGCCTCGGTCGGCCGCTACCTGTTCTACGGACTCTCGCTGCCCGAACGAGCGGTCCGCAGCTCGATCGGGCTGGCCGCCGGAGCGGCTCGGGAAACGGCCGAGTTTCTGGTCCCTCGAGCTTTCCAGGATTCCAAGACCTACGGTATCGTCGTCCGCAACTCGCTTCGGTTTCTGGTTTCGGATGTCGGAGGCGTCGAGTCGAAGTCCGACGACGAGGACGAGCAGCCCGCCGTCGAGGGGTACCTGGCCCGCAAGGCAGTCGGGAACTTCGTCGACATGGCCGGCTGGGCCACCCTGTCGTGCTCGCCCGTCTGGCTGATGGCCGTCGTCAGCGATGTCGCCTACGGAGCCCGCAGCTACACGCGGGAATTGGCCGCCGAGTTGAAACAGAAGGGACTGATCGACGAAACCTCCACCATCAACTCGATCGATGACCTGCTCGGAGCCATCCAGGGAACCACCGGTGAGGCGGCTGGACTGTTCGATACACCCCCACTGTCGGTCGCCGACCTCAAGGCCACTCTCGAAGCCACTCGCGAAGCTCTCAAGAGTGCCGACATCACGAGCATGATACCCGAGAGTGAACTCGAGACTCTCTGGAGTGAAATGCAGACGGTGGCCGCTCAACAGGACGTCGGACTGCTGGGTGTCTCGGCTGCCGTCACCATGCTCACGCTGCAGAAAGTCGGCACCGTCGGCCACGGGGCACTCACCGGGATTCAGGTCGCCGGCGGACTGCTCAACCGACAAGTCATCAGCCACTACACCCAATCACTCGGCACCATCCGTGAACACGGATTCTACAACACACTCAGTGACACCGCCGAACCCTACATCGAAGCCGTCTGGTCCAACTTCTCGGTCGATCGCGAAACCTGGACCGAAGCGCTGCTCAGCGGAAAAACCATCGGACAAGGATTTCACAAGATCACAGACTGGATGAGAGGCAACGACCGATGACCGACCAAGCACTCTGGGCCCCCTGGCGTCTCGACTACGTCAAGACGACCAACCAGGACGATGGCTGCTTTCTCTGCCAGTACCGAGATGCCGATCCGGCATGCGACTCCGACCACCTGGTCATCCAGCGAGGCCAACACACCATCAGCCTGCTCAATCGGTTCCCCTACAACAACGGACACCTGCTGATCGCTCCAAGGGACCATGCCGCCGACTTGGACGAAATGTCCGGTGAGGCGTTGGCCGAGTGCGTTGAGGAACTGCAAGCATGGACCAGGCGACTCAAGGAGACAATTTCTCCCGACGGATTCAACATCGGCCTGAATCTCGGACGAGCCGCCGGAGCCGGCCTGCCCGGACACCTGCACTGGCACATCGTCCCACGCTGGAATGGCGATACGAATTTCATGCCCGTGCTGGGCAACGCCAACCTGATCCCGCAATCACTCGAATCGCTCTATGAACTACTGGTGCACGATTCGCCAGCCGGCTGAGAGAACGAGCCGAATCAGCCAGCTGACACAACTAGTGGAATTCGGCCCGAACGCTCTCTATCATGAAGCCCTGCCTCCTCACACCCTCCCGCGGATCCGTCCGCGAACTCTCCCTCCGCACTCCACCACGCACATCGATTCGACCCACCCACCCAATTCTCTCAGGGTCCGCCTTACCATGCTGATCTTCATCGTCCGAGTCCTCTATTTCGTGGTCTGTGCCGGGGCACTCTACAACTTCATCAACCAGCCCACGCTCGACCTGCCCTACACCACCGCAGTTACGCTGTTTCTGTTCCTGCTGTTCATCACGCAATTCTTCACGTTCATCGACGTGGTGATCAAACAAAAACGAATAGAGATCATTTCGTCGATCTACTTCGGCCTGTTGGTCGGAGCCCTGCTCAACTACCTGTTCATACAGGCACTCGAACCATTCCGCGATCAACTGTCCGCGATCAAGATCACCGGCGACAAGGCCAGTTCGGCTCTCGACGTGATCTTCATTATCGAGTTGCTCTCTCCGTTGATCCTCAGCTACGTCAGCATCTCGTTCCTGCTGCAAACCAAGGACGACTTCCGTTTCGTGATTCCCTACGTCGAGTTTTCACGAGAACTCAAGGGAGGTCGGCCGCTGGTGCTCGACAGCAGCGCCCTGATCGACGGCCGCATCGCTGATGTCTCGGAAACCCAAATCATCGAATCCCAACTCATCGTCCCCTCCTTCATTCTCAAGGAGGTTCAGGACATCGCAGACAGCAGCGACAAAAACCGCCGTCTGCGAGGCCGCCGCGGTCTCGACGTGCTCGACCGGCTTCAGAAAAACACCAAGACCGAGGTGACCGTCTACCAGGCCACTTCGATCGAACGCAAGGATCTCAGCAACGACCAGCGACTGGTCGAACTGGCCAGCGAACTCGGAGGCCGCATCGTCACCAACGACTTCAACCTCAACAAGGTCGCCAACCTGCAGGGCGTCGCCGCCATCAACCTCAACGATGTCGCCAACGCGCTAAAACCCCGCTTCGTTCCCGGCGACATCCTGAGAACCAAGATCTCCAAGGAAGGCGAGGCCGCCGGGCAGGGAGTCGGGTTCCTCGACGACGGAACCATGGTCGTCTGCGAACAGGCCGCCGTGCTCATCGGTAAGGACATCGAAGTCGTCGTCACCAGCGTGCTGCAGAATAGCGCCGGCCGTATAATCTTCGGACGACAAACCAACCCGGACGACAACAACTGAAAACAAACCGGGGCAGACCAGCTCACATCCTCTCGCACGTCTCGATACCCAGCAGATCCAGTCCCTGCTCGAACACTCGAGCCGACAGATCGCACAGCGCCAATCGACTCTGGCGACGCCCCGAGTCCTCCTCCTTCAACACCGGGCAGCTGTTGTAGAACGTCGAAAACACGTTGGCCGTTTCGAACAGGTAACCGGTCAAGACGTTCGGACGCCGCTCCGATACCGTCATGTCGATCGCATCGGGAAACCGGTTCAATGCCATCGCCAGGTCCCGCTCGGCAGACGCTTCCAGCACGATCGACGAACCCACACACCGCAAGTCCTCGCGATTCACTCGGCCACGCCGGAAAATTCCCAGGATCCGCGCACAGGCGTACTGCATGTAAGTGGCCGAATCGCCATTCGTTGCCAGCATCTTGTCCCAGCTGAACTGGTAGTCACTCTCCCGGTTGTGATGCAAGTCGGCGTACTTGATGCCGCCCAAACCAACCGCCTCGGCCACCGCCCGACGCGTCGCTTCGTCCAACTCCGGACCGTCAGGCTTACCATCATCACTCTCGTCGACGATCCGACGCGCCCGCGACACCGCTTCGTCCAGCAAACTCTCCAACCCCACCGCCTCGCCCGATCGCGTCTGGAACGGTCGACGATCTTCCCCCAACACCGTGCCAAAACTGACATGAACAAACTCGGTGTCCGAATATCCCCACCGGTTGGCTGTTTCGAACAACAACCGGAAATGCTCACTCTGCCGAGCGTCGACGACATACAGCATCGCGTCGGCTTCGAGTTCGCTGGACCGGTAGCGGATCGTCGCCAGGTCGGTCGTGGCGTAGGTGTAGGCCCCGTCGGACTTCTGGACGATGAACGGCGCGTCGTTGCCCTCGATGAACACACACACCGCTCCTTCGCTCGTCGACGCCAAACCACACACCACCAAACTCTCGACCACGTCAGCCAGCATCGGGTGGTAATGACTCTCTCCCAGAGTCAAATCGAACTGGATCCCCAGCCGACGGTACACTCTCTCCATCACCTCCAAACACGCCGGCAAGAACTCCTCCCACAACGCACGGTTCTCAACATCACCAGTATGCAGTCGAGCCGTCTCGGCTCGCGACTCGCTGGCGATGTCCGGATGAGCAGCCGCCAGGACCGATAACTCCGCATCCGACTCGACCGCCAACACCTCCGACTCGTCCAATCCAATCGACTCACGCAACACAGACATCTCCGAACGCAACGCCTTCAACTCAGCCGACTTCGACTCGTCACCCCCCGCATTCGACGCCTCAAATGACTCCAACAACCCCACGCACTCCACCAACCGCTCACGACGTGCCGGCAACGACTCCCGACGTTGGTGATAACCAGCGATCCGATTCACCAAACGGTACAGCCGCGACAACTCCAGCACCCGATCCTCAGCATACGCCTCGGCGTCCACGAAATTGCGGTACCCCTGGATGATCATGCCGAACTGAGTCCCCCAGTCACCGACGTGGTTGTCGCAAGTGACCCGCTGGCCCTGGAATCGAAACACGCGAGCCAACGCGTCGCCGATCACCGTGCTCCGCAAATGACCCACGTGCATCGGCTTGGCCACATTCGGACTCGAAAAATCGATCACCACATGAACCGGCGATGACACCGCCTGATGACCCAGCCGTGGATCACCAACCATCCGCGATGTCTCCTCAGCCAGCCACTCGTCACGGATCCGCAGGTTGATGAAACCCGGACCGGCAATCTCGGGCAGATCGAAAATCGGATCGACATCGAGTGCTTCGACCAGCGAACTGGCGATCTCGCGAGGATTCCGGCCGGTTCGCTTGCCCAAAGGCATCGCACAATTGGCCTGGAAATCTCCAAATTTTCCGTCCGATGCTGGACGGACCATCGCAGTGTACTCGGACGGATCATCACAAAGACCCTCCAGAGCCACGTGGAAACGGCGTCTGAGTTCCGCGAGAAGATTCATGCCAGGTCGGGACCCGAGACAAGATCCTCATCGGGTTCGGAATCCGCGGGTGGGGCAGGGTCGCCGGAGGGAGTCTCGTCGACTTCTGATCGTGTCCCCTGCCAGTCAACTCGTGCCGCGTCAGGCCACAGTCCTTCAAGGTCGTAGAGCAATCGAGCATCGGTGTCCTGCAGGTGGATCACGATGTCGCCAAAGTCGATCAGTATCCAGCTCGAATCGTGGTCGTAACCCTCGATCCCCAGCCGCAGATCACCCTCAGCCTTGAACACCCGACTGATCTCGTCGGCCACCGCTCGCATCTGACGTCCGCTGGTGCCGGTGGCCACGACAATGTAGTCGACAATCGGAGTGATCGATGTCAGATCGATCACCACCACATTCCGACTGCGAAACTCGTCGGCAATCCGCCCCGCCTGACACGCCCAATCCGGTCGCGAGTTCGGCCTCGAACCCGACCCCGCGGACCCCTTGGTCCGATTCGATCCGGTCGTGGCGTCCGTGCCTCCCGCTGTGGTACTCGTCACGTCGTCCGCCACACTGTTGGCCTAAAACACGCCGAGAGCGTACTGGACGATCAGTCCGGCGAAGACGACTGATACCATGCTCATCAACTTGATCAGAATGTTCAGACTCGGACCACTGGTGTCCTTGAACGGGTCACCCACAGTGTCACCGACGATTCCGGCCTTGTGAGCATCCGAGCCCTTGCCGCCGAAGTGGCCGGCTTCGATGTACTTCTTCGCGTTGTCCCAGGCTCCACCCGCGTTGGCCATGAAGATGGCGACGGCGAAACCACAGGTCAGTCCACCGGCCAGCATGCCCATCACGCC
>CAVOEV010000253.1:0-6825 GCA_963694825.1 Planctomycetota bacterium
AGCCTTTCTTCCGTTTGGCGGTTGGTTGGGCGGCTGGCTTGATCGGTTTAGCTTGACTCTTTGGCTTGGCGGTTGCTGCGGGCGTATCGTCGGGTTTCTTGGTGGGTTTCTTGGTGGGTTTCGTCGCAGGTTTGGGCATTGGAGTTCCGAAGATCGGTTGAAATTCGGAGAAGGCACGTACGGCTTTGAGGTCGGGGTCCTTGTTCAGCCAGGCCTTGTCGCTCCAGCCGTACTTGACGGCCCGTTGGAGTTGTTGGAGGGCTTTTTTCCTGCAGTCGGCGAGTCGATTGGTTCGGTCGGCGATCGTGTCGTCCTTGGATATCATCTCGATAGCTCGGCTATAGACGCAGGCGAGGTTGTAGGCGTACATGCGTCGGACCGAGGAGGTGGCGGAGGCGGCTTGTTTTTGTGAATCTTCGGCGTACTTCAGTCCGGCATCGAGTTTTCCTTCACGGAGCAGCAGGATGGCCATGCCGGTCATGGCCTGCGAGTTGAATGGATCGAGTTCGACGGCTCGGAGGAAGTCTTTGCGAGCGTCTACGAGTGTCTGGTCTTTGAGTTGCAGCCGAGCGTTACCGCGTCCGGCGTAGGCGGCCGAGAGCCTGGGGTCGATTTTGATGGCGAGGTTGTACTGGGTGAGTGCCTGTTTCCAGTCGAGTTGTTGCGAGTAGTGTCGTCCCATGGAGATGTACTGGTACCCGGGCGATCGCTGCATGAGGTTTCTCAGCGCGTTGATCGCGTAGTTCTTTTTATTGGTGTTCTTATCGGAGCGCGCGTCTTCGAGTGCTTTGCGAGCTTGCGAAGTGCCGATGGCGGCGAGTGCATTGGCGGTGTAGTTCTGAGTATTGGACGAGCCGCTGGCGTGGAATGCTTTGACGAGCATGTCGACGGCACTGGGCGAGGCATCCTGTTGCAGGATCTGGCAGGTGGCATTGACGAGCGAGCTGTCATTGGAGGCGAGTGCATCGGGGGCGAGTTTTCGGAAGGTGGTGATATCGATCTGGCCGACGGCTCGCAGCACCGATGCTCGTTCGCTGTTGCTGAGCTTGGGGTAGTGTTCGAGCAGTTTGTCCGAAATGTTCTGGTCGCCGATTTGCACCAGTGTCTTGATGACGGCCGCTCGGTTGGCGGGCGATTTGGCCAGATGATTCAGCAGGAGCGGGATGGCTCGAGGATCGCGTGTGCGGACAAGCAGCGAGTTCATGGTGTTGTCGGGGGGCGTTGTTTCGAGTCTCTTGAGCACATGAGTGATGGCCAGTTGTTGGCTCTTGGTATCGGGCCGCGAGGCGAGGACGGCCAGTGCGGCGTCTCGACGTGGCGGCTGCTTGCTGCCGAGTGCTTCTGCGAGTATGTCGTCGAGGCCGGGGTGACCGATTTGGGCGAGCGCGTTGAGGGCGATCAGGGAGAGTTCCGGATCGGCATCGGTGGCGAATCGGTGGATGGCATCGGCGAAGGCCGGCCGAGGATTGCGTGCCATGGTGCCGACAATGCTCTTGCGAGTCCCCGCATCGGCGTCGGCCAGCATTTTTAGCAGTGCCGAGTGGGCTATGGGATAGCGCGACGCGGCCAGGCTGTCGAAGGCGGTGTTCGAGAGAGGAGGTTGGTTGCGTTGTGCGAGGGTCTTGAGCTTGGCGACGGCCGTCGGTTCGCCAAAATGACGAAGGCTGACGATGGCGGCGTGAGCGATCATTGACGAGTCGTCTTCGGTCAGCGAGAGCAGTAACGGCAGGTCCTCCGCCTTCAGGCGGCCTCCGCCACACGCCAAAGCCGCCGGCCGGGTCAACGGGTCGCCATGACGGATCTCTTCGAGCAGTTCGTCGCGAGGCAACACGCGGTAAGCCGTGGCCAACGCCGCCGTGACAGCCTGTTCGATCGTCTTGTGGACGCGTCGTTGGCTGCCGAATGGGTTCTCCGCTACCAATTGCAGTTCCTGCAGAAGCAGGTTGATTGGGCCATTGGTGGAAGTGGTTGACGTCTTGGTTCGCTGGTTGGGTATCGCGGCGAGATGCAGTTCGCGGATTGCCGCGGGGATCGTCGGGAACGGTGTACTGCCCGATGCCGTACCACGACCGGCCAGTGATGCGGCCTGGTTGAGCCAGTTGAGAATCCTGGATTCGATCGGTGGCGCCTTGTCGGTGAACCGGATCACGGACCGGACGACTCCGGCGGTCGCCAGGCTGTCGAGTTGATCGACCAGGGCGGCGGTGTTGAGTGTGTCGAGAGTCCCGCCGATCGTCACCAGGCCCAGGCTGCCTCGAGGTCCGATCCGACGTGAACTCATCGCCAATCGGGCTCGGGACCTGGCGTTCAAGTCGACTGTGACCGACGATTTTCCGATGGCCAGTTTCAGGCTGAGTTTCGGGACCTGGGGCCCTTGAGGCAATTCGGGGAAGATCACCCAGATCGAACCGCTGCCACCGCTCTGGAGATCGAGAGTCTTGAGCCACTTCAAGGTGCTCATCTGAAAACCCTGGTTGCCGACCTGAAACGAGACATTTTGAATCGTCGATGGCAGTGTGGCGGGCATCGTGTGCGACTTGCCGTCGACAAGCAGGCGGGTCGAGTCGCGAGTCAGTTCGAGGGGTCCGGCGGTCAGGTTGACCAGTACCAGCTTGGCCGCAAAGAACCTGTTGCCCGTGGTGCGGTAGTAGGGAGCACCCAGGAAGGCCAATTCGACCATCGCCACGACTTGCTGCTTGGAGGGGTCGGACGGGACCACCGTCTTGCCCGACTCGTGCAGCTTCTTCAACTCGACTTCAAGTGTCTCAACTCGCTCGATCAACGTCCGGATCAACGCTCGGTTCTCGAGTGACGAATTCTGTTTGCTGCCGGGTGGTGTTGCTGGATTGTCCTGAGCCACCGACGAGGCGGCTGGCAGGAGTAGCGTGAATGACAGGCAGAGGCGACAGATTGGGAGCCTGAGCGGATTGCGGGTCATCGTTGGGACTCGTATCGAATTCGAGAGAGTGAGCCGATTCAGTTTAGCACCGTGTTGGTGTCGAGGGGACGGGTGAACAGTTCGATCCGGGTTTCCCATGCTTGGCCGGCCGCAAGCACCTGCCAGCCGGAGTGGGTTCCGGTGGGGTCCAGGTTGATGGCATCGGTGACACAGGTGTAGGGTTCCAGGCACACTGCGTCCCGTCCCGGTGGCGTATAGACGACCACCTCGCGAAACATTCGCCCGTCGCAGCGTTGGATCAACCGTCTGCCAGCTCCGGGATCCTCGACATTCATCTCGAGCACATCGGCTGAGCCTGGGTGGGAATCGATGATCGAGGTCAGGACGTGATCGAGTTGCAGGTCGCCGAATCGGCCTCCATTTTTCAGGTCGCAACCGGTGTCGAGTGGCAACAGGCGACCGGAGGGCAGGCAGCCGTCGAGTTGCCATTGCTGGGAGGCTGGGACGTGGATTCGGCAGTCGGCGGCGTTGCTGTCGGGGCCCAGTGGCAGCCGGAAGTAGGGGTGTGTGCCGAAGCCAAAGGGCATGTCCTGGTCGTCGGGATTGTCGATCGTAATATCGGCCTGCAGGCGGTTGTTTTCCAGACGGTAGGTGATGGCGATTCGGGCGTTGCTGGGCCACAGGGGCCGGCGGTCGGCCGCATCGCGCGAAAGCAGGAACTCGCCGGTGACGCTCGACGAATCGCGATCGGTCACCTGCCAGGTGCGGTCCAGGCAGAAGCCGTGGATAGCGTTTCCCTGTCCGTCGTCGGGTGCGAGGCCGGCTGGGAGATGGTACGAGGTGTGGTTCCAGGAAAAGCGGCCGTCGCGGATCCGGTTGGGGAACGGGAACAGGATCGGGATCCCGTGTCCGCTGGGTCGTCCTTCGCCAGATTCGAATCCCGGCACCGCATCAAGCAACTCGTGGCCGTCGACCTGAAACGAGAAGCAATTGAAGCCGCGGTCGACGGCGACACGTGCGACCGAAGCGCCCAGTGCGTCGGTGATCTCGACAACACCCGTCATGCCCTGGTTCCCCTCAGTTCCATTCGGGGTCGCCTTCAGTCCGAGGAATCGTGCGATTGGTTTCGTGGATCCGTTCGGCCAGCTCGTCCCACAACGTGTAGGGGTCGGCGAACAGGATTTCGGATGCTTCGGCCGGCACCAGGTGCCAGTCGCCCTGCTCGAGTTCTTCGGCCAGTTGACCGGGCGCCCAACCGGCACATCCGGCGTAGACTCGAAAGTCGAGATCACCACCGCCCGACGTCACCTGCTCGATCACTTGCTCGAACACATCGGGGCTGCTGCCGACGTAGATGCCTGGAACGACGACGTCGGTTCCGTTCTGGAACTCGCCGGCACTGTGCAGCACGAACAATGCCGCCGGTTCGACCGGGCCACCAACAAACACCAGTTCGTCGGATTCCAGTGATCCGAAGTGTTCGGACAATGCCTGGGCGACCGAGACGTTGGATGGACGATTGACGATCAGGCCCATCGATCCCGAGTCTCCATGTTCGACCATCAGCACGACCGACTGGTAGAAATTCGGATCGCGCAAAGGCTTGCCGGCGACCAGGAACTGGCCGCGAATCGGCGTGGGGTCCGACTGAGAGTCATTCGGCGATGTCGAGTCGTCGGACACGTCAGGTTGGCTCGGGGCGGGATCGGAATTCTCTGGTCGCGTGGTGGCGACGTGAGTGAAGGAACCGGATTATAGTTGGTGGCGCCCCGGTGTGTCTCATCGCGGCGAGCAAGTCGGGTGGAATCGATAAAGGTGTGGGTTGAGTCAACATGAGTGATTTGGGTCCGATCGAACTGGAACGGGCACCGCTGTCGTCCGGTCTGGCCCACGAGCTGGCCGTGTTCTGGGAGGCGTCGTTTGGGACGTCGTTCGACGAGACTCGCGACGTGTTGGGCAACGGCATCGAGGTGGGTCGCAATCGGGACACGGTGTGGTGTCTGAGGCGGGATCTGGCACCGGCGAGTGATGAAGTGGCCGGCTTGGTATCGACGTGTCAGCTGACCGTGCCGGTTGAGCAACCGGAGCTGGGTGGCCTGGGTGGCGTGGCCACGGCCAAAGACCATCGCCGGCGGGGGCTGGCCGAGCGGTTGTGTCGCGAGGCACGCGACCTGTTTTGTGACAAGGGTGGCGAGGCGTTGTTCCTGGGTACGGTCGACCCGGTTGCGGCTCGAATCTACAGGCGACTGGGTTGGAGTCGGTTGGCTGGTAGCACGGTTCATGTTCATGTCTCGGCGAATCAGTCGCCCGAGGAGTTCCTGGTCGACTGGTTTCGGGACGCGGAGGGGTCGGTGACAGTCAAGCCGGGTACGGCCCGGGCTCGCATCCCGATGATCCCGCTGCTGCTGACTCCGCACACCGAACAGGTTCTCGACGCGAATCTCGATCTCACCTCGATCCGATACGCTCGGCAGGATTCGTGCATGGGGCTGTATCCACGTTACGCCAACCTGTCGGTGGCCGGTGGTGCGTGGTTTGGAGGCTGGAGTGAGAACGGGCGACTGGTGGGGTTGGCCAGTGTCCGGCCGCTGCCGGCCAGAGAGCGGGATTCGGAATGGACGGTTCAGATCGACGGCTGCGTCCACCGTGTGGCTCGGACTGCGTGGCGCGACTTGATTGAAGCGGCATTGGAATGGGCGAGAGATGCTGGAGCGAGTGAGGCCTTGGTGGTGACATCGAACGAGGATGAATCGAAACGGATCCAGTTCGAAGCGAACGGGTTCCGCCACGACGGCGCTGGCGACGACATCGACATCGATGGTCGCCGTATTGGTACTCACCGATTGAAACGACGCCTGTAACAGCCGTCATCGCGGGTTGGCAGAACATCTTGTTGACCGTGCACCGACTACTGCCTCGGCGGCTTACTCGGCGAAGACCCGGTCGTCGGGATTGCCTCGCGAGAGCAGGTAGGCCAGCAGGTCGAGCAGTTCGTCCTTGCCGAGTGGGTGCAGCAGTTTCTCGGGCATCAACGAGGTCTTTGACGGCTGTGCCTGATCGACCTCGTCGGCCGGCACGGTGGTGATCTTGGTGGCGTCGAACGGGTCGGTAAGGATCGTGAGGGTTCCCTTGTTGTCATTGACGATCCGCCCGGTGATCACTTTGCCGGCGGTGGTGATGACGGTGCTGGCCTTGTACTGGTCTGAGACGACCTTGCTGGGCACGATCAGTGATTCGGTGAGGTCCTTGATACTGAACCGTCCGGCGACGTTGCTGAGATCCGGGCCGGTGGCACCGCCGGCTCCATCGAACCGGTGGCAGGCTCCACATCGAGCGGCCTGGTAGCTGCGTCGTCCGTTGGCGAAGCTGCGTCCGGCGAGTCCGGCCTTTGCCGCGGCGACCACCTGGTCGACGGTCCACGCCTGGCCGGGCCCCCTGGGCTTGGGCAGGGTTTCGAGTTTCACGGCCGGCGGCACGACGGTTGAGGCCAGTGCCACCTTCTCGGCCGGCGACACGTTGGCCAGTGCCTCGGTACGGATGTTGTTCAGGAACCCGGTGTAGCTGGCTCCACCGCTGCGACTGCCCGCGTCACCGAGCCACTTGAAGTACTCGCGGCGTTGCTCGAGCGTCCAGCCGTATCGCATGGTCCTGAGCACAAAGGCGTAGTGGATTTTCTGCAGCTCGGGGTGGTTGGCCAGTATGCGGGCGATCGTGCCGCCGTAGCCCTGGTTGCGAGACAGCAGGGCGGCGAGGTCCTGCTTGACGGCCGTTGAGGGTTTCTTCATCAGGGCCAGCGTCTTGTCGATGACGGTGGGCGAGTTGACGTAGGCCAGCAGCTGCGAGAGATCGCGGTCGAGACGGTGCTCACCGGTGGGGAACGTCTTGTCGAGCTGTCGCAGGACGGCGGCCGAGGTGGCCTGGTCGGG
>CAVOEV010000254.1:0-6802 GCA_963694825.1 Planctomycetota bacterium
AACTGCATTTCCCAGCGGCTACCGTTGATGACGGCCTCAAGCACCGAAACTGCCCGACCGTCGCCGTATCCGTTGCCGGTTTGGAACGGGCACTGCTGGTCGTATTCGGTGCCGAAGATGGAAAGTGCGTACCCACACGCCCAACCGACCTTGCGCAGCGGCTGCGGAACGTGCGAGATGTCGCCGGAGAACATCCGGACGAAGTCGGCCGACTGTGCCATGCTGTCGGCGAAGCCAAGTTCGCGAAAAAAGGTTTTGCTGTGCGCGACATATTCGGGGTCTTTGATTAGCGTGGGACTGACGGGGACATAGTGGCCGGTGAAGACTTGTCGCGCCGCGTGGTCGACTCCGTTTGCTTTCGCGTCAGGATCGCAGTTGAGAGTGTCCATGAGCGAGTAGCTTGCCAACCGTGCGAGATCGTCGAGCGTCGCGATGGTTGGGGAGCTTTCTTGGAACAGTCGATTTGTCATAGGGGCACCTCTGATAATTCAATAGGTCGGCATTGTGCCGTCGACTTGCTGGGCCCAGGCATGGACACCGCCTGTCAGATTACTAATTTGAGTAAAACCCTGCTGTTCCAAAAACAACGCGACTTGCATGCTACGCACGCCGTGGTGGCAGATGCAGACAATCGGCTGCTCCGCGTCCAGTTCGGACAGCTTCCCGGGGATGGTATTCATCGGCATCGTCAACGCCCCGTCAATATGACAGGTCTGAAATTCCCACGGCTCACGTACGTCGAGTAATACGGGTTTCTCTCGCGCTGCATTCTCGATCCATGCAGCCAGTTCTGGTGTGGTCAAGTTTTGCATCGATAGGTACCCCCTCACGGGTAAAAAAAACTACCTGCCGGTGCTACACCGGGGGAGAAAAGTCATGCCATGCTTCGCGCGTCCAGGCCATCTGCCAGAAGATCCACTCGTCGATCAGACCGGCGAATCCACTGATCGACCTCGGAAATGGGTCACCAGCCTCGGCGGTCAAGTAGCAGACTGGCACGACGGTGAGGAGCGACTCGAAATCTCGCCCTAGCTTGTACACCGCCCGTTGCCAGCTGGGATGGCCTTGACCTTCGTTCGTGGGCTCTGTCGACGAATCCGACATGCCCACCAGTATGTCGTCGGTGAACGCCGCGGGCCACCATGCCGCCCCAGACCTACCGGCTCGTGTCGCTGATGTCGCTGGACAGCCAACCGTGGATAACGTCTGTCACCCGCCTGAGCCGCTCATCGCTAATCCGCTCGCGGTAGAGACTCGCCATGTCGTTACGGGCCTGGCCCATGATGTGGTCGACAGCCACCTGGTCGCGGGCTTCCCCGCCGATGGTCTCAAACGTATGCCGGAGGGCATAGAAACTCAGCTTGTTTCGCTTCAGCCCAAGTCGGTGAAGCAGTTTACCGAACTGGGCGCCAACGGAATCAACCCACGACTGCTTCGCCCCGCTGCTGTTTCGCACCCAACGTTGGCCGTACTTGGTGACGAAGACCAGATCGGCGTCCGCCTGGTCTTTCGGAGTCGGCCGATGTGTGTTTGCTTCCCTCAATGCCTCGACGGTCTCTGCCCACAAAGGGCACCGCCGCTCGATGCCGGTTTTCGGCCGCGGAAAGTCCACCCATCCGGTATCGAGGTCCAAAGAGGCCCTTGGCAGGTTCGCCACGTCGGTTTGACCGAAGCCGCAGTTGATGCCGAGCAAGACCATGCTCTGAAGCGGCTGGGAGACCGCTTTGAGGATCGATCGCATCGGCCCTGCCAGCGTGCAGGTCGTCCCGCTGGTCTAGGTACTTCTGCAGGGCAGCGTCGGCGGCGGATCACTTGCCGAAGTAGTGAAACTTGCCCCCGATCTTCTTGGCCCAACGACCAGTGGCGTGGGCGAACAGGGGGAAGCCGGGATACGGCTTCTTCGGCTTGTTCATACGACCTGAAACGGTAGACTTGGTGGCCATGGCACATCTCAGTCACTCAAGGATGGCGTTGCGTCTGACACTCGCTGGCCGCATCCCGGCGGCCGCCAGTTTTCGGGCCGCCAGCCTAGCGGGTGTCAACCACCATTTCATACAGCATGACATGATGTCATATTACTCTTTGTTTCACCATGTTTGCACCCGTAGCTCAACTGGATAGAGCAACGGACTTCGAATCCGTAGGTTGGGGGTTCGAATCCCTCCGGGTGTACTCTTCGGGCATTACCACAACTCGCGATCCATGTATCTCAAACCTCAATCCTCGCCCCGGCTCAGCAGCATCCTGCTACTCGGACTGGCCCTCATCGGATCGGCACTGGCAGCCAGGACCCCTCTTGCCTTCGCTGACCCGAAACCCGGGAAGACGACGCCCAGCAAGAAACAACCGGCCAAGACCAAAGCCCCCATCGCCAAGTGCTGCCGCAGAGGAAACGTCGCCTTTGCACGGATGGCATCCGCCAGTAGCGAACAAACCGCCGATAACCACTTCGCCCGACATGCCGTCGATGGAGACCCCAGAACCCGATGGTGTGCCGCCAATGGTCAAAACGGACACACCTGGCAGGTGGAACTGGAATCCGCTCAGCACATCAGGTCGCTGAGAATCCATTGGGAAACCGCCGCCACGGCCTATCGCTATCAAGTCGACAACTCGGTCGATGGAACCAACTGGAAAACCATCGTCGACCACTCGAACAACAAGACTCCCGCACGTATCGTCTCGCACACAGTCGATGCGCCCGGGACGCGGTTCCTACGAGTCCGATTCCTGGGCTCGAGCACGAGCAAGTGGGCCAGTTTCTGGGAATTTGAAGCGGGTACCCAACTGCTGCCTCCACTGCCGCTGGCACTCACCCGCTCGCCCGCTGCACTCGACGACGTCATCGCACCCGACGATGTCCAAGTCACAATGTTCGCACAACCGCCTCAGGTCAATTACCCCGTCTGCCTCACAGCCGCCGCCGATGGGACGCTGTTTGTCGGAGTCGACAAGCAGGGGTCCCTCGGCCACACACTCGGACAAGGCTACGTCCTGAGACTTCGCGACACCGACGGCGACGGACAGGCCGACCAGATCAATACGTTCGCCAAGATGGACCACCCACGTGGACTGTTCTTCGACAACCACAAACTCTGGGTGCTGCACCCACCGCTGTTGAGCCTCTTTCATGACGACGATCACGACGGCACTGCCGATCGACAGCAGGTGCTGATCAAAGGGATCACCACCGATCAACTGCACAAGCGCGGCGCCGACCACACCACCAACGGCATTCGCATGGGCATCGATGGCTGGATCTATGTCGCCGTTGGTGACTTCGGGTTCGTCAATGCCACCGCCGCCGACGGACGACAACTGACTCGGCGCGGAGGCGGAGTGCTGCGAGTTCGGCCCGACGGTGGCGACATGGAAGTCTACTCGTGGGGACAACGCAATATCGTCGACGTCGCCATCGATCCGTTCATGAACCTCTACACCCGCGACAATACCAACGACGGTGGCGGCTGGGATATCCGACTCTCACACCTGCTCCAGTCGACTCACTTCGGATACCCGTCACTCTATCAGAAATTCGCCGATGAGATCATGCCGCCGCTGGCCGACTACGGAGGCGGTAGCGGTTGCGGCAGCCTGTTCGTCCACGACCTCAGATGGCCAAAAACGTACGGCTCAACTCTCTACACCTGCGACTGGGGACGCAGCGAAGTCTTCCTGCACAACCTGCCCAGAAATGGAGCCAGCTTCAACGCTCACCAGGAAACCTTCCTCAAGATCCCTCGCCCCACTGACCTCGACATCGATGGTAGCGGACGCATGTATGTCGCCAGCTGGAAAAACGGGAAGTTCAAGTTCACAGGTCCCAACGTCGGGTTCATCGTCCAGGTCACGCCCAAAGGATTCGTCCCCAAACCCTTCCCCGTCCTCGGACAGGAAACCGACCGGCAACTTGTCACACACCTCGCCTCGCCAAGCGCCGTTTACCGATTGCACAGCCAACTGGAACTGCTCCGACGAGGCCCCGGCACAGGTCGCGTCGAACAGGTCGCTCGACTCGCTGCCGACAAGACCGCTACCGACTACGCCCGAGCCACTGCCACCTTCACCCTCGGACAATTCCACCACTCAAGCGTCCTCCCGCAACTGCTGCTCCTTCTGGAAGACAACACCACACGCGAATTCGCACTGCGGTCACTCACCAACCAAAACAAACGCCTCAAACTCGTCCCCACCGCACCAATCCTCCACGCTCTCGACGACCCCAACCCCCGAGTTCGAGCACAGGCACTCATCAGCCTCGGACGACTCAAACGATCGGACACCGCCACACACATCCTGCCACTCACCCGGCGTGACCCGAAACAACCCGCACCCAAAACCTCGGCGAAACAACCGCTGCACAAACAGGCCGACCCGGGTCGAGTCATCCCGCACCTCGCCGCCCGCGCACTTGTTGACATCGGCCATGTCGAGTCGCTGCTCAAGGCACTCGATGGACCCGACCACGCCGGAGCACTCTGGGCTCTGAAATCGTTGCACCAACCCAAAGTCGTCCAAGGACTGATTGCCAAACTCAGTACGCAACGCGACGACACTCGACGACGACAAACACTCACCACGCTCGTCAGACTCTATCACCGCGAAGGCGACTACACCGGCGACTGGTGGGGCACACGACCGGATACCAGTGGACCCTACTACGATCGCACCACATGGGCCGCCAGTGACTCGATCGCCAACGTCTTCCGGACCGTCATCGCCGACGGTGATGCCACAACGTCCACTCACCTGCTCGAACAACTGACTCGACACAAAGTCGAGATCCCGGGCGTGAGCCGAGCAGCCGAAACAACCGCCAGCGAAAACAAAAAACCCCTGATGCCCCCCCAGATAGACCCCAACAACAAAAACCAGATTGCCAATCGCAACACGAAACAGGTCATCAACGAATCGCTCGCAATCCAAGGTGACGTCGCTCGAGGTGCCAAACTGTTTGTCGCTCAGTCGTGCAGCCGATGCCACACCACGGCCAATGGCCAAAAACCCAAGGGACCACATCTGGTCGATATCGGGAAACGATCCAAACCGGCCGAACTCGTCCTCTCGATCCTCAAACCCAGCGACAAAATCGCACAAGGATTCGACACCTATCTGTTCGTGACCACTCAAGGCAAACTCGTGACCGGCTTCGTGTCGCGAGAAAGTGCCAAGGATGTCGAAATCCGACAACTGACCGGCTTGCCCATCATCCTGCCCAAGACAAAAATCGAAGAACGAGTCAGACAGAAACCATCGATGATGCCCGAAGGCCTGGTCGGCAATCTCACAACACGACAACTCGCCGACCTGATGGCCTACCTGCAATCCCTGAAATGAACCACCGGGTGGAAACACGGTCACGAAACACGCCGGGAACAGACGATGACAAACGACCCGATGAACCGCGAAAAATCGCTCGACTCCAATGCCACACCGGCAACCAACACCCCGTCGAAGGGACTGCCCATCGGTCGCATCGTCACCTGGATCCTGATCGCTGCACTCGCCGCCGTCACCGGTCTCGAAGCCGTCGCCAAGTTTGGCTACGACAACACACTCAACGCACTCGAAACTCTCAAGATCGAAGGCTCGGACACCGGAGTCAAACTGACCGAAATCGATCAGCATGTCTCGGGCTGGACCAATCGCACAACGAACGCCGACAAGAGTGTCGAGATTCACTGGGTCAGCCTGCTGAAGGACTACGGAGTCGTACTGCATCCCGAACCCGGACTGCCCGGCCGCATCGGCAGCTTCGAAACCCTCGATGCCGACAACCTCGAAGTCGAAGCCCCGTCGCTGCCCGAAGGACTCGTCCCCGGTGAACTCCCTCCCGACCCCTCGTCCGCACCGGCCGCAGGTGGACTCGGACTTGGCGATGCACTCAAACTAACGCCGCCAGCTCTCAAGGGACTCCCCGAACCCCCGCCTGCAGACAAGTCGAAAACCGACAAGACCCCCGACGGCAACTAGGACGCCGATTCTGGCTAGGACGATCCTCGGAGCAGGCCTAGAATGCGGCCATGACCTCCGCATCAGTCGTAAGCCGAATCGAGCCATCCCCTCGACAACCCTGCAGCTGGCCGATTCCGGTCGTCACCACCCTGCTGACTCTCGCCCTGCTCGGCGTCACGGCACCGGTCCTCGCACAGACCAATCGCCAGGCTAGCCCCCAAACCAATCGCCGACTCGAACTCCTTCGCCAACAACACGCCGAACTCCTACGTGGACACCTCGCCACTCTGGAAACCATCCACACCTTCTGTATCAGCCAGAAACTCGAACCGGGGATCCGAGCCGTCGATCAGGCCATCCAATCGGCCAACGCTACACAGGCCAAGACAACACTCCCCGAACACGTCGCGCCAAACCTCTCGCCCGACCTCCCTGCCAAAAGTCGGCAATGGCAAAGCCAACTCAGAACACAAAATCGCAAGTACTCCCAGGCACTGTTCGTGCTCAGCCGCCGAGTCCTCAAGAACGGACACACCAGCTACGCCTACGACCTGGTCCGACAATCCGCCGCCGCCGACCCCGATTCCCGAGCCGCTCGAGGACTGCTCGGGTTCGTTCGCTTCCGAAATCGCTGGGTCACCCCCTTTGCCGCCGCTCAACTGAAACGAAGATTCATCTGGCACCAGACATTCGGTTGGCTGCCCACCTCGCACGTCAAGAAATACGAAGACGGGCAACGGTACTTCAAACGACAATGGGTCTCGCTTCAGCGCGAAGCCGAACTCAGACGCGACTTCCGAAACGCCTGGGAAATCCGCACCGACCACTTCCTGGTCCGCACCAACCA
>CAVOEV010000255.1:0-6766 GCA_963694825.1 Planctomycetota bacterium
GCGGCGCAACAACCCAACCGCCTGCTTTATCTGACGATTCAAACGGATCACGGCGGAAGAGTCGGCGACGCGAACCGCGCGGCGATTCACCTGTTTGAGCAAAGCGAGTCGTTTTTCAAGACGTCGTTCTGAGATATCTTTCGGCAAAGTGAGATCGGGAATATTGAAGTCCGCTTGGGACGGGTCGCAAGTCAGCAACCACGGATCGTATTGCGGTCCCAACACGCCGGCCGTTTGCCCGGGCCAGGGAATCACGCCCATGTTGGCGATGCGATTGGGAAGCGTGACGGCTTGTGGCAGCGCTCCGAACTGCTGATCGACATACTGTGCCATGGCCCCCCAGTGCGGGGCCAGGTTGGGCGCCTTCGAAATGGCGCTTTCCGCGTTCAACGGAATGTGCGGCACACCGGTCATCATCTGGTAACCGCTTGACGAATGCGAGTTGTCGTTCGTGACCATACCTCGGAGCACGGCGATCTTGTCGGTCAACTGGGCCGTCCGTGGCATGAGTTCCCCGACGAACAACCCGGGCGTTTTGGTAGCAATCGTACCGAACCCACCACGGACTTCTTCCGAAGCCTGCGGCTTGGGATCCCATGTCTCGTGCTGAGGCGGCCCGCCCCCGAGAAACATCACGATCACGGACTTCGCTCGGCCGAATGCCGTCCCCGAGGAGCTCACAGGTTGAGCGGCAGAGAGACCGCGCATCCCGATCGCTGCCCCGCCCAGACCGGTCCCGCCGAGGAGCCAATCTCGCCGCGTCAAATGGCCACCGTGATTCGATTGAGAGATTCCCTGTGCCCTCGACATGTCCGTCACTCCACCTACTCGCGATCGTTTCACCGTATCCTTCGCTTGCCCATCAGCTTAACGCCGGCCATTCTAATTCTCCATCGCATTAACCAATACACCAAAGACTCGTGCGAGTCCTGATTTTTCAAAACCTGCCCCAAGGACAGGCATCGTCAACCAGCACGTCACATCAGAGCCACTGATCCGAAACGCTCTCATTCGGTGACCTGCGTCTTTGACCGTTCCCAGCGTCTCTGAAACAGTTCTGGGGGGACGCGGCGATTCCTGCCCCCAAAAACAACTCGATCAACCCGACGCAGACTCCTGGAAGAACACTGGGAGTAACACCCGAGCCAAACGCGGTTTTTTTCCGGAATCGGCTGGCAACACCGTAACCATGGAACTGGCAACCGCTAACGACGAACAACCTGAGATGCCACGCTTTGAGACGCCGTTTGTCCACTCGCGGCTCTCCTTGGGGCTGACGGTGAACAGTAAACGCGGCGAGAATCGATCCCGCTAGATCAAGTAGCAGATCATGCTGCTCGTCCAGAGACTGCTGCCAGATTCAGGCTCTCGTAAGTCGGCAACACACTTTTATTGCCCCACCATACACAGCACTCTATAACTGGCAGCAACATTGTTGGCTTGCTTGGCCCGGCTCAAGGAGCTCACGCTCAAGCCACTGACTAAACAGCTCTTTCGACACTGCGGAGCGGGAATCATGTCGCGTACAGTGAGTGTATTCGCCTCGGTCCTTCTGTTTTCCGCTACGGCAGTCGCAGCGGCAGCCGACCGGGACTTGGAGTTAGCTGCACCGTTCACGAACAATATGATCCTGCAAAGACAAACCGTTGTCCCGGTATGGGGGTTTGATACGCCCGATGCCCAGATTACAGTCACCTTTGCAGGACAGGAGAAGACGGCAGTCGCCGACAATTATGGCGATTGGATGGTTGAACTCTCGCCACTCGTTGTATCACACAACGAACGCAGTTTGACTGTGACCAATGACCGGAAAGCTTCGATCGTTCTTCAAGGCGTACTGGTTGGTGAAGTGTGGTTCTCCTCTGGCCAATCCAACATGGTCTGGATCGCCCAACAGAGCATGTGTAGCGGACTCTCGCGTGAAATCGCCAGTTCGCAAACAGACATTCCGATACGAGAGATCACCATCGATACAGTATCGGCCCTCTACCCGCAGAAGAAAGCCACCTCGGATGGCGGATGGAAGACACACAAAAGCGCGGGGTCCTTCTCGGCTCTGTCATTGTCGTTTGCGTACGCGCTCCATAAAGAACTGGATATGCCAATCGGCATTCTGCTCAGCGCTCATAGCAATACCAGGATAGAAGCATTCACCCAACGCCAGGCCATCGAAACACATCCCCGGCTCAGACAGGACTCCAACCTGATTCGCGACGCGGACCCGCTGACCGAACAAGGACGTAAGGCATTCACACAATACTACGAAGATTTGAGTGCCTGGGAAAAAGCGGCCGGCGAGGCCGCTGTTACAGGTGGGAAGAGACCCACGAGAACGAACCTGCCAGGAATCGCTGGTATGTGGAGAGGGCCCTCCCAATTTTTCAACGGCAAGATCAACCCCGTGGTTCCCTATGCGATTCGCGGTGCGATCTGGTGTCAGGGCACAAGTAACTCGGGAGACGGAAGGGTTTACGCCTCAAGAATGGAGGCACTTGTCAACGGATGGCGAGACGCATGGAGAATGCCGGACATGCCGTTTTACTTCACTCAAATGCAGTCTTATGGTTCCCCTGGTCCCAACTCGGTTGGCTTTGCCGACATCCGCCAGGCCCAACATATGTTCTTCAGGAATAATCGCAAAAACGTCGGAATGGTCGTCCAGTCTGACCTCAACTCGGCAAGGCCCCAGGGAATTCACTACCACAACAAGCTTCATCCGGGGATGAGGTTGGCAAGATGGGCTTTGGCCAAACAGTACGGCAAAGATATCGCCTATACCGGGCCGATCTACACCGGTTACGAGGTCAAAGGCAGTGAAGTCGTCGTATCGTTCGAGAAGAATAGCCTCTTTGGCGGCCTGATGGTTGGCAATAAAGGCATGGCCCGGGACTACCGTGAAGCGGACAAGTTCGTTGAACCGGCAAGGCCGACTCCGAATGACACACTGAACCATTTCCGTCTTTGCGGTAAGGACACACACTGGCACGCTGCAGAGGCCGTCATTGTTGGCGACACCGTTTCGGTCACTTCAAAAGCTGTTCCCAGGCCAATTGGCGTTCAATACGCCTACAACGCGGTACCAGAAAACTCGAATCTTTATAACAAGGCTGGGTTGCCTGCGACGCCGTTTGCGGTGGTCAACCGCGAGTTGATCTTTGAAGAAGACGACCTGGAGAAATTGGCAGCACTAAAAGCCAGGTATGCGCAATATACCGATCCCAACTATCCGATCCTCCAGGTGGTTGAGTACTTCCGCGACGGCGCTGTCATCCAACGCGACAAGCCGATCCCCGTCTGGGGACACGCAAACAAGGGTGTCAAGGTGACAGTAACCTTGGGCGGTCTAACCAGAACAGCAGTGGCGAATGATCTACAGCAATGGTCGGTCGTTTTACCGGCGTTCAAGGCTTCGACAAAACCCACCCGTTTGTCCGTCAAATCGAGCCACGGTCACAGCAGAACCGTTAACAATATTCTCGTTGGCGATGTCTGGTATCTGACTGGGACGACGCTGCTTAATGGAGAAATGGCCTACAACGGGCGCGATAAAGACGCAAAGATCCCAACAGCCATGCCACTTGTCCGAGAATTTCGGAGAAAGACCGCCGCAAGTTCTTTTCCGACTCCACGAAAACGGAAGTTCGAAACCGGCGGCGGCAGATACCGTTCATCATGGATGGCCGCTGATTTTTCTGAAGCCGACCGCGGTGTGACGATGTTCGCCTATCATTTTGCAAACATCCTGAACCGCGAGGGAATTCCACAGGGCTTTATTACCATGTCTTCCGGCCGGGGTGGACGAGCAAGACAAATGGCTTCGCCGCTTTCGTGGACTTCTTTCGACGGCGTCAAGGACATTCATCATCCGGCGTTTCAAGCTCGCCTCGGTGAGTTGTTTATGCAGTACCCCAACATGGACATTGCCAAACAAGCTGCCGACCATCATGTCAACGAAGTGAAGGCGTTTGTCAAAACAATCATCGCAGCGGACAAGCTGAACGCAGATTTGTCCAAGGCTGCCCCGCTCGGTGGCCCGCCTTTCCCGGAGGCCGGAAAAAGTAGTACCGTCAGATCGGACATGATTCCGACTTACGCCTACAACTGGTGCGTCAGCCCGATGACTCCAATGGCAGTTGCCGGAGTGATCTGGATCCCTTCAGAAAACAATATTGGGTACGCACCCGCGAACTATGCGGCCGAGATGGAGTTCTACGCAAAGAGCCTTGCCAACACCTACGGCCTGGACAAAGTTCAGTTTATCTACGCTCAACCGGCAACTTCACTGGTCGAAGGGATCACCGCACCAGAGATTTCAGGCGCAAAGAGTACTACCTTCGCCCGATGGCCAAAAAGCTTGAAAGACCTTGCCATCCAGATGGCCAGGTTGGTTGAATAATCAGCCGACTCGACCTGATGTCAACCGCCTGAGTTCTTCGACGTGGTTTGCGAATGCCCTGCGGCCTTTGGCCGTCAACCGGGCCCAGGTGCGTTGACGGCCGTTCATCTTGCTTTTGCGCTGTTTCACGTAGCCGACCTCTTCAAGCTGTTTAATATGCTTCGACAGTACAGAATCGCTCACGTCCAGTTCGGCACGCAGCACCTGAAATTCTGCTTCCTCCAACGGCGCCAGAAACGCACAGATCTGAAGCCGATTCGGGGCATGGATTACCGTGTCAAATCGCGGCTTCTTCATTCCCCTTCCTCCACACCCCTCTTGGCCAGGTGCCAGCGACGCTCAATGAGACTCAGAACGAACACTGTCGCCGCGAGGATCATGCCGGCCGAGAGCGGAGCCCACACGGCACCAAGCACACCAGTAAGGGCTTGGGCTCCGACAATAAGCAGAAAGAACAAGGGTACTAGAATTGCCAGTGCAATGGCGGTGAGTTTTAAAGGCATTTGCCTCGCGGACGCACCCATGTCCTGCGCCTTCCACACCAGGACAAACATCATCAACAAAATGATGTGCACGTGATATTCGCGAAGGCCTGCCACCGAAAGGCCAACCAACACACCGGCCAACAGTGCTATCAAACCGCCAAACCAAAGCGGCGGGATGACTCTCCTCAGCGCCGCTCGCTCCATCTCGTCTATCGAGTCAAGCGCTTCCTGCACTTCGCCAGGTTCGATTGGAACTTCTTTCTCTGCCACTTGACTGCCTCCGATTCGTCTCTTCGTTCCGGAACATGCCCCTCGTCCCTTTCCATTATGGAAAGTAACAAGAGGATAGCAGTGACTTTCCATGTCGGCAAGTGATTTTTCGACACAACACGATCGGGAGGGAACCGGTCATGATGAATCGACCGCTCCCGTAGCCGTCGCAGCGGACAACTGATCACCGACGCGGTGTTGCTTTGCGGGGCGTCGGTCGCCTGGCACCGGTTTCGACGAGCCAGGCCTCGAGCCGCCTGCGGAGCTTGTTGCCCAGGCCCGGCTTCTCCTTCGCCAGGTCGTGCCGCTCGCCGATGTCAGCGGCCAGGTCATACAGCTCGATTGAATTGTCGTCGAACCGGAGAATCAGCTTGTGGTTCCCATCACGAATCGCGGCACCCGGGCGATTCGATTTGTGCCACGCGAAGTGCGGATAGTGAAAGAACAGGGATCGACGTTTCGTCTCCTGCCCCTCCAGCAGCGGACGCAGGGTCCGGCCATCCAGCGTCTCCTTCTCGGCGAGCTTCACGCCGGCGGCGTCGAGCACGGTTGCCGTCAGGTCCATGGAAATCACGGGGTCGTTGACGGTCGACTCCGACTGGGTGACCCCAGGCCAGCGAATGATCAGGGGCACGCGGATCCCACCCTCGAACAGGTCACCCTTGCCGGAGCGCAAGGGATGGTTGTCCGTTGCACCGTCCCACCCGCCATTGTCACTGGTGAACATCACCACCGTCCGATTGGCGATGCCAAGACGATCCACCTCATCGAGGACCCGGCCGACAGCTCGATCGGTTGCCTCGATTTGCCCGCCATAGACAGGATTCCTGAGACCGCGTCCTTCCCGGCCCTTGTACTTCTGGATCAACTCCTCGGGAGCTTCGAATGGGTAGTGGGGGTTGTACGTCCACAGGCAAAGGAACATCGGCCGATCTTTTGAGCGACGCATCCACGAGATCGCCTCATCGGCCAGGCGGTCGGTCAGGTATTCGCCCGTCTTGCGAGGCTCGATCGTGGGAATTCGATACGGATCGAAGTACGTCGGCGGCCCACCAAAACCGCAGCCGCCGATGTTGATCTCGAATCCATGTCGATCCGGGAAAAATCCACGCCCACCGGTCGTGGGATCATTCTTGCGGACACGGGTGCCCGAGAGATGCCACTTCCCAAAGAACCCCGTCCGGTAGCCAACCGCTCGGAGCCGCTCGGCGAGAGTCGTGGTCTTGTGCGAAAGGATATGGTCCACGGCTGGCGGTTGGATGACCCGGTCCCTGGGCCAAAACTGCGGGCCATCGGCACCGTGCTGGGTGATATTCAGCCGTGCCGGAGCCAGTCCTGTGATCAGCGCGGCACGCGTCGGCGAGCAGACCGGTGCCGCCGCGTACGCGTCGGTGAACCGCACACCCTGGTTCGCCAGGGCATCAATGTTCGGTGTGTGCAGCCTGGCGTTGCCCTGGCAATGCAGATCCGACCAGCCCATGTCGTCGGTCATGATCAGCAGAACATGGGGACGTGCCGGCGGTGTTGACACCTCCGCGAGCAAGGGTGTGCTGAGCAAGACGACCAATGGAAGAATCATCATGGTTCCATATCAGGAGGTACTGAACGACAGTAC
>CAVOEV010000256.1:0-6705 GCA_963694825.1 Planctomycetota bacterium
TCAACCCGGCAAATACCCCCGCACCAGCCACCAGCACAACCACCAGCCACGCCAACCAGCGGATTGGACCATAATCCTTCTGCAACAACGCGTAATAATCCGTCTCGAGAATCGACTGAAGCTCCAGGTCTTTTCGCTCGCTGCAGAACAACTGCAGGTCCGCGTAGTCGCCGTCTGGACCAAATGTCAAAGCCACCAAGCTCAGGTCCTGACGCTGCATCGCCACATGCAGGTCCTCCAATCGACACCACGCTTCCGATTCGAACGCCGCACCGGCCGCCGAGAACACTCCCGACACTCTCCACTGCCGACCCTCAAACCACAAACTGCTCCCCAGACCCAACTCGTCATCACCCACACCCAGCTTTGTCGCCGCCAGGGTCCCAACCATCACCTCGCCCACACCAGGCCATTCGCCCCGCTCGATCTGGACCCCTCGCCGCACCTGCAACACGTCCGATGTCACTCCCCGAATCAACCCCAATGACGGTTCGCTGCGTTCACCCACAGTGATCTCCGTCCCAAGATACAACTCCGGCGATACGTACTTCCGCCCGTAACGCTCGCCGATGCCCGGGACACTCGAAGAGACTAATGCCGCCGACTGGCCGGGGATCGAGGAATACTCGAGATTCTCGTTCATATTCAACGCAAACACGATCGCCGTATCCGGGTCGCCACTGTTGGACAACGACGCCTCGAGACCCCGGATAAATCCCACCACCACCAACACCAGCAGCAACACCGTGGTCAGACCCAACAGGGTCAGCAGAGTGCGCAGGGGACGGCGGAACAGGTTGCGAACCGAGTACTCCCAGGGGAGCAGGCGTAGAGTGGGCACGAACTGAGTGTCCTGTTTTCGACCCGATCGAGGTCGCCGCGTGGCATCAAACCAATCAACTCGACCCGCGGCGGAACAAAGGCCGCCCGGGCGGGATCGGTCCTAACGCAACAGCACACCGTGCAGAACGCACAGCGAACAACCCGACGACACACGATCCGCCGCACCCGCTGCTTCTTCTCGCAAACGCGAACCAGACAGCCCGTGCGGCTCACACACACTCGCCACAGACTGACGGATCGTCGAAACTTGCTGATCAGATACCGATACCAGCAACGGGACAATCGCTCCCGAACACAGACAACCGCCCTCACCACCCCGATCACCCGGTGGCACAGGCAACACCGGCGTTTGCCGTTGCTGATCGTCGTGATGGCACAAACGACAAACGTCGCCGCTGGCCTCGAACACCGGCTCGGAACTCGCGCGACCCGAACAACACGAACCCGACGATCCCGCTCGACACAACAGCGGACAAGCCAGAAGCAGCAAGACCAGAAACGCACCGATCACCGAACGCCAAGCTCCACGCCGGCTCTGGCGAAATCCTCTGATCGACTGCCCAATGCTCATGGCTACCACCAATGCTCAGAA
Source organism: Planctomycetota bacterium (assembly GCA_963694825.1). Taxonomy (GTDB): domain Bacteria; phylum Planctomycetota; class Planctomycetia; order Planctomycetales; family Planctomycetaceae; genus UBA8437. Next base: position 1,436 of record CAVOEV010000256.1, read on the forward strand.
AGACCGCCCATGCGGTGTTCTGCGGTGTTCTGTGGTTACCCACGAATCATAAGCTCGTACACAACCGCCGACAACACCTTCTTTTCAGAACGCGTTCAACGGCCCAGACGACTTCCGTGGCCGTGCAAACCGGAGATCATCAACTGAGACTGGATGACCGACGCCGATTCACGCAGCTTGCGGATGCTCAAAAGGTACGACAAGTTCACTTCGACGTACTTCTGCTGAGCCACCAGGAGTTCCAGATACCGTACCTGGCCTTCGCTGTAACCGCGTCGCACCCACTCGATCGATTCCCGAGCCTTTGGCAAGATCCGAGCGGAGTAACGCCGAGCCTGATGCCGGGCGTTGGAATACTCGCGATATGCCATCGCTGCACGCTGCTGCAGGTCGATTTCCAATCGATCGATCTCAAACCGTCTCCGTACCACTTCAGCCTCCGAACGAGCGATCCCACCCTGGTTGCGATCAAAAATTGGAAATCCAATCCCAACAATCACGCTCGTCACGTCGCTTTCGGTCGAATGCATGTAGCCACGCCCCACCTTCAGATCCACGTCGGGAACAACCACCCGCTTCTGCCACAACACTTCGCGTCGGGCTGTCACCAACCGAGCCCGAGCTGCCGCCAGTTCGGGGTTGCCGGCCAACACCAGCTGCCGGCAATCCGACCAGGTCATGTCGGGCAGATCAGCCGTCACATTTCCCTGCAACGCACCCACCTCAAGATCCATAACACCAACCGACAAGCCCAGCAATCGTCGCGCCTCGGACAACTCGTTCTCAGCATCCTCCTTGAGCGCCAAGGCCTGCTCGGCAGCAATCTCGGACTGCAACAACCCGTTGGGTGAAACCTGTTTCGCCTCGACCAGCTTCGACGTGGCCAACGACAACGCAGTGCTCAGTCCAGCCAACCGGCTGGTCAGTGCGACTCGCTGCTGAGCCACCAATGCGTCATAAAACCGTACCCGAACACCACTCGCCACACGAACGCGATCCGCCTGGGCCATATGCTCGACCTCGCTCACCCGACCAGCAGCCACTGCTGATGCCAACTCCAACTTGCCCCCCGTCACGATCCGCTGCCGAATGAAACCGCCCTGCATGCCTGGCGTGCCCCGATTGCCCATCTCTCTGCCGCTGTAACCCACCACCGGGTTGGGCCACAGTCGAGCCTGCTGTTGGTCGCCTTGGGCTTCGTTGATCCGAGCCGACGCAATCCGCAACAGCGGATGACGTAACTTGGCCAGCGACTGGAACTCTGGCAACGATCGAGGCGAGCTCGAGCCGACCGCAACACGAGCCACCGCTGGTTCCACCCGAAACCCTGGTGATTGCACAGGAACTGAACGCTCAACCGCTCGACGCCATCCAGTCAACTCGCCTGCCTCGGCCACCACCGGCACGATGCAACACAGCACGATCGGCGCACACAATCTCATATCACTGCTATCGGCTCCTTCCTGCCCCACAGGCCTCAAAAACCAAAAGGAACCCGATCCACCAGTACCACTTACCGGCCACGCCCGCCGGCATGCTTGCTGCCAATCGATACCCGAGGCATCATGGACCATCACGGTCCGCCTCAACGACCTCCCTCCCGCCTGCCAGCTCAACAAATGCCAGGCCGACAACAAGGAACCACTACGATGCTCGTCGGTTATGCCAGCAACGAACGCTACGTCGCCGTGCCCAACGTGCTGTTCGAATTCCGCAGCAAGACTGGCCAGGTCACCACCGCGGCGTCGACCATCTCCGGAGCCGTCTACGCCGAGATCGAACCGGGCGAATACGAAGTCGTACTTGGCCGAGATGGCTATGGCTCCAAGATCATCACCATCACCGTATCGACCGACTCGCCCTACCAGTTCCGACTGCTCGCCGACGGCCTGCTTGGCTACATGTGGCCCAAGTGCGTCACGAGCGGCCAACAAAGCGAGTTTCGAGTGCACGCCGTCCACGAATACGAACTGCAGCTCTGGCGATACGGACAAACCAAGGAGTACATCCGACGCATCGGTACCTACGACGAACACGGACCGCGGGCCACGATGCAGATCACACCCGACGGCGATTACACCCAGACCGGAGTCCGGTGGAACACACAGGGCTACAACAGCCAGGCACTCTCACAGTTCATCCAAGCCCCCAGTCGCAGCGGTCTCTACTTCCTCCACGCCCTCGACAAGTCCGGCTCGTTCTTCGCCTTCCCCTGGATAGTCGCCCCCGCCACACCCACAACCGACATCGCCGTCCTCGCCTCCGACCTCAATTGGAACGCCTACAACAGCTTCGGCGGACGCAGCAACTACATCCACGCCGATGGCTTCCCACCAACACCCACCATCAACTCCCGACTCGAACTCAAACGCTACACCGAAACTCAACACCGCAGCTACCACAGCGACCACTACCCACCCCTCTCACTCGAACGACCCGACCCCTACAACCACATCGACTTCGACGAAGGACTCACCGACCCGATCGGTGGCCGACAGGGATGCCACATGGCCTCCGCCGAATGGCGACTGCTGGGATGGATGGAACAACACGGCTTCGACTACGACTACTACAGCGAAACGCAACTCCACTTCGATCAGGTCCCGCTCGATGACTACAAGACACTGATCATTAGTACCCACCCCGAGTACTGGTCCAAGGACATGTATTTCCGAGTCAAGAGTTGGGTCTTCGAGCGAGGCGGACGGCTGATCTACCTCGGAGGCAATGGACTGAACTGCGAAATCGAATTCCTCGACGACCACCGTGTGGTTTACCAGAACACCGACTGGAGTCACTCGGAACCGCAACTCAAAGACGACGGATCCGAATACCAGAGCCGATTCGACAAGCGAGTCGAATCCGAGGCCAACCTGCTCGGCGTCGTCTTCACATTCCCCGGCATCATGACCGCAGCCCCCTACAAGGTGATCGACGCCGAACACTGGACGCTAAGGGACACCGGACTCGCAAACGGTGACACGTTCGGAGCCGACAGCCTGCACAAGCGAATCCCCGGAGGCGCCTCAGGACACGAAACTGACAAGGTCTCGGACCAGTCACCACAAAACGTCCACACGATCGCCAAAGGGACCAACCCCGGCAATGGCGGAGCCGAAATTGTTCACTTCGAAACACCCTCCGGCGGAGAAGTCTTCTCGGTCGGCTCGATCACCTGGCCCGCCTCGATCCTCGTCGATGACAGTGTCGCCAAAATCACCGCCAACGTCATCCAACACTTCACCCGCTGACCACAACCCCGAACCTGAACCCCAACTCTTTCATCATGCCTCTATCACTCGGTTTCGTCTCCGCCATACTCCCCAACGCATCGCTCGACGATGTGCTCGACACCGCAGACACTCTTGGCTTCGACTGCGTCGAACTGATGTGCTGGCCACCCGGTGACGCCGATCGGCGGTATGCCGGAGTCACCCACATCGACGTCGACAGCCTGGATACCGGCGAAGAACTCAAGAAACGCCTCGCCAACTCCAACGTCACCGTCAGCGGACTGGGCTTTTACCCCAACCCCCTGGCCGCCGATACTCAGGCAGCCTCCAACGCCGTCGAACACATCCGACAGGTCATCTCCGGATGCGCCACCCTGGGCATCCCCGTCATGAACACCTTCATCGGCCGAAATCCCACTCTCTCGATCGACGAGAACTGGGGCCGCTGCCTGGACACCTGGGGGCCGCTGGTCGAATGGGCTCAATCGCACGACGTGCGGATCGGGATCGAGAACTGCCCGATGCTGTTCACTCGAGACGAATGGCCCGGTGGCCACAACCTCGCCGTCAGTCCCGCCGTCTGGCGACGCCTCTTTGCCGACCTCCCCTCACACCACCTCGGACTCAACTACGACCCCTCGCACATGGTCTGGCAACACATGGACCACCTGGCCCCCCTCGCCGAATTCTCGGACCGACTGGTCCACATCCACGCCAAGGATGTCACAGTCGACACGGACCGACTCAACGACGTCGGCATCCTCGCCACTCCAGTCGAGTTTCACACACCCGTACTGCCCGGCCGTGGAACCATCGATTGGAACACGTTCCTGGCCACCCTCGGCAATGTCGGCTACCAGGGAGCCGTCTGTGTCGAAGTCGAAGATCGAGATTTCGAGGCCAGTCACGACCTGAGACTCGAAGCACTGCGGCAAAGCCTCCAACACCTCCGCAACGCCTAACAGACAACCATCGGATACAACCACAATGCCCAGCACCAGACCGTTCGCAACGCCGGCCCTGGCGCTCATGGCACTTCTGGCCACACACTCCCTCCAGGCCGCTGCACCCAACCCGGTCATCACAACCCTCTGGCCGGCCGGGGCCCGAGCCGGGACCACCGTCGAAGTCACGGTCACCGGCAGCGGCATCGCAAAACAGACCCAACTCCTCTGCTCGGCCCCCGGCTTCCAGGCCGGATTCCTCGGCAGCGACAAGCCTCCTCACTTTCAGATCACAATCCCAAAATCCACTCCGCCGGGACTCTACGAAATCCGGCTCGCCGGCCCCGACGGCATCAGCACTCCACGCACGTTCCAGGTCGGTAACCGACGCGAGACGACCGAACTGGAACCCAACAACACTCTGCCCACAGCCGCTACGGCATCAATCAACTCGATCCTCAACGGCCGCATCCTCGAACCCGGCGACCAGGACTGCTTTCGCTTCACCGCCAGCACTGGTCAGCGAGTCGTCCTGGAATGCTGGGCCGAACGCATCGATTCCGCGCTGCACCCGGTCCTGCAACTGTTCGATTCCAACGGGCGACTGTTGCAAGTCAGCCGAGGCTACTTCGGCATCGACCCGCTGATCGACTTCCGCGTCCCCGCCGATGGCGACTACGTCGTCCGACTCCACGACCTCACCTACACCGGCAGCCCCAACCACGTCTACCGACTCGACATCGATACCGGACCTCGAGTCGCGTTGGCCGTGCCGTCGGTCATCCAACGTGGCCACGCAACCCGCATCACACTCTACGGCTGGAACCTCGACAATCGCACAAAAGACAAGGCCCCGGCCATGGACCGTGTCGAAATCCAAATCGCGGCCAAACAGGCTGTCGCGACCTGGCCACTGCCTACTCACCTCGCCCCCGCACAAGCCCCCTTCGACTCCATGGTGTGGCAACTGCCCGGTGCACACGCTCCAGTTTTGATCGGAATCACCGACGTGCCGGTTGTCACCGAATCCTCGGACAATCACTCACCCGCACTCGCTCAACAACTCGAAATCCCCGGCGAAGCCAGCGGCCGA
>CAVOEV010000257.1:0-6680 GCA_963694825.1 Planctomycetota bacterium
GAGGTGAACCGCAGGCGATGAGTGAAGGGGACGTCAAAACGGACGTCGAATTGCCGGGACGAGTCGGGCATGAATCCAGACAGCTCAGAGAGAATGGCCAGGACAGAGAACGCCTCTACAGAGAACGCCTCTACAGAGAACTCCTCTTCAGTGTAGCTCACGAACCACGCCAGAGCAGTGCCGGTTGGCAGGAGCGTTTGATCACCGGCCGTCAATGAGCAGTGTCGCACTGTTTCATGTGCTGAAGCGGTCCCATCCGATCGGTTTCTCATGCATGGTGGAACGGCCACAACCGTTTTGCGATCACACCAATCGACGACCCGCTACAATGGCGACCGCCCTACCCGACTCACACCACAGCTTGCCTGAATCCTCTGGACCCCACACGTGGCAATCCCCGCCGATTCTTCCGGCTCAGCCCCCGGACCATTTCCACCGGCCAAAGACGAGCTACTGGCCGCTATCGACGTCATCGAACAGGTTGCCCTCGATCGCGCACTGCTGGCACACGTCGACGAAGAACATCGCCTGCGACTGATCGAGGCTTCCGAGCGGATTGCCCGTCCGGATCGCCGGTCACGGAAACGGCTGCGTCGCGAGTACAAACACCGAGAACAGGCCGAACTCGCCGAACGAAAAGTCGCTGACGAACACAAGCTGGCTCGGACCGGAATCCGCACCCAACCCAGTTCTCGCCACTTCAAGAAAGCCTGCCCGCCCGAACCGTTCGACACCCAATTGCCTCAGGTCGCTCAACTCGACGACCAGCAGTTCACCGATCGCCTGGATGTCCCACGCAGCTGCTACATCTGCAAACGAGACTTCGACCAGATCCACTTCTTCTACGATGCCCTCTGCAGCGATTGTGCCCAGTTCAACTGGGAACGCAGACAGCGAACCGCCGACCTGTCTGGGCGCTACGCGGTCTTGACCGGAGGCCGCGTCAAGATCGGCTTTCATGCCGCGTTGAAGCTGCTACAGGCCGGATGCCATGTCGTCGTCACCACCCGGTTTCCACGCGATGCCGCCACACGATTCGACTCCGAAAACGATTCGGCCGACTGGATCGATCGACTCCAGATCCACGGCCTCGATCTTCGACACACTCCCAGCGTCGAAGCCTTCGCCGACCACCTGTGCCAGACCCTGCCTCGGCTCGACTTCCTGCTCAACAACGCCTGCCAGACGGTCAGACGTCCGCCAGGCTTCTACGCTCACCTGATGGCCGACGAACAAAAGCTCGCCAATCTGCTTCCGACTCGAGCTCGATCGCTGCTCGAATCCTACGAGTCGCTACTCGGACAAAACCCCGACCCAAAAACCGACACGCTGTCACTGCCCGCTCAGGTCGACAGCAGCCTGGCCGGGATCCACCGGGCGGCAGAACTGTCGCAGATCCCGCTGGCTCCCGAAGACACTCAGAGCGGCGAACAGCTGTTCCCTAGCGGAGAATTCGACAGCGACCTGCAACAGGTCGACCTGCGTTCGATCAACAGTTGGAGATTGAAGCTGGCCGACGTGTCGACCGTCGAATTGCTCGAAGTTCAACTCGTCAACTCGATCGCACCCTTCATTCTCAACGCCCGACTCAAACCACTCATGCTCCAGGTTCCCACCTCCGACAAACACATCGTCAATGTTTCGGCCATGGAAGGAGTCTTCTACCGGGCCTACAAGACCGACAAGCACCCACACACCAACATGGCCAAAGCTGCACTCAACATGCTCACCCGCACCTCGGCACAGGACTACGCCCGGGATGGAATCCACATGAACAGTGTTGATACGGGTTGGATCACCGACGAGGACCCGGCCGAGATCGCTCGACGCAAGACCGAAGAACTCGGGTTCCATCCTCCACTCGACCAGATCGACGCCGCCGCCCGCATCTGCGACCCCATCTTCGACGGCTTCCTGACCGGTGAACATCAATGGGGACAGTTCCTCAAGGACTACCAGGTCGCCAACTGGTAACCGCTTTCCCCGTTTGCCCCCGCACCGCCGTGTCGATCGCCTGGAAAACGAAACCGGCCAATGACTAACGGTTCTCGAGGTAATGCCGGGCGATCAACTCGCCCAGTTCAACGATGCCCGCGGTGCTGATCACCAGTTTCTTCTCCTGCGCAGGCAAGTCGAAGGCCTTGATGTGAACGAAGTTGCTGTCCGCGGCAGCCACTTTCTCGATCCCCGCAACAACGTCGATGTTGTTGACGCGCTGGTCATCGGTGGGTGGCTGCTGGCTGACAAACCACTTCAGGTCCGGCATGCCCAGGTCCTTGCGACTCTGGGAAACTGTCGACGCCAGCCACTCGGGGGCCTTTCTCCTGTACTGCCCCATCGACATGTCGTTCTCGCCCACGTGGTAAAAGATTCCCGCCAACTCAACCTGGTTCCCCTTGGCGGAGATCTCCTCGAGCGTCTCCCTGACGAAGCGGACGAACCTGGGATAGATATTCCGTGATTTCGCCACGCTTCCCTCGGGTGTCCAGTCGTTCATCTGCGTGCCGCTGTGTGTGAACTTCGCGATTGCGATGTTGTCGGGCAGCTTGCTCGAGAGTTCCCGGGCGAAACTGAGTTCGGGTCCAAACGTGTCGTAATACCCGGCCGGCCCCAGGGGTTCCCACCCGTCAGAGGTCCGGTAGCCTCCCCCGATGCTGTACTTGAAGGCAATTCGGGCATTGTTCTGCAGCAACGATTCTTTGCCCTTCAACACTTTGAGTTCCTGCACGAAAGCCCGCTCTCCCTCCATGTTGCGGTGCCCGGCCAGGACAAACAGCCTGACACGACTCCCTTTCTTGTACGGCCATTTCTTGAGCGGCCGGGACATCCGCGTCTTTTTCCCGATCGTACGCAGGTAAGACGTGGCGTAATTCACACCGTGTTCGAGTTGCCCCAGTGTCCCGTAATGGTAGTGCAGCCCCACCCCGCCACCGATCTCCACACCGACGTGTGACGTGGGAATGTACTCGGCCAACGGATCGACGTCGGTCACAGCCCGCTGCCCCACGCTGATGGCATACATCCGGGGCCGCAGGTCCATTCCCCAGATGGTCTTGGTGCACAGTTCCCCGATGTAGAACTTGAGATTGGGGAGCTTGAGATCGCGTCGCCACCGGGCCAGGAAGTTCTTCAGGTTCGCCCCATAGTTGGGCATGTAATCCTTGTTGAACATGTCGTTTTCGCCCTGGTGCCACATGACCCCTTCGATCCGGTACCGAATGCCCTGCGTGTCGAGTTCGGCCAACGACGACCGAATGACGTCGAGCGCCAAGGGATACATCTTGAACCCGATCGGCTCATCCGGATTCCAGTCACCTCCCAGGTGCGTCCCACCCGCGGCGACCTTGATGATTGCAATCGGCGCCTTGATGGCCGACGTGACCTTCCGGGCAAAGCTCAGTTCGGGACCAACCACGCCATTGACCGGTTGCAGTTGTACCCAACCATCGGACCGGGTCTTGTTCTCGCGTCCGAGACAGTAAGAGAAGCGAACCTGTTCCTGGGGCGTCTCGAGTCCGGCAAAGGGCGGAAACCGCCGGATGTCCTTCACCTTCGAATCCGAGCCGACCATGTTCGACTGGCCGGCGAAGATGAACACGCGAAGTGTCTTGTCGTCGCCTGCCTCCGATGCTTCCAGGGGGACGGTCGCGGCGCACAGCCCCAAGAGGCTGGCCAACACGAACAGCGATCGGAAATTGCAGTGGTACGACATTGTTGAATCTCTTTCACTCGCCCCACGGGGCGATGCCGCAAGATACATTTTCTGGCCGGACGCGCAGTCGGCCTGGGCAGCGGCCCGGATATTCGAGCCGAGGAACCACTACTTCCACGTGTTGTTTTTCAACGGTTTCCCGTTGGTCGTCAGGACCTGGAAATGATGAAACCCGGCGTTCATTCCCGAGTAACGCCAGACGACTTTCTTCTCACGGGTAATCTCGAACAGTTTCACCTGTTGCCCCTTGGCGTGGTAACTGGAGATGACCGTGTTCCCATTGGGCAGTCTTTGGGCACCACAGGCGTCATCAAAGAGACGTTCTCCCAGGTCCTCGTTGGTGACGCTCCAGAGAATCTTCCCCTTGGCATCCACTTCAATGATGCGGTTTCCGTTGGTGCAGGCGATCAGGGTGTTGCCGTTTCCGAGGCGGATGGCCGTAAACGGCCAGTCCCGCTTGGGACGACCGCGGTCGTCAGTCGCAAAGGAACGGACGACCTTGCCAGTACTGGCGTCATATTCCTTGACGGCGAAATCCAGAAGATGCGGGGCAAGATAATTTCCGTTGGGCAGCATCCTCAACATCCGTGTCTGCATATGGAAATTGTTCTTCTGGCACTCCAGTGGAGTCGTCTTGACGACTTTCCCCTTGCTGTTGAGCACCACCGCTCGCGGCATCGGACCCAGTTCGGCAACCAGGTACCGCCCACCCGGCAAAGGCTGCACGGTGCTGACCTCTTTCTGCTGTGACTTGTACTGGAAGACAACCTTCTTTGTTGTCCGGTCGACCTCGACCACTCCGCCACCGGGAAATCCTTTCGTCGGATACAAGGCCAGCAACACGTGACCGTTGGGCAACACCCATCCGTCACTCGCCGGCATGTCAAACTTCCAGGCAATTGCCCCCTTCTCGTCGACGATCACGGCCCTGTTGGCCTTGCCGACGCCCAGAAATGAATGAGTCACCGTGGCGTCGGCCGCGACAAGCAGTTGTGGCCGCGAAAAACACGACACGAACAACACGGTCACAACGACGGCCACGCACCGGCTCGACAGAAAAAACGACGGGGCCGATACTCTGTTGATGGATTTTGTCATGGCTGCCTGTCTCCAATCGATTATTCTTTGTCCCCGAAGCGGTCATCTGCGACACTTGAGAGCTCAAGTGGTGTTCAATCAGGTTGTACCTGACTCGTCACAAAAGCACATCCATGGCCACTTTGCCACCCGTCACCCGGGCCGGGCAACTGCAACCACAATTTCAGAAAGCCCGTTTGATGCGACAACTATCGACTCTCCTGCTGAGCTTTGTCGTCCTGGCCGTGCTGACCCAGTCTTCTTCATTGCTGTATGCACAGCGGCCTGGAGGCGACCAACCTGGAGGAGGTGAACGAGGGTTCCAAAGACCAGATGGGCCTCCCCGTTTCTCACCGTTCCTGGACCTTTTCGACACCAACCGCGACGGAGAGATTTCGGACGCGGAAATCAAGAACGCTGCGGGCATCATCCGCAAACTCGATAAGAACCGTGATGGACAGATCACCCCGGATGAACTCGGGCCACCGCCAGGTGAACGTGGCTTCCCCGGCGGACCCGGCGGACCCGGCGGACCCAACAGGCAGACGATCAAGCTGGTCAAGGAATTCGACAAAGATGGAAATGGACGACTCGATCTCGCCGAGCGGAAGGCGGCCAGAGCATCGCTGGCCAACCGTCAGAATGGTGGCCGCCCCAGTCGTCGCCGTGGCCCCCAAAACCGGCCATCGGTCTCGCCAGGTCCGAAAGTGTCTCTTTCAGACGTCCAGTCCATCTCCGACGCCCCGCTTTATCAACGAAACGTCCTTCGCACGCTGTTCCTGGAATTCGAGAACGAGGACTGGGAAGCGGAGTTGGCCGATTTCAAAGAAACCGATGTGGAAGTCCCTGCCACGGTCACTGTCGATGGCAAGCAATACCCAGGTGTCGGGGTCAAATTCCGGGGCATGTCATCATTCCATCACGTCCCGGCCGGCCACAAGCGGTCACTGAACCTGTCGGTGGATTTCGTCGACGACACGCAGCGTCTCTACGGATACAAGACGCTGAACCTGCTCAATTGCAATGGCGACCCCTCGATGATGAGCACGGTGCTGTACTCCCACTTGGCGTCAGCACATTTGCCCGTCCCCCAGGCCAACTTCGTCAAAGTCGTGATCAACGGAAGAAGCTGGGGCGTCTACTCCAACGTCGAACAGTTCAACAAGCAGTTCATTGCCAAACATTATGGGACCACCGAAGGTGCCCGATGGAAGGTCAGTGGAAATCCACGGGCCGATGGTGGACTCAGATACCTGGGTGAAGACGTCTCAGGATATCGCGAACGATTCGAGATCAAGTCGAAGGATCGCCCCGAATCTTGGCAGGCCCTGATCTCGCTGTGTCGCACGCTGGACAAGACACCTCCGGAAAAACTTGAGGAAGCCCTGAAACCAATCCTCAATGTTGACGGCTTGCTCTGGTTCCTGGCCTTTGACGTCGGCCTGGTCAACAGTGACGGCTACTGGACCCGCGCCAGTGATTACAGCATCTACCTGGATCCAAACGGCAAGTTCCATATCCTTCCACACGACATGAACGAGTCAATGCGACCCGGACCATCAGGTAGGCCCGGTGGCTTCGCCGGCCGAGGCGGCCCCCGTGGCAGGCCGGGCGAATCCCCCCCGGGCCGTGAACGACCAGGTTTCGATCGCCCTGCTCCTGGAAACGATCGCCCCAATGGTCGACCGGGTCAGCCCGGTTTTCAAAGACCCGATTCCCGACGACGTGGCTTCTCTGGACGTAACGGCGGCGGTTTGGGTCGCCCCGGTCGCGGTGGCGGTCGCGGTGGCGGTCCCGGTGGCGGTCCCGGTGGCGGTCCCGGACACGGTGGAGTGGATCTCGAACCGCTGGTCGGGTTGGAGAACCCGCGAATGCCGCTGCGGAGCAAGGT
>CAVOEV010000258.1:0-6649 GCA_963694825.1 Planctomycetota bacterium
GCTTAGGATTCGGGCTGCTGCTCGTCATGGCCGGCTACACCGCCTTCGCCAAGGTGATCCCCAAGGTCACCTACTGGATCAGCTCCGCCGCCTGAACCATCCCCCAACAACTCGCCTGTAACACGCTCCCCTTCGCCCCGCTCCGTCCCGATCGTGCCCTCTGGTATCAGAATCACAATGACTTTCGATATCGTCTTCCTCTCCGATGACCTGATGTTTTCTCCACGTGTCACCGGACAGGCCCAAGCCGCCGGCTGGTCAGTCCGCGAAACCGCATCTTCCACCACCGCCATCGATCTCCTACGTACCGACTCACCACGACTCTTGATCGTCGACCTGGAAACCCCAAACCTCGACATCACGCAATTATTGCTGCAACTGCCAGAAACCAATCCCCCCAAGGTCCTAGCCTTCGGCCCGCACGTTCACCACCAACGCCTCGAATCCGCTCGACAAGCCGGCTGCGAACTGGTCGTGTCCCGAGGCCGGTTCAGCTCCGACTTACCAGCATTGCTGCACGAGTGCCTGGGCAGCCCGGACGACGACACCACAACCCGTAAGTCGCCATCTGCGTAAACCCACCGTGCTCCACCGCACATCGATTGGGTACACTCAACACAGATGACTCGCCACAACCACACCACCCAGTCAACGTGTCTGTGTCTGGCCCTGACCGCCTGTGCACTCGGACCAGCCACGCTGCCGGCACAAGTCGGTGGCATCCGCATCGACGCCCAAGGCCTGCTGCAGCAGGCCCGCATCTTGGACAGCGTCCCAGCAACACCCCAACCTGTCGCCCGGCGTCACGGCACACGCACAATCTCTCTCAAACGTCTCGAACGAACTATCGCCGAACACATCGACGCCGGCCGCCCAATACCACCCGATGTCCGCTTCCTCGCAGGCCTGCAACGCGTCGACGATGTTGTGCTACTGCCCGACCGCTCCGACGTGCTGATGATCGGACCCGCCGCCGGCTGGATACGGCTCCCAACCGGAGAAGTCGTCGACCCGCTCAGCCACCGACCCGTACTTGAACTCGATGACCTCGCCCACGCACTCCGCTTCGCCGCCAACCAATCCCCAACCGAATCCTTCATCGGATGCTCGATCGACCCCACCACCAATGGGATCAAGAACTACAAACGCTACCTCAAGTCCCTCTCCGGAGCGATCAACCCGAACCGTGTCCCGAAACTCGTCTCCGACATGCAGGCGGCCATGGGACACCAGGATGTTAGAATCTTCGGGATTCCGGCCAACAGCCGCTTTGCCTGCAAACTGGTAGCCGCCGATTATCGACTCAAACGAGTCGCAATGGGCTTTGACCGCCCGCCGGTCCGAGGTCTTCTCAACTACATGGACCTCCTCGCTCGATCCGGAAAACAAGCCGTCAAACGACAGCATCGCTTCTGGTTCGTCGCCACCCACGAAGGCATCTCTCGCTCGCCCGACGGCCAAAGCTGGCACCTCTCCGGCTCGGGGCTCGAAGTCCGAACCGCCGCAGCCGGGACACCTCAGGATCCCTCTGCATCCAATTTCAAACCGAAGGCGGCATCTTCCGCACGCCGCATGGCAGCCAACCTCACCCGTTACTTCCCACAACTCGTCAAACACATCCCCGTCTTCGGTGAACTCGAAAACCTGATCCGACTGACCGTCGCTGCCGAGATCGCCGTCAATGCGCCACTGGCCGACTCCACAACTCGATGGAGCAGCCAGGTCCTGGTCGACCCCATTCGATACCGCACCCAAACCACCCTCGCGCCGCGACGAGTTCCTTCACTCGCTGCAGTTCGCAAAGCGCAAGGACGAAACTGGATCCTCAGCGTCAGCGGCGGAATCGCTCTCCAACCGCCACCAGTTCAACTCCGGTCCTTCGGTACTCTCGACCAACAACTCGCCGAACGAATCCGGCGAATTCAAGCCAAGCCACATCCCACCAAAACCTCGTGGTGGTGGGACTAGAGTCCGAAGACCGTCGACAGGCAGGCATGGCCGGACACGCCGTCCGATAGATCCAAAACCACGCTGATCCGAATTTCGCTGGTGTTGATCATCTGGATGTTGATCCCCGACTTGGCCAACGCGCCAAACATACGCTCGCCCACACCCGTGTGACTTAGCAACCCAATCCCCACCACCGACAACAACGCAATATCTCGCTCGAAACTGATCGCAACTCCATCCCAACCCTCGGCCACTTCGCGAACCAGTAACAACGCCGGATCCAGATCACGCCGAGGAATCGTGAACGACAGCCTCGCTCCTGCCTCCGAAACCCCAGACTCGTTCTGCACGATCATGTCGACCAGAATGCCACCCTCGGCGACCGCCGAAAACAGTTCCGCCGCCACACCCGAAGAATTGGGGAGACCGCGAACCGTGATCCGAGACTGTTCGTCGTCCAACTGCACCTCACTGACGACAATGTCCTCCATGCTCGCCAATCGATCCACAACGTCCCGCTCCAACTCCTCACGCTCCGCCTGTTCGGCACGACCCACCCGACACTCCGAATCCGGCAACTCGATCCCCACCGCCGGCTCCTCCGCCTCGTCCCGATCCAGCCCAAAACCCGAATGAACGGCCTCCACCGCCGCCTCGCATTTGTCACGATCCACCAACACCGAAATCTTGATCTCGCTGGTGCTGATCATGTTCAGGTTGATGTCGGCAGCACCCAGCATTCGAAACATGTGAGCCGCCACGCCAGTATGAGACCGCATGCCGCGACCGACCGACGACACCTTACTGAGATGGACACCTTGTTCCACCGTCCCCTGGCCCAGTTCCGCCACCGCCGACCTCGCCGCCGCCAACGCCTCGTCCAGGTTTGGCTCCGGCACTGTGAACGACACCTCCGCCATACCAGCCTGGCCGACGTCCTGAACAATCATGTCCACCGGCAAAGACACCTCCGCCAACTTCCCGAAGACCTCACCCATCACGCCCGGACGATCCGGAACTCCCGACAACCCGATCCGCACCTCCTCGCGAACCACCGCCACTCCGGTCACACGCCGAGCCGAAAAGTCGCTCGATTCGTCCACCGCCGCAATCAGTGTCCCCAGACCAGGAGATCCCGACGACATCACACGCACCGGTACGCGGTACTTCTTGGCAAACTCGATCGAACGAGAATGCATCACTCCCGCTCCCAAACTCGCCAACTCGAGCATCTCGTCGTAGGAAATCCGACGCAATAGCCGGGCCGATTCGACAATTCGAGGATCCGTAGACAATACGCCATCCACATCCGTGTAGATCTGGCACTCGTCAGCCTGCAACACCGCCGCCAATGCCGTCGCCGTCGTGTCGCTGCCGCCTCGACCCAATGTCGTGATATTCAAGTCCTCATCAATCCCCTGGAACCCCGCCGCGATCACGATCCGCCCAGCCTGCAACGCCTCTCGCATCCGTCGAGTCGAAATGTCGATGATCCGCGCACGCGTGTGCGACGAATCGGTGTGGATTCCAATCTGACCACCCGTCAAACTGATCGCCTCGGCCCCCTCCGCCACCACCGCCATCGCCATCAACGCCACCGACTCCTGCTCGCCAGTCGACAACAGCATGTCCATCTCGCGTGCCGATGGACTGTCGGTGATCTCGGCCGCCAGACCCACCAATTCGTCCGTCTTCTTGCCCCGCGCACTAACCACCATCACCACCTGGTGGCCTTCGGCCTGAGTCGCAATCGCACGGCGGGCAGCGATGCGAATCTGAACCGCACTGGCTAAACTGCTTCCGCCGACTTTTTGTACGATCAATGACACCAACACACCCGCTCGACTGACTGCAACCCGCCAAGTAGACAACATCGCAACTCGACGAGCGTCTCGGAAGACCCAAGCATAACGGGTCGCCGCGGGTGTGGGCAGGTTGTCGAACGACGACACCGGACGGCACGCCAAACGTTTCGACAACGGCGAAACGTGAGACGAACTCGTCCGAGTCGTTCGGCTGCACTCGGTGGCCTAGGCGGCCTTCTTTCTGAAGGGAATCACAGCCGGTGTGCCCGCGGCAGCGTCCAGCAGCGACTCGAATATCTGCATGTCCAACGCACTCGACGTCGTGTTCTCGGGATGCCACTGCACGCCCAGGCAGAACCAGCGCTCGTCGTCCGCTTCGATCGCCTCGACCACCCCGTCAGGTGTCCGAGCCGAAACGATGAAACCATCAGCCGGCTCGGCGATCGACATGTGGTGCTGGCTGTTGACCCGGATCTCGCCCGGACCGTAGATCGCGTCCACACGAGTCCCCTCCTCGATCTCCAACACGTGACGCAAGGTCGACTCGACCGGGTCACGATGCAGGATCGACTTCGGGACGTCTTCTGTAACATGAGCGTACAGGCTGCCGCCGCAGACGACGTTCAACACCTGCATCCCCGATCCGATCGCCAGAATCGGCATCCGCATGTCGACGGCCTTCTGGCACAGTCGACGGTCGAAGTCCTCGCGTCGCTGAGGCATCGGACGCGATGTGGGATGAGAATGCAGGCCCAGACGGCCAGGGTCCAGGTCGAAACTACATCCAGACAGCACCAGGCCGTCCAACTTCTTCAGCAACTGCTTCAGGTCGTCGTCTTCGGCCAATGGCGGAATCAAAACCGGTAAACCACCACTCGCCGCAACACTGTCGTAATAGCCAGTGTTGAACCAGCTCAGTGCCCCCGCGTCCTGCTTCGCCGCTCGAAAATCACCGTTGATTCCGATCCAAGGTCTTCCACTCATCAATCAGGGTCCTTCCTGTCACCGTGCACATCCTTGTGCACTGCCAATCGTCACCAACCGACGTACCTCGCCGGCCAGCCTTCTTCCGCACCCGACCCGTCCTGGATCGGGCGTTAACTGCTCGGTTTGGCCAGCTCAAAACAGACCACGACGCCATATCGGAATCGTCGCACATCAACGGCAGCAGCCGTTGGGCTAAAAAAAGCTGGCATTCCATTGCTCCTGAGTTCTCGACGGCGTCCTGCCGTCGCACGTCACTCGCGTCCTTGCCAATGACAACGGGCACGATGCTACCGTCGAAGTTCCAATTGTCAAGAACCTGTTTCCGGTTTTTTGAAATTCGGCTCAGGCAGTCGCATCGCCGCCAATCCCGCAACCGCCACAAATGGCAGAAACGCCCACACCGCAAGCTGAGGACGATCGATGTCATGGAAATATGTCGTGAACGGAGCCTCGATCAAACCGCCACCACCCCACGCCAATCCCATCGTGATCGCCGAAGCAACTCCGGCTCCTCGAGGGAACATCTGCTGAGCGTACGAGACCATCGTCGGAGTCGTCCCCCACAACACCAGACCCGTGGGCACCAGCACCACGATCAACAACCAGTCGGGACACCCCTCCCAACCCCAGACCGACAGCAACGGCAAACCCAACAACGGACAAATCACCATGAATCGACGCTCCCAACCAGCCGGAAACGCTGCAGCCAACACCATCATCCCCACACTCGCCGAAACCAGGAACAAGGACTGAACCATCCCAATCGAACGCTCATCAAAACCTCGGTCCGACAAGGCAAATGACATCACCTTGCTCATCCCCATGTTTGGCACCAGACGACACGAACACACAAACAACAACCACAACGCCAGTCCAATCCGACCGTCAAACATCTCGGACAAACTCGACGCCCGACCACCTGCATCCGCATCAGCCGCACTCGACTGAATCGGTTCTGCCACACTGACCACCGTCTGGCTCCGAGTCCCCCAGTACAGCAACGGGATCGGCAGCAACAGAAAAGGCATCAGGACCAACAACCCCTCCAGATCCCAAAGATCCACCACCCAGCCACTCAACAACGGACCCAACGACAACCCCAGTGACCCGCCCAGCATGAAAATCGCCAGACCACGGGTCCGGTTCCCCGGCAACATCCTGCCCGCTCGCACAGCCGCCTCGGGATGAAACGCACCAACCGAAACGCCTCCTACCACAAATAACACACACAACCACCCCACCCGACCCTCGGCGGCAACACCACCCGCCGACGTCAAACACAACACCGCCACTACCGGACCGATCCACAACAGCGGACGCAGAGCCCCGCGCTCTCGCAGAAAACCGAACACGCCCTGAGACAGCGATGTGGGCGTCGAATGAGCCAGCATCACCGCAACCAGCGCGAGCCCCATCAGGCCACACTCTAAAGTGATGCGGTCCCACAATGGCGACACCAACAACGCGCTGGTGTCGACAATCGTGTGCAACAGGGCCAAGCACACCAACGGCAAATAACGACGCATTCAGCCGGACCGCCCGAACACGTCCTGCTCACCCACCTCGACATCCAAAGGGTAGATCGGACGACGCACGTTCTGATAATCGAAGGCGCTGAAATCCGGCCGATGGATCCCCGGAGTGTCCGCATCAAAGATCGTCTCGGCCCACCGACCCACGTCGGCACGGAAATGCACAGCACTCTTGACCACCAACAACCGCTTGGTCGATGGATCGACACCGACAATCCGCAACATCTCGGTGTCGAGCAACTGCATCCGACGACTCGCCACCACCACCTCGACACCACCCACTTCCAGCACCGCCATCGGACCCAACTGGCCCGGACAGCCTCGCTTCATCGGACCACCAAACACAAACCGCCCGTCACTCAGACAACCGACTCG
>CAVOEV010000259.1:0-6636 GCA_963694825.1 Planctomycetota bacterium
GCCATCCCACGTGAGTGCACGCGGCTCTACTGAACTCAAGATTCGCCCGCAGTTCCCAGCCCCGGACGACTCAAGGACCGCACTTCAGCATACGGTTCACCCAACGAAAGGCAATCCACCGACCCACAGCACACTCGACACGACAACCGTTGACACCCCCCACGCACGGGCTACAATAATGCTGATTCCGCTCCAAAACACCTGCCCGATTGCGGCGGGACCAACGAGTGGGCACCCCGAGAGCATTCTGCCCGGAACACTGCGTGCCCGGACCCGCCGCTCCGAATCGCTCGGCGAGATCCCGGACCAGCCGATCCGTCGGCTTCGTAGATCAACAACCTGGTCAACAATAGAATCCCGCTACCAGCAGCCTATCACGCACGCAAACACTCAAAACCACAACCCCCACGCAATATCGACTCCCAACACCACACGACTCTTCGAAGGCACGCGCCAATGTTTCCCGGGCCTGTCCAGATGCTGATCGTCGTCGCCGTCATTATTCTGCTCTTCGGAGCCAAACGCCTTCCGGCCACGATGAGGTCGATTGGGAAGAGTGTTACCGAGTTCAAGAAGGGGATCAACGACACGTCCGAAGACGATTCGGCCAACAGCGATACCGGAAACACACCACCGCCTGCCGCAGGAAACGAACCCGAATCGACCGAATCGTCCTGACCGCCCACAGCACCCAGCCCCCTTTCCACTCAACACACTTTCTGCAATAGCAAGAGGCCTTAGCGATGAGTACCTGCGTTGCTTTTCTCGGCTTCCCCGGTGGCCCCGAGCTGCTGATCGTGCTGTTTATCGCCCTGATGCTCTTCGGGAAAAAGTTGCCTGAAGTCGCTCGGAATATGGGCAAGGGGTTGACCGAGTTCAAAAAAGGCATCCGTGGCGTCGAGGACGAAGTGCAGTCGGCCACGTCCTATCACTCGGAACCGACCGCCGAACGACCCATGCCCGAAGATGATCTCGAAAATGTCACGGCACCAAAATTCACCGCGCCCAAGTTCGACCTCGACTCCGATGACTCCGATGACTCGGACAACGAACACTCCGAAGGCGACAGCAACTAGCAGTCACCGCGCCGAAGCGACTGCCGCCACGTAGGCCCGAGCCAGATCCCGAATCCGGTCCATGTCCCCGTCGGCTACCGCCTGCCGCTCCACCAGCGCACTGCCCAGGCCCACCGCACAGGCCCCAGCAGCAAAGAAGCCGCCCAGCGTCTCGAGATCCACGCCACCGGTGGGCAACAGCTTGACCTGAGGCAATGGTCCGTGCAACGCCTTCAGGTAACCGGGACCGCCCACGTCGGCAGGGAACACCTTCACGATGTCCGCACCCGCCTCCCACGCCGTCAACACCTCGGTCGGTGTCAATGCACCAGGCATCACCAGCTTGTCGTAACGACGACACATGCGGATCACGTCCAAATTCACCGTCGGACAGACTATGAACTCGGCACCGGCCAACATCGCCGCTCGGGCACTCTCGGCATCCAATACCGTCCCGGCACCCAGCAGAATCTTGTCGCCCAACGAGTCACGCACGGCCGAGAGAATCCCCAATACACCGGGCACTGTGAAGGTCACCTCGATCACATCGATTCCACCTTCGTACAACGCCTCGGCCACACGCACCAACTGCTCGCCCGAATCTGCGCGCAAAATCGCCACAACGCCGCCGTCCAGGACACGCTGTAAATCTACTTCCCGGCTCATCCGTTCACCTCAAACCGCCGCCGAATACAACTCGGCGTACTCCAAAACCCACAAGTCGACGTTTTCCGCAAAACTCTCGAGATCCACCTGCCCCAACATCTGGTACCGCGCCCGGTTGAAAACCTCGCGATTGCGGATCGTCGCCTTCACCACCAACTCGACAATCCGACCCTCAGAAAATGGACGAATCAACATCTGCATCCGACTGTACAAATTCGTCGACTTGCCCCCTTGGGCCAAGGCAATGTCGTCCCGGCTCACAACCGCTCCCCAACCCTCTTCGCCGACAATCGATTCCAGCTGGAAGCCAGGGAACTGGTCGACCAGCTGGCCCAGGCACGTGCCGATGTGGTCCGAAAGTTCCAGTCGGTACTCCGAATGCAACGTCCGCGTCTCCTCCTCCGACAATGCCCGATCCGCTACCTGGCGGCTGCGAGTGTCCCGTGCCTGCTGGCCACGTTCCACAGCCCGCTGCAATCGTTCCTGGAATTCCAACGTCCTGCCCCCGCTCCCGGTCTCGGTACTCTCGTTCCAAGCGATTCTAGAACGACTCGCACAACGCCGCAACAACGCCGCAACCTCACACCCCACACCTCACACCCCACACCACACCAACACTGCCCACGCCTTGCCCACTACTCACCATTCGAGATAATGAGCCGAAAGCCACATCGCCAATCGCCGGTCCCCCATTTCACACCACGGGGTCACCATTCGACCGCCACAGGGAACTCCGATGTTCGCCGCCAACAGCTTTCGAGACATCCTGTCACGATCGCAATTCGTCCCGACAATCGCCGTGCTTCTCGGCATCCTGGCTCTGCTTCTGCTGGCTGGATCCTCGATTCGTAACCGATTCCTGAAAAACGAATCCGAGAATCCCAACGAACCGGAACAAATGTTACTTATGTACAAAGAAATGCGGCGTCAGGGTAACCTCAGCGACTCAGAATTCCGATCCATCAAAAATCAGGTTCTTTCGACCCGCGATCTCGCCATCAAAACCGAAGGCAACGATCAGGAAGAACCTTGAGCGACCGCGTTTCGCAACGGCCTGCCACCCCGTAACTGCCGCAAACATCACGAGACTCTCATGCCCTCGGGATCAGACTTCACTCCGACTAAAAGCAGCTCGGGTGGCAAAAAGAACGCCAGCTGTTCCTTCTGCCGAAAGAGTTACCGCGAGGTCGGTCCGCTTGTTGAAGGGCCCGACGATGTCTATGTCTGCGGCGAATGCATCGAGTTGTGTCAGTCGATCCTCGAACAAGAGAATCGACGCCGAGGAGACTCGACACAACTCTTTACCGACGTCCCCACACCCCGAGAAATTGTCAATCACCTCGACGGTTACGTCATCGGACAGGAACACTCCAAGAAAACACTCGCCGTCGCCGTCCACAACCACTACAAGCGGCTGATGCACTTCGAAGAGTCCGACGGGGAAGTCGAACTCGAGAAGTCCAACATTATGATGATCGGGCCAACCGGCTGCGGAAAAACCCTGCTCGCCCGCACACTCGCCCGCTTCCTCCAGGTTCCTTTCGCCATCGGTGACGCCACCACACTCACCGAAGCCGGCTACGTCGGTGAAGATGTCGAAAACCTGCTGCTCAAACTCCTCCACGCCGCCGATTTCGATATAGAAGCCGCCCAGCGTGGGATTCTTTTCATCGACGAAATCGACAAGATTGGCAAGACCAGCAGCAATGTCTCCATCACCCGTGATGTCTCCGGCGAAGGGGTCCAACAGGCACTTCTCAAGATGCTCGAAGGTACCGTTGCCAATGTCCCGCCACAGGGTGGACGCAAACACCCCGAGCAACAGTACATTCAAATTGATACGACAAACATCTTGTTCATCTGTGGCGGCACATTCGTCGGACTCGACGATATTATCGCCAAGCGAAAAGGCCGTCGAATGATCGGCTTCGGCAAGACCGTTGATACCGAAACCATCGAACGGCAACAGCGAGAACTCCTCTCTGATGTCACCGTCGATGACGTGCTCGAATTCGGACTCATCCCCGAACTCGTTGGCCGACTCCCCGTACTCAGCAGCCTGTTGCCGCTCGGACAGGACGAGCTCGTTCGCATCATGACCGAACCCAAGAATTCCCTGGTCCGCCAATACCAGAAATTCTTTGCGATGGAAGACGCCCAGCTCGAGTTCACGCCCGACGCACTCGAGGAAATCGCTCGCATCGCATTGACCAAAGACATCGGAGCGCGCGGCCTTCGAAGTGTCATCGAAGCCGCCATGTTCGAGATCCTTTTTGATCTTCCTGAACAGAACCAAGGCGGTGTCTACCGCTTGACTGACGCCATCGTCCGAGGCGAAGAACGACTCTTCCCCGAAGACCCCAGGGATGGCTCAGCCGCCGCCTGATGTCCCACGGCAATCCGACGCAGCAAACGCCCGGTTTGTGCATCTGTCGTGCGAATCGCTATCATCAGGAGATCTGACGCGAGTTCACAGCGAGTGAACCGCCCGCCCCTTTCCGCCTCGCCGACAGAAATCATGGACGTCCGGCTCGAAGTGGTCCACGACAAATCCCGAGTTCGAAATGTGCGCCTGCGCCGCAATACGGTCGTCGGCCGAGGAAAGGATTGTGAACTCAGGATCCCACTCGCCGATGTCAGCCGGCAACACTGCCAGTTCACCCTCGAAGGCGAGCAACTGCTCGTGCGAGACCTCGGCAGCTCCAATGGCACACAAATCGACGATCACACCATCCCTACCGGTAAAGACATCCTGCTCGCCGATGGCGAAACCGTCACCGTAGGCCCCGTCTCGTTCGTCATTCACATCGCCGACGACAACACATTAAGCGACGACAGTAATTTCCAATCCATAGACCTCGGCGACACCGCAGAATTCCAACTCGAAGACAAACCGGACAGTAACGCACTCGACGAAGAACTGTCACCCGATTCGCCTGAGGATTCTGTCGTCGATCTGAAACTCAGTCAAACCAGTGTCGATGACGCCGAACAGGAACCGACTGAGACTCCCGAAACTGAATTCGAAACTGAATTCGAAACTGAATTCGAAACTGAATTCGAAACTGAATTCGAAACTGAACTCGAAACTGAACCCGAAACTGAACCCGAAACTGAACCCGAAACTGAACCCGAAACTGAACCCGAAACTGAACCCGAAACGGAACCCGAACGGCCGCTCAAGTCGCGGTCACTATTTGGATTTTTTCGGCGACGACCCGCCGCCCAATCAACGGCCGATCTCAACGACGACGACCTGATGGAGGAGCCCGGCGAAGATCCGCCCGGTCTCGTCGACGACACCTCCGAGAATGAAAACCAGGGCGGCATCGCCAGCAACGAACACTATGACGGTGACGTCGCCGCAGCCTCTGACACCAGCGACCAATCGCCTGCTGATCTGACAGACAGCCCAGACCCAGCCGACAGCGAATCCGTTTTTGACGACGACGATTCATTCTCGCTCGATTTCAAGGATCCGGATTCGGATCCTGATTCCGAACAATCCACCGATGAAGATCTGGGCGATTTCCTCGGCCAGTTCGGTGACTAATACAGTTTCCCCACACTCAAACACCTGGCCTGGCAGCTCATGAACCAACTCACAGCAGTCCCAATCAAGTGGTACCACCGACTGGGACCCGGCCTGATCACCGCCTGCGTTGTCATTGGCCCGGGCAGTATCACCACCAGCACCCAGGTCGGTGCCACGCACGGTTTCGCTCTGACTTGGGTCGTGCTGGTCGCAGTCGTTTTCATGATGACCTTCATGCAATTGGGGGCAAGACTCGGAGCTGTCGCGACTCAGTCGCCAGCCGAACTCTTGCGATCCCGCTTCGGACGGCCGCTTGCGGTGCTGATCGGAATCGGCACCTTCTTCATCTCCGCCTCGTTTCAGTTTGGCAATAACCTCGGAGTCGACGCCGCCGTCAAGGAACTCTCGCGAGATCTGCTCTCTGCCGAAACCCGCGAATCACTGCTTCCGTGGTTCGACTACTCCGTTGTCGCCTTCAACGCCCTGGCCATCGCATTCCTGCTCGCCTTCAAGAACCTCTACCGGGCACTCGAACGACTGATGATGTGCTTCGTCGGCCTGATGCTCATCAGCTTCGCACTCAACCTGGTCTTCGCACTCGCCAACCAGACACCGGTCGCCGAACCCGTTGCCGATGCGGCCCCAGCCTCCCTGCTCGATTTCTCGCTCCTCGGACTCGTCGGCACGACATTCGTCATCACCGCCGCCTTCTACCAGGCCTATCTCGTCCAGCAAAAAGGTTGGACACGCGACGACGTTGCCCTGGGCATGCGAGACGCTCGGATCGGTTCGATCCTGATGGCTCTGATCACATTGATGATCATGTGCACCGCAGCCGCTGTGCTCCGCGGCCAATCGCTCCTCAACTACACTGAAGTCTCATCACAACTCGCTCCGCTATTCGGAGTCTGGGGCCGACCTCTGTTCTGCATAGGGCTCTTCGCCGCCGCCTACTCGTCGTTCCTTGTCAACTCGATGATCGGTGGCTTCATTCTCGCTGATGGACTCGGACTTGGCAGCCGCCCCGACCAACCCGCAACACGTGCCCTCACCATCGCCGTCCTCGTGATCGGAATGGGAGTCGCCCTGTTTGTCATCCAGGCCGGGTTCGATCCCGTGCCCGCCGTCGTGGCCGCACAAGCTGTCACCGTGATCGCCGCGCCACTCACCGCCTGGGCGCTCATCTGGCTCACCAACAACAAGTCCATCATGGGTGCCGATACCAACAGCACCGCCACCAACGTCGTTGCCTGGTTAGGATTCGGGCTGCTGCTCGTCATGGCCGGCTACACCGCCTTCGCCAAGGTGATCCCCAAGGTCACCTACTGGATCAGCTCCGCCGCCTGAACCATCCCCCAACAACTCGCCTGTAACACGCTC
>CAVOEV010000260.1:0-6556 GCA_963694825.1 Planctomycetota bacterium
CGCCACCCCTGCCCGCCACCCGAGTCCCACTGACGAGGCCCCTGCGATGTGTTCACAGTTTTCACTCACACTGTTCGGCACCATCATCCTCCTCGCTGCGGCTGCCACACCGCCAACCCACGCCGCCGGTCGACCCAACTTCCTGTTCATCCTGACCGACGACCAGTCGCCCGAAACTCTTTCGTGCTACGGCAACACAGTTTGTCGAACACCGCACATCGATCGTCTCGCTCGCCGCGGCATCGTGCTCGATGATGCTCACCACATGGGTGCCTGGTCCGGAGCCGTCTGCACGGCGTCCCGGACAATGATCATGACCGGCCGCACCGTCTGGCGGATCCCCGGAGCCCGCGGGCCGGGACTGACCAGCGACCGAGCCTCACGCCAGCAGGCTGCTCGGAACAGCATGCCGGCAATTTTCAATCGCGGCGGCTACACCACGTTTCGGACCTGCAAGCGAGGCAACAGCTTTGGCGAAGCCAACCAGCTGTTCACCACCAGTCACATCGCCACCCGCCGCGACGGCACACCCCCGACAGGGAGCCCCTGGCACGGCGATCGCGTGATGAATTTCCTGGCCCAACGCAGCGGCAAGGATACCACCGACCGGGCTCCGTTCCTGATCTACATGGGGTTCTCGCACCCTCACGATCCCAGAAACGCCCCACCTTTACTGGCCCGTTCTTACGGTGCCAGCAACTCCGGGCCGGGCAAGACGGTCAACCCCAAGTCGCCTCCATTGCCCGCCAATTACCTGCCCGCTCACCCGTTCCACCACGGACACCCCAACCTCCGGGACGAAGTCAAGGTCCAGGGCGTGCTCAGGAAACGCGATCCAGCCACGATCCGGAACGAACTGGGACGCGAATACGCCTGCATCGAAAGCATCGATCGGCAGATCGGTCGAGTGATCCAGCATCTCGAGACGAGCGGAGAACTCGAAAACACCTACGTCGTCTTCACCTCCGATCATGGCATCGCGGTCGGACGACACGGATTGGTCGGCAAGCAAAACCTCTACGAACACACTTGGCGAGTCCCGTTTATCGTCACTGGCCCCGGCATCAAGCCCGGCACCCGAGCCTCGGGCTACATCTACCTACTCGATGTGCTCCGAACCTTTTGTGACCTCGCCGGCATCACGCCACCCGAAACGGTCGAAGGTCGGAGCTTCCGGGATGTGCTGGAAGGGAAAAGGTCGGCAGTTCGGACGACCCTGTATGGTGTTTACAGCGGAGGCACAAAACCGGGGATGCGAGCGGTCAAGTCCGGGCAGTTCAAGCTAATCAAGTACGACGTGCTCGACGGCAAGGTCCGCCAAACTCAACTGTTTGATCTCAAGCAGAATCCCCGCGAGTTCCTGGTCGAACATCAAACCCACTCGCTTGTCGAACTACTCGGACACAAACCCACGTCCGAACAAGTCAACCTGGCCGACGATCCCCGGCATCGAGCCAAGCGAAAGGAGCTCGAAGAACTGCTCCAACGCGAAATGAAACGGCTGGGCGACCCGTACCAACTGTCCGACTAGCTCCCCACCGACCTCCGCCCCGGACGAGTGAACCAGGGGGAGGGGGACGGGCTGTCGATCGAAGTGCGCAAGAGAGGACTCGAACCTCCACGGGCCGTAAAGCCCACCAGGCCCTCAACCTGGCGCGTCTGCCAATTCCGCCACTTGCGCAGAAGCCGTTTGGCATGAGCCAGTATAGCAACGGCGGCCCCGCCATCAAGAAGACCGGGGCCGCGAATGCGGTCACAGTCACCTAACGCACGCGGGCCTGGAACGTGATCACTCCGCCCACGCCGCCGGGCAACGGTTCGTCCAGCTCAAAGACCAACACCATGCTGCCCTGCTCGTTGTCATCAACAGTGATCCGTCCACCCCGAGCCTCTGCTGCCGGAGTCTCTTCGGTCTCGTCGCTGAAGCCCAGAGTCGCACTGTCCTCGACGTATTCGAGTCGCGGCGAGAGATTGTCGACGATGCGGACCGCCGTCAGCGGTCGATCGCCCACGTTGTCAAATCTCAAGGTGAACCGGACCACGTCGTCCGATCGTGCCGACTCGCGATCGGCCAGCTTCAGAATCTTCAGCTGGCCGATTCGCCGGTGCTTGATCTCCACTCCCGTGTAGGCACCCACCCAGGGCGTCGACTGGATCGACTGACCCGTGGCCGTCGACGCCGTCGCGCGGGGTGACTCGTCGCCAGCCCACGCCGCAACGTTCGCCATCGACTTGGCCATCCGAGCCACATCGCCCTGGTCCATCCGCCCGGCAATCAATCGACCAGTGTCGCCAAACACGTTGACCAGCTTCACGTGCTCGCCAGTACTCAACAACCGCGACACGCGAGCCGTCTGTAACTCGCTCAACAAACCGCTCGCCCGCGATCGCACCCTCGCATCGACCGCGCCAGCCTGCTGGCTGTGCTGCCTGAGTGCATCGCGTTTCGTCAGTCGGACTTCTCGAGACAACCGGTGCGCCGAAGCCATCCGCTCGATCCCCAAACCCGCGACCGGCAACTGCACGGTCCGGACCGTCGCAAACCGAGGCGAATAAATGGCCACGCGGTTGCTCGGCAAGACGTGAGCCTCGCCCTCGTCGTCGGTGTACTCGGCAATCGTGTCCTCGGTCTCAACTCCGTGACGCAGAAATGTCTGGTAATGCACCGGATCGCCGCGGTCGCCACCGTCGATGACAAACTCGTCAGGAAACGCCTCGACCACCGCTGGATCCGGACCGCCAGGTCCGGCCAGCTCGACCGCCTGCTGACGCAATATTGCAGGCAAATGGATCGGTTGGATTGCTGAGACCGGAGGCCTCGGGGCCACAGCGGTCGATTCAACCCGAGCCGTGCCCGTCTCGACCTGGGCACCAACCGTCTCGATCGCCTCGACCGAATCCAATCCCGTCAGGCTGCCAACCGGGATCGTCGCACATCCGCCAGACACCAGCATGCCCAACACAGCCACAGTCGCCCACCTCCGCGACCAGCCTCGCGCTTCGACGCTGGCGTCCCGCCGTTCGCAACCTCTCCCGGTCAACTGTCCCACCAGATCGATCACCGAATCCTCCTCGCCAGGTGAACCGCCCGAGCGTGGCCAGAGCGAATGCGAACCGAACCGGACGGTGCGGCAGACATCGACATCACGTTTCCGGACACCCGTCCGGAAGCGGACTCGTTTGAGAACTCGATTGGCAGTCGCCCCATCTGGAAGAAGTCTGCCGCTTCAGGAGATCCTTCGGCCGGTGCTCTGCGACTGCCCAGTCGCAGAATCACCATCGGACGCCCCGTGCGGTCGGCCTCGGCCAACGCGTTGGCCCGAGGATCCAGGTCGCGGACCATCATCGGTTTAGTCTGTTCGTTGCCGGCCGACAGTCGGGGTTCTTCGAGAAACACGACCCGGGTGACCAGCTTCCCCTGCAATGCCAATCGGATGTCCTCGCCAGTCAACTCGACCGGAACTGGAAACTCGTACCGGCGTCCCAGCGGAGGATGCAGTCGATCGATCACTTCGATCGTCGGGTAAACCTGCACTCCAGGAAATTCGGGCATGTCACTGATCCCCACGCGGTAGGTGGCACCCACGAGCAGGCCGGCGGCATGAGGGGTCCGGGAGGTGGCCACTTTGTCCGCGCCTCGGCCCATCGCGTACCAGGTCACCCGACCACCTCCGTCGGGGCCGGTGTTGGTCAGTCGCACCTCGATCGGCTGGAAGTACCGTTCACCTGGCGACACGCTTCGGCCCGACAGAGCCGACCAGCGGGCCACCCGGCCCGGTGTCATTCGAGCACTCAGTGGAAAATACCCCGCGTTGCCGTTGGGTGTCTGAGCAGACGAGGGGGCTGTCGACGAGAACAACAGCACCGTCACCATCGCCGCGCGAATCACGTTTGTCGGCAGATAGCCATGGAACATGGTTGGTGCAGTCACAGCTGTTGGGAGGGAGTGAAACTGGCGGGCACGATTACCGTCGTGGCCGCGCCCACGCAGGTTGGCTGAGCGTACCGGGGGCGAAGGTCGGATGCTTCTCGGTGTAGATCACCTCGTTGACCGGCTTCGGCATGCTGATGCCCGGCTCATGCTTGACCACCACTCGGAAGTCCTTCACCGGGGCATGTCGCACGACCCGAGTGTTGTTCTTGACGGTGTAGCTCTGCAGTCCGGCCGGTCCGCCCAGGGGCAGGTGAGCCGGGCCGGGGAGCCCGATCGGCGTCGAAGTGATCGGCATGCCCCACTGCGGCGTGCCACCGACGCCAGAGACCGGGTTGATGCCCGGGAGACCGGGACCGCCAGGCTGGCCCATCAACATCGGGCCGGGAATGCCCGGCATCCCCTGGTCCATGATCGCGATCGGAGCCGGTGGCACGAACTGACCCTGGGCCCCGTCGGGACCCACTGCAGCATGGTAGGCCACAGGCTGAATGCCGCCCGGACCAAGCATCGCGGCACCGCCGCCGGCAGCCGGGCCACTGGTGGCCGTTTCCATATCCATGTTGCCGACTCGCAAGACAACCATGATCGTGCCGCGACGGTCCGCCTCGGAAACCGGGTCGACGCCCGGGTCGAGTCGAGTCGATACCAACATCTCAACTCCGGCAACCGCCAGCTCCTGGTGCTGAGGATCCGGTAGGTAAATCACCTTGGTCACAAAGTTGTTGCTCTCGATCTGGTCCAGATCCTCGTCGGTCAACTCCAACGGAACACTGTTGTGAGCCAGGTAGGCGTCGGTCGTGGGATGAGCCGGATAGACCTGCATCGTCGGATACAACGTCATCCCCTCGCGGCCGGCAACCTCGGTCAACTTCAACCGGTACGTGGCTCCCTGGACGAAGTCGTAGGTCGTCGGAGTCACCCGCTGGTTGTCGGCGTAGACGGCTCCCACCTTCCAACCGATCTTCATGCCAACCGGGCGGATGAAGCGAAGCTGAGTCCGCCGAGTGGCGAACGATCGCGTCGTGCTACCCGGCTGCATGGCCGGTAAAACGCCGGGGCCTGGACCGTCCACCATCGGTCCGGGACGGCGCATCGAATGAGCCGGAGGGGCGTGGAATTCGCCGCTGTCACTGAAATCGCGACCGTCGACGTGGCATCCCACGCAAACGATCAGAAAGGTTCCCAGTGCCAAGAAGTAGTATTTCATTGCAGAGTCCTCGTGACACTCCCGAATCCCCATCGACGGGTCCGACAGGATGTCCCTAGAATGGTCCAAAATCGATTTCCTGTTCCAAGTCCGACAACTGACCCGGTTCCACTTCTCGCAACGAACTCGGACCGTGCCTTTATGACCTGTGTCCAACCCTGCTTTCGACCGTTTCGGCACCGGATCTTTGGCATTTTCCGTATTTTCCGTACAACATGAACACTCCTCGCAGCTTCTCTAATCGGCAACACGAGACAACTCGCATGGCACGACTCCGTAATCCGCTGTTCGCTCGATTCGTACAACTCATGATCGTCGCACTGATCACCGCACTCCTGGCACTGGACGCCACACCCGGACTCGAGGCTCAGGAACCGTCTGCCGACTCGGTGAGCAAGAACGCAACAGGCCCAACCGACTCGCCCAAGGCGGCGGATTCAGCCAAAAGTTCAAAGACGTCCGAAGCCTCGAAAACGACCAGCCGCCGTCAGCGACCGGTCGATGTCCTCCGAGAAGTTCGGGCCCGGATCCAGAAACTCGTGCCGTTCCAGGCGGAAATCGTCGAAATCATCATCGTCCGCGGCAAACGGTTCCGAGCCACCGGCAAGTACCTCCAAGGTCCAGGGCACAAGCTCAGACTCGAGTTCGACCTCGAAGTGGGCCGCACCAAGGGCTCGCTGATCCAGGTCTGCGACGGCACCACCTTGTTCACTCAACAGAAAATCGGACTGATCGTGCAGGCCACACGGAGAAACGTCCCCAGGATTCTCAAGGAAATGAAAACACTCGCCGCCAAGGCCGACAGCCGACCACGACCCGCTCAGTTCGAAGCCGACCTCGGACTCGGAGGGCTCGAAGCACTGCTCGGTTCACTCGAAGAGTCGATGAGCTTCACGCAACAACGAGAACAGACGTTCCAGGACCGACCGTTCATCATCATCGAAGGCAGCTGGAACGCCAACTTCCTCGAAACACTCACCGACGACGATCAACCCACAGGTGGCGGATTGCCCGAATACGTCCCGGATCGTGTCCGAGTCTACATCGACAAGCAGACTCGGTTTGCTCACCGCATCGTCTATCTCAAGAAAGACGACTCTCGCCAGGCACTCCGCCCAATGGTCAGCCTCGAATTCCGAAACGTCCAACTCAACGCGCCATTGAATGACGCCTCGTTCGGCTTCCAACCCGATGCCGGTGTCCGGGTCCAGGACGTCACCGACGACTACATCCGCCAGATCCGCCAGGCTCAATCCCCCGCTCAGGCCCCCGCTCAGGCCCCCGGTCGCGCCCCCGGTCGCGCCCCCGGCGGTTCGCCCGCACCTCAACCCCCCTCTCGCTAGGAACTCCGCTCGATGAGCACTGTGCCGGGACCGCACGTCGTCCAGGGTCGAGCCATACCCGGCTGGATCGTG
>CAVOEV010000261.1:0-6519 GCA_963694825.1 Planctomycetota bacterium
ACGACAGAGTGACCGCGGCCAGCAGGTTCCGGAAACTCTCGGCCGAAACCGAATCGGGTCGGATGCCGGCACCGTCGAGATACCTTTGGAGAAAATGGAGGAACGAGGCGTAGACGAAGCCAGAGAGTGCACCGGAGGTGACCAGCAGCAGGTAGGGGATTCGTTGGAACGGACCGCCTTGGTCGGTCGTGGTGTTCTGGGTATCGGAAGGATTTGTCGGGGGAGTGGTTTCACGTGTCGAGCCGACACGACGAATCGACACGAGCACCAGGATCCCGATCACCACGGCCGGGATGCACAGTGTCATGTAGTAGCCTCGCCAACCCAGCCACCCGGTGCCGAACATCACGGCGGCACCCATCGGGGCGGCGGTGATGCCGATCGAGCCGAAGATCCCGTGCCAGCCCAGGGCCCGTCCGCGGGTCTCGGGCGTGGTGACTCGAGAAATCAACGACAGGCCGGCGGGGTGATAGATGCTGGCGAAGCCGCCCATGACCAGCATCGAAATCAACAGCGGCGTCATACTCTGGGAACTCGCAGCAACGATCGACGTGACGACGCAGCCGATCAGGTAGACGACCAGCAGTCGGCGGGATCCGTAGCGATCGGCCAGCCACCCGGCGACCATGGCCAGCATCCCGAACGGAACTCGCCAGGCCGTCGACAGCGCTCCGGTCGCCGCCTTGTTCTCTTCGGCCGTCTTTCCCACCAGTTCCTCGCCAATCATCTGCTCGACACTGGGCAACGCCAATTCGAAGACGTGCACGAGGGCGTGAGCACAGGAGACGAGCAGGATGAGTCTGACGGCGGTACGGGTCATGTGTGTGTGTTGGGCGGGGCGGGGGCGGGGGGTCAGGATAGGTGTCTGGGTACGCGATTCCCAGTTGCGCTGGTAGTCTCGGTGCGGTGTGGATTCCGGGTTGAGGATTTTGGGCCAGGGACTTTAGTCTGAGAATGTTGGGCTGGCGAGTCGGCGACTTATGACGATTGCGAGTTGGATCAATCTAGGAATTGTGATTGTCTACCTTGTCGGCATGCTCGGCTTGGGTCTGTGGTTGGCTCGATACATCCGTGGCAGCGACGATTATTTCATTGCCGGTCGTTCGTTGAACCGTTGGGTGATCTGCGGCAGCATCCTGTCGACCAACGTGGCGGCGTTGTACCTGGTCGGCCCGGCCGGCAACGCGTTCCGAGTGGGTGCTCCGTTGTTGTTGATGGCTTGGAGCGGGAACATGTTGGCTGCGATCTCGGCAGTCACGTTCCTGCCCCGGTTCCGCCAGTTGGGTTTGACGACGATCACCGAGTTGGTCCAGCAGGTTTACGGTCCCCGCGTTTCGGTTTGCGTCTCATTGTTGTGGATCATTTTCTACGCGCTCTTTTCGGGCGTGACGATGATGACATGTGCGACGATCGTGACTGGTGCTTTCGAGGTTCCGGTTTCGTTTCATCTTCCGGGCTTGGACACGTTCGAGACGGTGACATTGATTGTGGCGGGCGTGGTGGTGGTGTACTGCCTGGCCAGCGGATTGCTGGCTGTGGTTTACACCGACCTGTTGCAGAGTTTCCTGATCATTGGCGGAGCGGTGATCCTGTTGCCGTTGGGGATCCAGGCTGGCGGTGGGTTGGAGGCCTTGTTCGATCCGGACCACATGTCTGCGGACAGGATTTCACCGGACAAGTGGGTGATGTGGCGTCCGAGCGGTCCTGATGCGGGGGTCGACTACCTGACGATCCTGATGCTGTTCGTGCTCGGTCTCCCCTACTGGTTCACGTCTCAGTACATGTTGCAGCGAAGTTTCGCGGGCAAGACGGTTCACGAGGCGAGCAAGGGGTTATTGTGGGCAGCGGCGCTGACGGGTCCGTTGACCTTGTGTTACATCGTGCCGGCGATGGCGGCGGGTTCGAACCCCGAGTACCAGAACTTGCCTGGCGGAGCCGATTCGATCCTGCCGTTGTTGGCTCATCGGATCATGCCGGTCGGTTTGGGCGGTTTGTTTCTGGCGGCATTGGTAGCGGCATCGAATTCGACGGCCAGCAGTTATCTGAACAGTTTGGCCACACTGTTTCGCCAGGACATCCATCGGCCGTTGTGTCCGGAGAGTGACGACCGGTCGTCGCTTGGTGTGGGTCGCGTGGTGACGGTGTTGGCTGGCCTGGTCGGTTTGGGGTATGCCATTTTCAGTCACCGTATCGAGTCGACCTTGCTCGACAGTGCCTGGTCGATCGGCAGCATTTTCCAGCCGACGTTGTTCGTGGTGGTTACCGCGGCGTTGTTTTTCCGTCGTGCGACGGCTGCCGGCGGGATCTGTTGTCTGCTGGTGGGGATCACCTACACGTTGTGTGGTGCCATGGGCATGTGGCAGTGGCTTGGCGAGGACTGCGGTTTCGGATCGACTGTGTTGCTTGGTCATTTCTTCGACCTGGACCACACTCGACCCGCGACGCGGGCCCTGGTCGGCATGCCATTGTCAGGTGCGGTGCTGTTGCTTGTGAGCCTGTGTACGCATCGTGGCGAGGACGCGGCGACTACGGACTTGTTCAACCGGATGTCATACCGGCGTGCTGGTTGGACGCGTCGCAGCTTGGCCGGAGCGATTGTCGCGGGTGTCGGGCTGGTTGCGATGATTCTGTTCGGGTTCCTGGATCATCGCCTGCCCGATTCGTTCCGGCCGTGGAACGTGGTGGGTTACCTGGTGGTGTTGACCCTGTTTGCTGCCGGGATGATCTTTGCGTCAGACGCCTTGTTGCCGGTTCCCGAGCCGGAGTCGGGCGAATTGGCTCCGATCGAACGCAGCTGGTTGGCTCGACGATTGGCTACCGGCCGGGCCTGGGCGATCGTCTACGGCACGGCGGCGGTGCTGGTGGTTGTGATTTACCTA
Organism: Planctomycetota bacterium; assembly: GCA_963694825.1. Classification (GTDB taxonomy): domain Bacteria; phylum Planctomycetota; class Planctomycetia; order Planctomycetales; family Planctomycetaceae; genus UBA8437. Next base: position 2,880 of record CAVOEV010000261.1, read on the forward strand.
TTGGCGTAGGATGGGTTCGAGAAAACGGCGGCAGTCGTCTGTTGTTTTTGGGCGGCCTGTAGTTACTGGAAACCCGACAAGAGAGTCCAAGACGTCATGCGGCACAACCGATTGCGAGAACTTCTTGACGCCGATCTTCCCAGCCTCGGCACTCACATCCATTCGTCCTGGCCGTCGATCACCGAGTTGGCTGGTCACAGCGGGATGTTCGACTACATCGAGTTCGTCGCCGAGTACGCTCCATACGATCTCTACGCTCTGGAGAACATCGGTCGTGCCATCGACCTGTTTCCTCACATGAGCGGCATGATGAAGATCGAGCAGGAGCCTCGGACTTTCCTGGCGATCCGTGCCATTGGATCGGGGATCCAGAACGTGTTGTTTGCCGATCCTCGCACGGTCGAGGATGTCGAGGAGTGCGTGAAGGCGGTGCGAGCCGAGACGCCGACGAGCCGAGGCATCCACGGTGTCGGCATGCGTCGTGACGTGAAGTTCGTGGTCGAGCCGGGCACGCGGGGATTTGCCGAGGCGTTGGACAAGTCGGTTGTGGCGTTGATGATCGAAAAGAAGTCGGCCGTCGAGGATCTCGAGGCATTGCTTTCGGTCCCGGGCGTCGACATGACGCAGTTCGGCCCGGCCGATTTTTCGAACAGCATCGATCGACCCGGCGAGTGGCAGCATCCGGAGGTGTTGGAGGCCGAGCGATACGTGATCGAGACATCGTTGAAGATGGGAGTGACTCCGCGAGCGGAGGTCGACACGCCCGAGCAGGCCAGGAAGTACCTCGAGATGGGTGTCAAGCATTTCTGTGTCGGGACCGACGTGAGCATTCTCTACAACTGGTTCCGCGATTCCGGTGGCGGTTTCAACGAGTTGTTGGGCCGCGATTCACCGGGCGAGTCGGGCGAGCACGGCGGTTACGGGGGAGCCGGTGACTGAGCAGCGTGCCAGAGCGGGCGTGACGGCCTGGCTGCAGATGATCGTTGTGGTCGTTTTGGTCGTCGTGTTGGGTCTTGGTGGGTGGTGGTGGTTGCGTGGTGGTGAGTCGAACTCGGACCAGTTGAAGCAGGCCCATCGTGCTCGTCGGCTGGGTCGATTGGACCGTGCATTGGAGTTGGCGGACCTGGTGCTGGATGGTTCGCCGGGCGACCATGATGCGTTGAGGTTGGCTGGCGAGTTGTCGCTCGAGCGCAACGAGTACGACACGGCGGTTGGGTACCTGTGTCAGTTGCCCGATTCTCAGCGTCCCGAGCGGATCACGGGGATGCTGGGCTCTGATGACCGCATGGACAGTCTCAGGTCGCTGTCCGAAGTGGCAAAGCGGTTGTCGGAGCGGGTCGAGTGGGAGCCGGATCACGCGATGGCCAACGATCACCTGGCGTTCATCCTGACGGTGTCGGGTCGTCGTTACGAAGCCCGCCGTCCGTTGATGGCTTTGTTGCGTCGCGGCTTGTTCAGCAAGCGTCACCTGGTCTTGCTGGGCGAAATCGACAACGTGAAGGCTGATCCGAAGATGCTGGAGGCGTGTTTGGAGGCGGACGACGGCGAGTTGCTGGCCCAGTTGGGCCTGGGCATGATCGAATTGGAGCGTCGGGACTTTGAGCGGGCTTTGGCCCTGTTCGAGGCGGTTTCGAGTGTCGATGGGGACATGGCCGAGGCACATGCGAGGCGGCTTTGGACGGTGCTGGAACGGGGTGGTGCTGGTGCGACCGCCCGGTACGTTGCCCTGAGGCGGCAGTTGACCGAATCCCGATTGTGGGACCATCCAGGCCTGTGGCTGGCCGACGCTCGTTTTGCTCGACTGACAGGTCGCGACCGCATGGCGGTTCGGTGTTTGTGGGAAGCGATCAGCCGGGAGCCGGATCTCCGTTCGGCCAACTACCAGCTGGCTCAGCTGCTCGTGCAACTGGGCCACCCGGATCAGTCTCAAGCATTTCGTCGTCGGGCCGAGCAGTTGGAGTCGTTCGGGCAGACTCTGGGGTTGATCGAAACTCGTCTGGGTTTCGAGTCGAACTGGCCGGACGCCGGGTTGTTGCGGCAGGCGGCCGAGCAGTGCGAGGAGATGGGGCGTTTGTGGGAATCGTTTGGTTGGGCGAGTGAGGCTCAGCAGCACGACGCGACGTTGGTGTGGGCGGCCGAAATGGTGTCACGGGTCAGGGATCGATTGAGGAGTGGGGCTGGAGTTTGGAGCCAGACGTGCGATGACGCGTCTCCGACGGCTGGTGTCGATCTGTCGGGCTACCCGCTTCTGGATTTCAAGTCCATTCAGCCTGCGGTCTCTGAATCGGACCCGCGAGCGGTTTCCGGGTCGGCGATCCGTTTTGAGGACCGGGCCCTGGCTGCGGGAATCGACTTCACGTACTTCAACAGTCGAGATCCCACGACCGAGGGGTCGTTGATGTTCGAGTACACCGGTGGTGGTGTGGGGGTGTTGGATTACGACCGAGACGGTTGGCCGGATCTCTACTTCAGCCAGGGCTGTCGTTGGCCGGTGGTTAGCGAGGTTGAGGGAGAGCCGCCCGAGCACCGTGACCGGTTATTCCGGAATCTTGGAGGTGGCCGGTATGCCGACGTGACCGATTCGGCAGGTTTGGGGGATGGGCAGTTCAGCCAGGGCGTGAGTGTCGGCGACATCGACAACGATGGCTGGCCCGACTTGTACGTGGCCAACATCGGCCGCAACCGGTTGTACCGCAACAACGGCGACGGCACGTTCGAGGACCTGACCGACGGGTTGTCGTTTCCTGAAACGGGTTGGACGACCAGTTGCCTGGTGGCCGACATCGACGGTGACGGCCGGGTCGATCTGTACGACGTCAACTATCTTGAGGGTCCGCGGTTGTTTTCGACGATTTGCGAATCCAGCGGCGTGAAGATGGCCTGTCACCCTCACGAATACCCCGCCGCGGCGGATCGTTGGTGGAAGGGAGACGGCGCCGGAGGATTTGTCGACGCCACGCGGGCTGGTGGATTCGACGTGCCTGGCGGCAAGGGGCTGGGGATTGTGGCCGGTGGGTTTTCGAGATCAGGTCGAATCGAGATCTTCGTGGCCAACGACTCGGTGCCGAACTTCCTGTTTTCGATGTCCGGGTCTGCTGGAGGCGCTGGCGGGGGGTTATTTCGTCAGACGGGGATGGTTGGAGGCCTGGCGTTGGATCGGCTTGGTCAATCTCAGGCGTGCATGGGCGTGGCGGCCGGTGACGCGGATGGCGACGGTCGGCTGGATTTGTTCGTGACGAACTATTTCAACGAGTCGAACACGCTGTACCGCCAGGCCAAGGACCTGTTGTTCACCGATGTGACGCGTCGATCGCAGCTGCGGGAACCGGGTTGGAGGATGCTGGGGTTCGGCACGCAGTTCCTCGACGCTGACCTCGACGGTGAACTCGACCTGGTCGTCAGCAACGGCCACGTCGATGACCTGACAAAATTGGACCAACCCCACCGCATGCGGCCTCAGTTCTACCGCAACAGTGGCGGCGGTCGATTTGTCGAGTTGACGCCTGGTTCTTTGGGTGTGTCGGGTGTGTCGGAAAAGTACTTCGAGCGCAAGTTGTTGGGTCGCGGGTTGGCTCGATTGGATTTCGATCGTGACGGTCGCGACGACTTCGTGGTCACTCATCTCGAACAGCCGGCGTCA
>CAVOEV010000262.1:0-6519 GCA_963694825.1 Planctomycetota bacterium
AAGACGATCACTCGGGCCTGGCCGACGAGGGCTCGAGCGATTTCAACCAGTTGTCGGGCTGCGACCGAGAGTTCATGGACGGGGGTTTCGGGTTGGAGTTCGGGGTGCCCGAGTCGCTCGAGCACTTTTCGGACACGAGGGCGTTGCAGGTGACGGGCCAGTAGACCGCGGCGGTGGTCTTCCTGTCCGAGCATGATGTTGTCTTCGACCGAGAGGTCTGGCGCAAGGTTGAGTTCCTGGTAGATCATGGCGATGCCGGCGTCTCGGGCGGACTGCGGCCCGGTCGGCCGGTAGGTCGTGCCGGCGACCTGCATGCTGCCGGAATCGGAGGTGCAGGCACCGCTGAGCACTTTCATCAGCGTGCTTTTGCCAGCTCCATTTTCGCCAATCAACGCCATCACGCGTCCGGCTGCGAGTTCGAACGAGACGTCGTCGAGTGCCTGGGTGGCTCCGAATCTCTTGCTGATTCCGGACATGCCCAGCAGATTGCCGGGCGGTGCGTGGCGAGGTTCGGAAGGCGAGTCCATCTAGGGAGCGTGTTTCTTGGGGTTGAGGACCGAGGCGATCTTTGGCTCGTCCATGTTCTGTGCCGTGGCCACGTATTCGCCGGTCGAGATTCGCTTGTCGACCGATTCGCCGTTCAGGTGAGCGATCATCGTCTTGACGGCGACGTAGCCCATATTGACCGGGTCCTGCAGAACGACTCCGTGGACCGTGTCGTTGGCCAGGCCATCGATCATGCGTGGGCTCGAATCGAAGGCGACGAACTTGACCTTGGATGTCAACTTGTTGTCTTCCAGGGCGGCCAGCATGCCCTTGTTATGTGGTTCGCAGACGGTGAAAACGCCTTCGAGTTCACTCTTGTACTTCAGCAGCATCGAGTTGGACTTCAGCTTGGCTTCGTTGCTGTTTGACGTGGCACGTTGGTTTTGCGAGAGCACGTTGATGTTGGGGAATTCCTTGGCGAGCGTTTCGAGGAATCCCTTTTCGCGATTTTCGGTGCTCTGGCTGCCGGCCTGGTAACGCAGCATGATGACGTCGCCCTGTCCGTCCAGGAGTTTGCCCATCTGGCGTGCGGCCATCACGCCACCCTTGTAGTTGTCGGTGGCCACATAGCTGACGTAGGCGGAGGTGTCGGAGAGTCCGCTGTCGAAGACGACGGTCGGGATCTTGCGGTCTCGGGCTCGCGTGACGACCGGGACCATCGCGTCGCGATCGATCGGGGCCAGGCAGATGCCGTCGACGCCCTGGACGATGAAGCTGTCGAGGATCTGGATCTGGCCCTCCTTGTCGCCTTCCTTCTGAGTCCCCTTCCAGATCACCTCGACGTTGCCCAGTTCCTTGGCAGCCGTTTCGGCACCGTGGCGGACCGAAAGCCAGAAGTCGTGCGAGGTGCCCTTGGGGATGACGGCGATGCGGTATTTCGTCGAAGCCGTCCCGGTGCTGCCGGTCGATCCAGGGCTGGATGGCGACTGGCTTGGGGTGCTGGAGTCGTTGCCGTTGCCGTTGCAGCCGATGGCCAGCAGGAGTGTTGCCAACAAGGCCACGGAAAGTACAGGACGCATGAACAGAACTCCGGAAATAAGACGCTGGCCGTCGAGGAGGTCATCGTATCACTCGCCGTGAGGCACCGAAAGCAATCAGCCGCGAGACGCTCGCAACCGCGGTGTTCTCGAGGTGACGGATCCGATAGGGTACCCGGTTCGTCGATACCACATGGTTCATTCGCATGTCGACCGCCAACTCTGCCGTTGACCGCTGGCCGTCCTTGTCGCGAGACGGCTGTTTCTGGGGCATGACGGCGACTCAGCTGCTCGGCGCATTCAACGACAACCTGTTCAAGCAGTTGGTGTTGTTGTATTGCCTGAGTGTGGTGGGCGAGCAGGGGGGCAACTACCAGCCGGTGGCGTTTTTCCTGTTCTCGATTCCCTTTGTCCTGGGGTCGGGGTTTTCGGGGTTCCTGGCCGATCGATACAACAAGCGGACCTTGATCATCGCCTGCAAGTTTGGCGAGATTGCAGTGATGCTGGCCGGCGTCGTGGCGTTCGGAGTCGGCGGTCTGTGGGCACCCTTGTTGGTGCTGTTTCTGATGGGTTTGCAGAGCACTGTGTTCGGGCCGTCGAAGTATGGGATTCTGCCCGAGATGTTACGGGTTCGGGATCTGCCGTCGGCGAACGGCATCATCCAGATGACGACCTTCGTGGCGGTGATCTTTGGCGGGGCGTTGGCCGGTGTGCTAAAGGAACTGGTCGATGAGCATAAGGTGGCGGGGCTTCAGTGGATCTGCTGGGGCTGTGTGGGAATTGCGGTCGTCGGGACGCTGATTTCGTTTTCGGTTCGTAAGACGGGGGTAGCTGTTCCCGATCTGAAGTTCACCGGCTCAATGCTGTGTGCTTGGGATCGGCCGACTCGTGCCCTGCTGAAGAACCAGCCGCTCGTGGTGACCGTGCTGTTGATCTCGAGCCTGTTCTGGTTCGTCGGCGGGACGATGCACCAGCTGGTCAACGAGTTTGGCGTCTATCAGTGGGAGATTGGCGACGGAAGAACCAGCCTGCTGTTGGCTGCGATCGGGGTGGGGATTGCGTTCGGCTGCATTTCCGCCACGCTGCTTTCGCGACACCGCATCAACTTCCGGCTGGTCAATCGCGGAGCGTTGGGGATGGGCGGTTGCCTGCTGGCGTTGTGGGCGATCGGGGGCATGGCCCCCGATCAGGTGACGGCCGGGTGGTTGTGGGCAGCCGGCGGCGTGTTGCTGGTGCTGGGGTTCTGTGCCGGGATCTTCGTCGTGCCGCTGCAGGTGTTCCTGCAGGTGTGCCCGACCCGGGAGCTGAAGGGGCGAATGATGGGGACGATGAACCTGATCAACTTCTGCGGAATCGTTGCCGCATCGATCGCGTTTTTTGGGCTCCGCAGCCTGTGGGGCCTACTGGGATTGCCAATCAGTTGGACGTTCCCGGTGCTGGCTGCTGTCGTGCTGCCGGTGGCACTGCTGTTTCGGGCGCCGGAGCAGGAGTTGTAGAGGGTGAGGGGCGAGGTGGGGGCTATTCGTCCAACTGGACGACTGGCAGTTGTTGTTGCTGAAGTTGACGGGCCGAGTTGTCGTCGACGAGATCACTGTGGCAGGCGGCCGGGGCGTCGTCCGGGCCTTGCATGGTTCCCTGGGTCTTGGCTGCCAGGCGGTGGATTTCCTCGGGGCTCAGAACACCTCGCTGTTCGAGGATCTGTTTCTGCTCGTCGCTGATGGCATCCGAGACCTTGGCATTTTCCCAGGCATAGGCATCGTCCTTGCCCGACAGGAACTCGATGATCTCCTTGGAGATTCTCACGCTACACCAGTCGTGTCCGCACATGGCACAGAAGTCGGTATCGACATCGAGATCTTCGTCGTGCAAGGCTCGGGCGGTGTCAGTGTCAAAGGCGAGGTCGAAGTGTTTTTGCCAGTTGAGTGCGGCACGAGCCTTGGTCAATTCGTCGTCATGATCGCGGCTACCGGGGATGCCCAGCGCGATGTCTGCTGCATGAGCGGCGATGCGGTAGGCGATGCAGCCTTGTTTGACGTCGTCCTTCTTGGGAAGGCCGAGGTGTTCCTTGGGGGTGACGTAACAGAGCATGCTGGCGCCGTGGTAGCCGGCTGATGTGGCTCCGATGGCACTGGTGATGTGGTCGTAGCCGGGGAAGATGTCGGTCACGAGTGGTCCGAGGACGTAGAACGGGGCACCGTGACAGAGTGTCCTCTGCAACTTCATGTTGTATTCGATCTGGTCCAGCGGCACGTGGCCGGGTCCCTCGCACATCACCTGCACACCCTGCCGCCAGGCCCGCTCGGTCAATTCACCCATGACTGTCAATTCGGCCAGTTGGGCCGCATCGGTGGCATCGGCCAGTCCACCCGGTCGCAGGCCGTCGCCGATCGAGAAACTGACATCCCATTGCCGCATGATCTGGCAGATCTCTTCCCACAGCGTGTACATCGGGTTCTGCTTGCCGTGGTGGATCATCCATTTGGCCAGCAGCGATCCGCCCCGGCTGACGATCCCGATCAATCGTTCTCGCACCAGTGGCAAGTGTTCCTGGAGCACTCCGGCGTGGATCGTGAAGTAGTCGACACCCTGCCGGGCCTGGTGTTCGAGTGTCTCGAAGATCATGTCGCGGTCGAGGTCTTCAATCTTGCGATCGATGATCATCGAGTACAGCGGTACGGTTCCGATCGGGACGGTGCTGTTGCGCAGAATGGCTTCGCGGCATTCGTCGAGGTCGCCACCGGTGGAGAGGTCCATCACGGTGTCGGCACTCCACTGCTCGGCCCACTCCAGCTTTTCGACCTCCTCGTCGGTTCCCGACGAGACGGGCGAGGCACCCATGTTGGCGTTGATCTTGGTCGACGACGCGCGGCCGATGGCCATCGGGTCGAGTTTGTAGCCGAGGTGATTGATGTTGGCCGGAATGATCATGCGGCCGGCGGCGACTTCGTCGCGAACCTGCTCGGGACTCAGATGACCCTCACGCTCGGCCACTCGGGCCATCTGTGGCGTGATCGTGCCGACACGAGCGTGTTCGAGCTGAGTGATCGGTGTGAAGTCTGCGGCGGGTTGCCAGGCTTCGGCCGTCTCGTAGTTGTTCTCGAATCCCGGCTGCATGGTCCAGTCGACGGGCATGAAGTCCCAGGCCGTCTGGTTGGACGGTTGAGGCATGCCGGGTGTGTCAGGCGAGGAAAAGGTCCAGGCCCCAGCCTGGCCGGCAGCGATTCGAGGGGACAGGGCAAAGCTGCCCGGAGTCGTCCCGGCCGAGGTGCTCGAAGGATCCTGCCCGAGAGGGGGAAGGTCGTAGCGACGATCGGCACCTGGGATGAGTGCGGCGTCGGTGTCTGACAGGTTCGAATCGTTCGACGGGTTGGTTTCGGTACTCATGCGACCGGTCCTCCTCACTTGAGTGATGACTGCGGCGTTATCGTAACCTTCTGTTGCGATAATTCAATGAGGCCGCTAATTGGGGACTGGCTCAGGCCGCAGGCGGTGCCTGACCCCGCTCGACCCAGTTCGAACAAGCAACCCGCCGCCATATGCTCCAACAACCCTTTTCCAACCGCAGAAGGTCGTTCCATGCCAGTCAACTCGATTCTTGTGGTTCGGCTTGCGGTGTCGGTTCCTGTGGTGCTGGTCCTGATCTGGGCCACTGTGGCGACGCTGTCGAGGCTGCGGCATGAACCGGGATGCCGAGCCAAGGTGCTGGCAGCTATCGGCATTCTGCTGGCTCTAAGGTTCATGCCGTTACTGACTCCGTTGATCCTGAACAGTGGACCGGTGGAGAGCATTATGATGAGGGTCGTTCTAGACGGGCTGATGCAGTCGGTGCCGGCGTCGATCGCCTTCGTGTTGTTGTTCCAGGCGGTCTTCGAATCCCGAGCATCGCGTCGTGCCGGTTGAGTTCGTGCCAGCCTGTCCGAGCCAGCCTGTCCGAGTCAGCCTGTCCGAGTCAGCCTGTCCGAGTCAGCCTGTCCGAGTCAGTTGGTCCGAGTCCGTCGGATGCCGGATTCTGTGATCCAGATCTTGACCGAGCGGTCGAAGCTGCCCGAGACGATTTGTTTGCCGTCGGGCGAGAAAGCGAGGCTGTAGACGGTGTTGGCGTGTCCGTCGAGAGTCTGCACCAGGCGGCCGGTGTCTGCGTTCCACAACTTGATTTCACCCGACTGGCTGCCGCTGGCCAATTGTTTGCCGTCTGTCGAGAGAGCCAGGCACTGGATATAGCTGTCGTGGGCTTCGACGATTCGGATCACTTCGCCGGTTCGGCTGTTCCAACTGCGGATGGTCTTGTCCTGTCCGGCGGTGTGGATGGTTTTTCCATCGTGGCTGACGAGAACGGCTTCGACGGCACCGCTGTGTCCGGTCAGAGTCAGCCGCGAGGCGGTGGCGTCGCGGTCGATGATGTAGGCGTTCGAGTCCTTGGATGCGGCGACGCTGTAGCCGCCGGCCACGGGGGGGGCCGAGGCGACGGCGAGGACGGGTTGGGATCCGAGTGTCACGGCTTGGAGTTTCGAACCGGTTGGGGTCCAGGTGCAGAGGATGTTGTCGTAACCGCCACTGACGATCGTCTTGCCGTTGTGGGCGCGGGCCAGAGCCCAGACGTAGTTGGCGTGAGCCGAGACGGTGGTGGTGAGCGAGCGGGAGGCGACGTTCCAGATCTTGATCGAGCGGTCGAGGCTGCTGGAGAACAGGGTCTTGTTGTCGGCCGAGAAGACGACGGCACTGACTCCATCGCCGTGCCCGGGCATTCGAGCAAGTTGTTTACCAGTGGCGGGGTCCCAGAGCTTGACGGAGTTGTCGAGGCTGGCCGATGCGATCAGTTTTCCGTCGGGCGACCAGTCGACGCCGTAGACGGCATTGGGGTGTCCGGCAAGCAGGTCGGCGGTGGAGACTGAATCGGCAGGCATTACGCTGGCCATTCTCTCATGGATGGAATGACAGTCAAGACGATCAACCGCTCTGCCGGCCGCAGGTGGACGGCACCTTCTGTTTCCGGTGG
>CAVOEV010000263.1:0-6516 GCA_963694825.1 Planctomycetota bacterium
ATCAACCCCTGTTCGCACACCAGAAAGTCATCGCCACACCGCACGCCGCCTTCCTGTCACGCGAATCCGTCAAAGAACTCCGAACACGCACCGCACAGCAAATCGCCGATGTGCTCGACGGCAGACTCCCCGAATACGTCGTCAACCCCGAAGTCTGCGGGCATCTGGCCGACAATAACCGCTAGCCCCCCGACGCCCAAAACAAACGGCCTGCTAGGGCGTGGCGTCAACCGGCTGCAAGAGCGGCGGCTCGGAACGATGCAACGACGTCCTCCCAACTGACGTCGCCTTGGGAGCCGACTTCGCGGCACGGATCATCATCATCTCGTGCTTCCGCTGGTCGATTCGGTCGCCCGACTCAGTCCGCATGCTGATCTCGATGTAACAGTTCCAGTCGGCTCGAACCGGTACGCTGCTCGAAGTGTCGATTGTCATCTCGCCAAAGGCATGACCGCCACCAAGTTGCACCGACACCGACACCCCAGCCAACTGGATCCGCGTCGGACTCGAGGCCGACATTACACTGCCAAGCATGTCCAATGTGATCGATCCCTCAGCCGTCCCCTTGACCGAATACCGAGTGCTCATGTCCAAAGGCACCGGAGTCGCGACGTGACGGATACGCGGAGACGGAGCCGTTGACTGCCGACCACTCGCAACTCCCAACAACACCATGCCAATCTGGTCCGAGACGAAATCCGATGCCCCCGTACCGGTCAGCTCGCCAGAATACACTGTCGAAGGAACGTCAACCAACTCCATAGACGTCCCGCCGCCAGTCGTGCGGAAGGAAAAACCGCGACGCGACAAATCCGACAGATGGATCAACGTCCCAGGAACATTCACCTCCGGTTCGGCCGAATCGTACGTCAATGACTCGCCAGGCAACTTGTGCGAATACTGGATTCGCTGGTACGTCACACGGTAACTCGTCTCGCCATCACCCGTCTTCGTAGCCACCACGTCAAACCACGACTGCAACTCGGCCTCGCTCGTCTCCAAACCGTCCGGAGAGGACTGAGACAACGTCTGAGTGACTCGCTTGACCAGAGAGTGACGCTTCGGCTCGGTCAGGCCAGATAAGATCTGCTCCGATGCAGGACCACGATCGACAGCCGATCCGCCCTCGACATCCACCGACGTCAACCCGTCCGACAACAACACGTCCTCTTCGTCAAACGTCACCTCATCGGTACCTTCGCCGAAACACCCCGCCAAAATCACCGACGAACACAATAGAACGGTCCACAGAGTTCGACAATTCCCACGAATGACCATTGAGTCCACCTCGATGCAGAAACGATTCCAGTTCCGCGAAACCGGCAAAGGGTAACAGTCGCCTCATTTCATGACTAGATGACTTCTCACTCAACTCAATCCTCATACCGACAACTGACATGACCTTTCCACAAAATGATGGCGCGTAATGAGTTCCCGAATCCCTTTGAACACACAACTGGGTCTGGCAAACTGACGGCCCTTCCAATGTTCAATAATGAACATTTATCCTAAGTCGCGTCATGACAGCTTGTTACGACAACAGTTTTCAGCTAACTCACTATCAACCTTCCATTGGCACGAGATCCGCATCACTAGAAATTGAAACCACAATTCTGCCGGGCCTCCAAGAGCAAAAGGAAGCGATCATGACACGCAATCGAATCCAGAGAATGAGAGTCTCGGGTAACGGGGGCCTGAAACGGAACCGTCTCATCGCCGGACTGGCCTGCCTCGCCCTGGTTCTGGCTTCGAACCTGGCCGAGTCCAAGGATCCTCCGAAACGATCCACGGCATCCAAGACGTCGAGCCGTTCAAGCAGCCCCTCTCGAACCTCGCGTCCATCCTCAGCGGCCCGTTCCTCATCCTCACGTTCGTCGTCGTCGGCAAGTCCATCCCGGCGATCGACGCGAACATCCAGCCGATCCACGAGCCAGCCGAGTCGTTCGAGCCAACCGAGTCGTTCGAGCCAACCGAGTCGTTCGAGCCAGCCGAGTCGTTCGAGCCGCAGTGGAGCGACACGAGCTCCATCTCAAGCCGTCCCCTCGGCCACTTCGCCACGTTTTAGCGGCCGCCCCTCAACGACATCTCGTCCTTCGTCAAGCCCCACACTCCGAATTCCCCGTCAAAGTTCAATTGGTCGCAGCTCCGCCGCGCCCCGTGCCAAGTCCCGATCCTCAAAAGGCGTGATCCGCCTTCCCGCTTCCAATTCCAAGCGTGACCTCCGCAACACGCGTCCCCTGACTCCTGCCAAGACCGGTTCCACTGCGAAACGCCCCAAGACGGGTAATACGCTCCCAAGCCGCACCAGCCGCGACAATATCTTTTCGCGGATCCGCAGCAGAACCGGATCGCCGACTCGTTCCCCAGCCGGTCTCGGCCGCCTGCCTCTGAAAACCAAACCGTCGACCACCCCACGAACGACTCTGCCGTCCTTCGTCGAACGCAACGGTGCGATCCGCTCGCCCAAGGGAAAAGTCACATCAGCCGCCGATCGGCCGAACTTCGCCGACCGCCTGAAATCGGGTAAGCTGCGTGGTCTGGCCGACACTCGCGTCGGCCGCAAACTCGACTTCCGGCGGCAATTCGAGATGTCTCGTCGCGGCGACGTCGCCCGCCGACTCAACCTCTCGCACGCCTTGGACAGCCACGGTGGCTGGCACTCGCGTCACCACCACGGTCACGTCCACAGCAGTTTCATCGACATCCACTTCGGCAGCCACTACGCCGGCCCCTCCTGCTACCCAACCCACACCTGGATGCCTCACTGGAGCCCCTGGGTCTCTTGGAGTTGGTGGGATCACTGCCAGCCGGTCTTCGACCCCCGTCCGAGCTTCTGCCGCCCGGTCGTCTGCCGCCCCTGCGACCCCTGGGTCGCCTGGCACTGCCCCGTCTGGATCGACCTCTCGGTCGTCTCGTGCGGAACCTGGATCGACGTCGCTCCCATCCGAGTCAACGACCGCGACCTGCAACTGCTGGCCGTGCGGTTTGTCGACTCGGGTCACCCCGAGCAGAAACTCGGACCGCGATACCGTGTCTGGTTCCGCAACAACAGCGACCGCAAGCTCAGCAAAGACTTCAATATCACCCTCCTCGCCTCCAACACCCGAGATCTCTCAACCAACATCCCGCACGCCGGTGTCGAGATCGACAAGATCGATGCTGGAGCCATTCTCACGGCCGACATTCGACTCCCCTTCGAAGCCAACACACTCGATCGGGATGCAGAAAACCGGGCCGTGCCGTTCCGCTACCTGCACGTCTTGGTCGATTCGCACCAGGATGTGCGTGAGGTGTTCGAAGAGAACAACGGTGCAATCCTCGCCCGCGGCGATGTGCTGCCCGTCGACCCCGCCAGCTTCTCGACCAATGTCACCTCGGCCGAACCCGGTGCGATGATCGACATTGCCGGAGAAGGCTTCGGGCCGGAACCCGGTGAAGTCATTATCCAGATCAATGGCCTGGAGCTGCAGGCCGAGATCTACGGCTGGTACGACCTGGGCGTGCACATCAAGCTGCCCGCCTTGCCCCTGGCCGCAGAGACTCAGGCCGATATCGTCATCGTCCGCGGCGATGGAGCCGTCTCGAACCCGGTCCAGATCCTGGTCGTTCCCGCCAAAAGACCCCTCACCCCGCCGCCGGCACCGGTCCAATGACCGACTGTCGGTAGCAGCAGCAGGGCAGGGGCCGGACCGAAACGTCCGGCCCCTGTTCCTTTTCCAGGCAACAAAAAGACCGATCGAACCGGATGACTCGACCAGATCCACGCAATAGACCTAGGACAAAATCGCCGACTCCAGCTGCCAACTGTCGGCCAACTCCTTCCGATCCGAATCGGTCTCCCGGTACACCACCTTGGCCGTCTCAACTCTCGACCAAGACACCACGGCCCGATCGACAACACCCCTCCGGACATACATCCCCACAGGCTGGCAACACACCCACCGTCGCCCGAACACCCGGCTCGCCAGCACCACGACATCGCTCGGCAATCAGATCACCCAGCATGCCCACAAATCGAGAGTGCACACCGACCGTCTTGGCCCGACACATCCGCATCCCCAACTCGCCACACACCTCCGACACCTCCACGTCGAGATCGAACTGGACTTCGAGATGATCCGATAGGAAACCGATCGGATGGACGACCAGTTCCTCGACACCCTGCTCATGAAGCCGCCGAACATGATCGACGATATCCGGCTCCAACCACCGATCCTCGGGACGGCCACTGCGACTCTGGTACACGACCGACCATCGAGATGCCGCAACACCACACGACTCGGCCACCAACCTGGCCGTTTCCTGCAACTGCTCCGAGTAGTCACACCCGGCGGCCATACTGGCCGGAATGCTGTGAGCCGTGAACGCCACCTCTGCCGACTCGAACCCCACCAATGCCTCGGACAGACACTCGGCACTCGCCGCCACGAACTCGGGATGATTGAAAAACGACCGAACCTTGTCGACAACCGGAGCCGACTCCCCCACGCTTTGCCGAGCCGCTTCGATGTTTTCCAGATACTGTCGACAACCGGAATACGAACTGTAGCCCGACAACACCACAGCCAACACGCGTCGAATGCCGGCCGACGCCATCTCGGCCATCGTGTCCGGCAACAGCGGATCCCAGTTCCGGTTCCCCCAATGAATCGGCAGGTCGATGCCTCGTGACAACAATAACTCGGTTAATGCGTCCCGAAGTGCCCGTACCTGACCGTTCAAAGGACTGACTCCCCCAAACCTGTCGTAGTGACCAGCCACTTCGAGCAGCCGTTCCCGAGGCACCCGCCGGCCACGAGTCACGTTTTCCAGGAACGGCATCACGTCCTGCGGCGACTCGGGACCCCCGAAGGCCACCAGCAGAATCGCATCGTATTCGGTGCTATCAGACATCGTTTGCTCTCGAACCACTCGAACCGCTTACAACTGCTATCACTGATCCACTGGGTCATACACCACGTCGACATGGTCGGCGCCCGCGGCCTCAGCCGCCTCGAGAACCCGCACGAACGTGGCATGATTCGACCCCGAATCACCACGGTAGGTCACCACCTTGCGACGCGATCCGGACACCATCGCCGACAATCGAACTGACAGTTCCTCGATCAATATCTCCTCCGCATTCAACAACATCCGACCCGAAGAATCGACCGTGACCACGATCTCCGGAGCCTGCACGTCACCGGCCAGCGACGCACTGGGCAGGTCCAACTGGATCGCCGGAGCAAGCATCGTTGAACTCAACATGAAAAAAATCAACAACAGGAACACACAGTCGATCAGTGGACTGAGCTCGATCGAAAGCGATGGCCGACGCTGGCGGGCAATCTGATCCATCGACTAAGACTCCGATTCCAACTGATCGGCCTGCAAATCGGAACGTAAACTGGCCTCCACAAGCCACTCGTCCAGTTGCGATGTGACCCACTGCATCTGCAAAGCCACTTTGCCAGCAACCGATTGCAACAGATGGTACGCAGCCAAACAGGGCAGAGCGATCGACAGGCCGCAGACCGTGGTCAACAACGCCGACCAGATCCCCGCCGCCAGGTCGCCCGGCTGAACCTGACCACCCCGCACCTCGATCTCGTGAAATGCGTCCACCAACCCGGCCACCGTCCCCAACAGACCCAGCAGCGGTGTGGCATGAGTCAGGATGCCCAGCCAGTTCAGTCGGCAATCGTAGCGGGCCATCTGCTGAGACGCCTCTCGGGCGACGACCTGGTCTCGAAAAGCCTTTCCGGATCGCCGATTCCTCAGGTAAGACAACACCACACAGTGCAGCGGCTTCGCACTCGACTCGTGCACAACCACCCAGTCGTCGAGCAACCGCCCGTCCACTTTTGACCGCAAGTCCGACAGCAACGGCCCGTACGCCACCCGCAACTTGATATAGACCAGCAACCGCTCGGCAAACAGCGCGGTCGCCAGGATCGAACAAGCCAGTAACGGCCACATGACCGGACCGCCACGTTCGAACAACTCCGATAGATTCTGTCCCCACATTTCCCAATCACCGTCGAAATACTCAACCGACCCTAATTTACCACATCCCGCCCGGACCAACCACGGGATGACACGCTCTTTGCCGACATGCTATTCTGCAGCTCGCTTGCCGGATCGGCACTCCGCACACTCCGAGTATTCTGAACCGCACCGATCCAGCTTGTCCACCCGCCGAGATCGGCTCGTTCCGCTTCGCACCGACCCACCACTCCACCATGTCCTTGTTGCGCGACCCGCTGTTGCTCACCCTCGTGGCCAGTTCGCTGGCTCACGGTGTTGCGTTCTCACTCGACCTCAACCCGACCCAATCCCCCGTCGCAGCCGTCCACTCCGGCCGGACTGCCGTCCGCCTGAGACCCTCTCTCGCCGATCCACCCAAACCACTCGCCGATCCACCCAAACCACTCACCGATCCACCCACACCACTCACCGATCCACCCACACCACTCACCGATCCACCCACACCACTCACCGATCCACCCACACCACTCACCGATCCACCCACACCAC
>CAVOEV010000264.1:0-6496 GCA_963694825.1 Planctomycetota bacterium
TCCGCAGCGTGGTGGTTAGAGACGGAGCGACATTCCGGACGACTGAGAGTGATTTTCTGGTCAGTGACGATCCCGATTTCCATCCCACCGACGTACTCGAAGACGCCGACGGCAGTCTGCTGGTGATCGATACGGGCGGATGGTTCCGGATCGGTTGCCCGGTATCGAAGGTGGCCAAGCCGGACATCCAGGGAGCGATCTACCGTATCCGTCGGCGAGGTGCTCACAAGCAGAAGGACCCACGTGGTCGGTTTCTGGACGTGGCTCGATTGACGCCTACGGTGTTGGCCGGTCATTTGGACGATATCCGTCCGGTGGTTCGCGAGCGGGTGATCGACCGGCTGGCGTTGGCCGGGCCTGATGCGATCGCAGTGCTGTCGGGCGTGCTTGGAGAATCTGGCGGGACGTCGGTGCGTCGTCGCCTGGGAGCGGTTTGGTCGTTGTCGCGAATCGAAACCGATTCGTCACTGGTCCCGTTGCGAAGTGCATTGTCGGATCGGTCGGCTGACGTGCGTAGTGCGGCGTCACGGTCGTTGGGGATTCGAGGCGACCGGGGAGCGGTGCCGCGGCTGGTTGAAGTGCTGGCCACCGATTCGTCGGCGGCGGTTCGGCGTCAGTCGGCGACCGCGTTGGGCCGGATTCTCGAAGTGTCTGGCGTGTCGGGTACCACCGAGACGAAGTCTCCGACGGTTGCCAGCCTGTTGTCGGCATCGGCTCGAGCGGGGATCGATCGTTTCGAGGAGCATGCAGTGTTGTACGCAGTGATCCGGACCAACGACGCGGCTGCGACACGTCCGTTGCTGACCGATCGCCGTCCGGCAGTTCGCCGAGCCGCTCTGATAGCACTCGATCAGATGCCAGATGGGGGTTTGACGCGAGAGTTGGTGGTGCCGCTGTTGGATACGGCCGACCCGGGATTGCAGCAGGCGGTCTTGGAGGTGATTGGTCGTCACAAGGGTTGGGCGGACCAGACACGCGGGTTGCTTGAGACGTGGTTGTCGGACAAGTCGATCGCAGCAGATCGCTCGGCGGTGATTCGAGGTTTTCTGCTGGCTCGGCAAGGCGAGGCATCGATCCAGTCGTTGGTGGCGGATCGCTTGGGCGATCGGGGCTTGGGCCTGGTGGCTCGACGTCTGCTGGTGGATGTGGTGGGTCGTTCGAGCCTGGGCGAGTTGCCTTCGGGGTGGCAGGCTGCGTTGGTGGCATCTTTGGGCCATGACGACCTGGTGATTCGCGAGACGGCGGCTCGAGCGTTGGCGTCGCGGCGGCTGGTTGGGCCGGAGTTGGAGAGGTTGATTGACGACACAAAGCAGCCGGCGACTCTGCGGGTCGCTGCGTTGGAGTCGTTGGCGGAAAAACCGTTGGGGGCGGGGCGATTCGGGTTCCTGTCGCAGCAGTTGGATGCCGAGCACGCGGCATTGTCGCGGTTGGCGGCAGCTCGCGTGGTTGCGACCGTGCGGCTGAGTCGGTCTCAGCAGATGGCGATTACTGTGAGGATCAGGACGGCTGGTCCATTGGAGTTGCCGGTGTTGTTGCGAGCGTGTCGAGACATCGACGACCCGATGGTGGCTGGGGCCGTGTTGGGCAGTCTCGAGTCGGCTCGATCGGTCGACAGTCTTGCGGCGGCCGATTTGATCGGCTTGGTCGAGCGACTTCCGGCAGCGTTGGCGGTACGGGGTCGAAAGTTATTGGCGAAGGTTGATGGGAAGCTGGCGGCACGTCGGTCGGCATTGCAGGGCCAGCTGGCGGGATTGTCTGGTGGCGATGTGGATCGTGGCCGAGCGATTTTCTTTGGCAAGAAGGCTGCCTGCAGCGGGTGTCATGCGGTGGGTCGGCGAGGAGGCCGGGTGGGTCCGGGGCTCACGACCATCGGCGACATTCGCCAAGCCGGCGATTTGCTCGAATCGATAGTGCTGCCCAGCGCGTCGTTTGCTCGCGGGTTTCGGTCGTACACGGTGGCCACGGAATCGGGGCGGGTTTACACCGGAGTGATCAGTCGCGAGACGACCGAGGCGATCTGGATCCAGGCGGCGGACCTGTCGGAAGTCCGCGTGCCCAGGGGTGAGGTCGAGGCGATCCGCGAGGCGGCCACGTCGATCATGCCCCAGGGTCTCGACAAGACTCTGTCGAGTGGTCAGCTGGCCGATTTGCTGGCATTCCTGCGAAGCTGCCGTGCGGCGACTGAGGTCCGGGCGTCAGCCGGCCGGACATCGCCGAAGAAGAAGTAGTCCCTTGTTCTGTTGAGAATTCCAACAACGATCATGTCTCGCGAAGCGATATTCGAAGCCAGCCTCGACTATTTTCTCGGCCCGATCCGTGAGTTCCTTCACGACGAGACGGTGACCGAAGTGATGGTCAATGGTCATGACGAGGTTTATATCGAGCGTCGTGGCCGGTTGATCCGGACCGAGGCGTCGTTTGCCAGCCCCGATGCGTTGCTGTCGGCCGTACACAATGTGGCTCAGTACGTGGGTCGCGAGATCGACGAGGATCGGCCGGTTCTCGACGCTCGGTTGCCCGACGGATCGCGGGTTCACGCGGTGATTCCACCGAGTGCCCGGATGGGCACGTACCTGACGATCCGCAAGTTCCAGCGCGACATCATGGGTCTGGGCGATTTCGTGCGGTTGGGGAGTCTCTCGGAAGTGGCTCGCGAGTTCCTGGAACTGTGCGTGGTGTTGCGAAAGAACATCGTGGTGGCTGGAGGCACGGGCACGGGCAAGACGACGATGCTCAACGCGGTTTCGACGGCGATTCCCGAGGACGAGCGGATCGTGGTGATCGAGGACAGTTCGGAACTCCGGTTGGCTCAGACCCACTGCCTGTATCTCGAAAGCCAGCAGGCCGACCGGCAGGGTGAGGGTGGGCTGGGGATTCGCGACTTGTTTCGAGCGAGTCTGAGAATGCGGCCGGATCGGATTCTGGTGGGTGAGGTGCGTGGAGGTGAGGCATTGGACATGGTGCAGTCGATGATCAGTGGCCATTCGGGCAGCCTGACCACCGTACATGCCACGTCGCCTCGAGACGCACTGGTGCGGCTGGAGACATTGTCGTTGATGTCGGACGTTGAACTGCCCGTCTACGTGGCGCGGGCCCAGGTCGCCTCGGCCATCCACCTCGTCGTCCAGTTGTCACGGTTTTCGGAAGACGGGTCGCGGAAGGTGACTCGGATTACCGAGGTGTTCGGGTTGGATGAATCGAACCAATACCAGTCTCAGGACCTGTTCGTCAACCGATTGACCGGTCGGGACGATCAGGGGATGCTGACGGCCGATCTGTCGCCGACGGGGAACCGACCGACGTTTGCCGACGAGTTGTCCGAGTACGCTCTGGAAGACCGTGCTCGGTTGACTCGGTCGATCTGGCAAGCCTGATCTGATCAGTGTGAACGGCGCGAGTGCGCAAGCCCAAAGGGTGTCCCGAGGCGATCCCGCCTCAGTTCGTCTTTTCCTTGGGCTTGTCCGCCGCCTTGGGTTTTTCCTTGGGCTTGTCTGCCGCCTTGGGAGTTTCCTTCGGCTTGTCCGCCGCCTTGGGTTTTTCCTTGGGCTTGTCCGTCGCCTTGGGAGTTTCCTTCGGCTTCGGCTTCGGCTTGTCCGAATCGTCACCAGCTCCGCTGCGGGTTGCCACGTTGGACTTCTTGTCAGCGGAATCGGGGTCAGCGTAGTCCTGTTTGATCCGTCGGACGGTGGAGATCATTTGTCGAATCAGGTTTTCTTCGGCCGTGAGTCCCTGGTTGGCGAGGATCTTCTTGGCCTTGGTATTCATGTGATAGAGGGTCGCGAGCAGGATTTGGACATCTTCCTGGAAGTCGCGTTGCAGTTCCGCTTCGAGAATTGCCATCAGTTCCTTGATTGCTCTCTTGGAGACTTCTTCGTCTGGGGAATCCAGTTCGGCGAAGGTCTTTTCGAGTTGCGGTTTGCGTTGCTTGATCATGCCGACGAATTTCTGTTCGGTCTGCGGCAACCGTTCGTCGATCATCCCGTTGAGCTGTTCGACGGCATGATCTTCGAGCAGTTTGCGGACGGTTGGCATGCCATCGATGGCGGTTTGGTTGAGGCTTTTGGCGACTTCCTTGGAGTTGTTCTTGGCGAAGTCGGTCGCGTACTTGCGAAGTGCCGGGATGCCTTGATCTTCGAGCAGCATTTCCACTCTGGCGACTGTGTTTGTGGGATCGAGCAGTTCATCCATCTGCGGCAGGCCGTAGATGAAGAACCCCGAGACCATGACCAGCAGGAGTCCACCGACGCAGAGCGTGACATTGGCTCCGGACTGGATCCGGGACGCGACCGAGCTGACTCGACCGTGAGCCCGTTCGATGCTGGTTTCGAGACCGGAGTCGGCAGCGGGTGCTGGGACAGCGGGCGTATCGACTGGAGCCGAATCGTCTGCGGTTTCCGGAGTGCTGTCGGCTGTTTCGTCGGCAGCGGTGTCGTCCGAGTTGTCTGAGTTGTCTGTCGACGCATGGTCATCGACTGGGTTGGAATCTTCGGGTGATTGTGGATCTTCGTTATTCATCATATTCATCAGAGGATCTCCCCTTTTCAGGAAGTCATGTTGTGTTGAACACAGCCCAAGGCCGAGGTAACTGGGTGCTTCAGGGTGCCCGGCCTTCGTCGGGTGCGGTGATCAGCTTCAGTTTCAGGAGCTCGAGCACCTGTCCGACGAACCGTGTGGTCAGAGCTTCTTCTTCGGTTTTTTTATCCGGAGGATCAGCGATCGGGAACTCGTCGTAGGACGCATAGAGCGTCTTGAACTCGGTCTCGAGCGGTCCGATGTAGTATTTGTCGATCAGTTCATCGATGGCTTCCTTGGTCCGAGCGATGACTCGGGCTCGGCTGGCTTCGTCCTGCAACTTGGGGAACTCTTTCTTGAGCATATCCTCGTTGCGGTTGAGAGCTTCTTCGTAGTGCTCCAGCAGTGCGGCCCTGAACCGGTTCCGGATATTGACCTGGAACTCGTTGCGTTGCGTGATGAACGCCTGCTCCATGCGTGGCGAGTCTTTCTGGAGCTGTGTTTTGAAGCTGGCGATCAGGTCGGGTTCGACCACTTTCCAGGTCCGGGAGAGTTCATTCTGGTAGTTCTTCTGATTGTTGGTGTAGCTCTGGACGAGGGCCTGGTACATCTTGTCCTGCCACTGTTCGTCTTCGATCTGCGACACGGTGTCGTAGCTCTTGTAGAGCACACCTCCGACCAGCACGAGCACAAACAGGAGCATTACTCGGCTGATGTTCCGGGATCGTAACCACGCAGTTTCGAGTGCTCCGGCTTCGGCCTCGAGTTGCGCGACGCGTTGTGCCAGCTCGGCCGACACGGTTCCGCTTGAGCCGTCAGACATGGCCCGCCCTCCTTCTCGTTACGGAGAAAAAATGAAATCAGTAGTACAAATATCGCGACGCAGAACGCGTCACGGAGGTCGAATGATGTGCACAGATTCGTACAAGTATCAGGTTGCCCAAGACCCTTTTGAAAAGATAAACGTAACGTTTTTATTTTGCAGTTGGTCTGGGTTGCGTCACAGAAAAAACCGCGAATGCCTCGGGTATACGAGGCATTCGCGGTTTTTTGGCGTTGGCTGGAAGAACTTCCATTGCCGGGACAGGCACACATTCGGTTCGCCTGCAGCGCCCCGAGTGTCGAGCCAGTCTCTGGGGCTCGGGTGGACTACACCTGGATCTCGTAGCCCTTGCGTTGTTCTCGGCTTTGCCAGGCGTTGGCTTCGGAGTCGCCGGTGATGGTTTGCGTCTTGGCGTCCCAGTTGAGTGGTCGTCCGAGTCTGAGAGCGATGTTGGCCAGGTGGCAGGTGGTCAGAGCCTGGTGATGCGTGTAGACATCGGAAATCGGTAGTTCCCGGCTCTTGACGCAATCGAAGAAGTTCTGCATGTGGCTGGTTGGTTTCTTGCCACGGTAGACCTTGACGATGGCATCGTCGGGCAGCGGGTTGGTTTTGAGTTCATCGATCGGTGCCCCGACGATTTTGCCTCGGCTGACGAAGAACCGACCTTTCGAGCCTTCGAAGAGGATCCCGTTGCCGTCCTTGGACTTGCTGACGATATTCATTTCGACGCCATCGGGGAATTCGCACTGAAGTTGGAAGCTGTGCGAGCAGTTGTACTGGTCACTGAGTGTGGGGCTTCCGTCTTTCAGTGGCACGGGGTGTTCCGAGACGACGGGGCTGACGGTTTGCGGCCCTTGTCCGGGTCCATTCTGCTGGATGGCCCATTGTGCGATATCGACGTGATGAGCGCCCCAGTCGGTCAGTTTGCCGCCGGAGTACTCGTACCACCAGCGGAATTCGTAGTGGCATCGTCGTTTGATGTAGTCGACGTCGGTGGTTTGTCCCTGCCACATGTCCCAGTTGAGGCCTTCGGGAACCATTTCGGTTTTCAGTGGTCCACTGCGTGGAGACCCACCGATGTCGCAGGTGACTTTTTCGACCTTTCCGATACGTCCGTCGTGGACCAGGGCGATGGCCTGCAGGAACCGTCGTCCCATTTCG
>CAVOEV010000265.1:0-6465 GCA_963694825.1 Planctomycetota bacterium
CCGAGTCCGACCTTGTCGATGATCTCGTGAGCCTGTTCGTGGATGCTTCGTCGGTGTCGCCACCAGGTGAGAGTCGAGTAGCGAATGGCCAGTGGGGCGACGACGTTTTCGAGCAGAGTGAACTCGGGCAACAGGTGATAGGATTGAAAGATGAAGCCGAAGTTGTGATTTCTGAGCGTGTCGCGTTGCCGTTCCTTGAGGTTGTCAATTCGGCGTCCGTCGCAATGCACTTCGCCGACGCTGGGGGCATCGAGCAGGCCGAGGACATGCAGCAGCGTACTTTTTCCAGATCCGGATTGGCCGACGACCGAGAGAAACTCTCCGGGTGCGAGATCCAGATCGACGCCACGCAGGACGGGGATATTGAGGTCACCCTTGCGGTAGGACTTTTCGAGAGCGACGCAGCTCAGCCGTGGGGTCTGGTTGGTGGGGGTGGAGACCTGTGCCAACGGGCTCCAGTCTCGGGTTTCCGACGGATTGATCGCCGAGGGTGTCGGATTCGCGACGGCCGTGGCCCAGGCATCACGGGCCTGCTGACTGACGTCAGAGGTTGGCGGTGGCGGTGGCGGTGTACTCATGGGTGAGGAGTCTTTCGAGTTCACTCGTAGCGGAGGGCTTGTACGGGGTGGAGTTTAGCAGCTCGTTGAGCGGGCAGGATGCTGGCGAGTACGGCGATGAGGATTGCTCCGAAGGCGACGCAGCTGACGGTAACGGGGCTGACGGCGGTGGGGATTTCGGGGAAGTAGTAGATCGTTTCGTCGAAGACTTTACGGCCGAGCACCCAGGTGATGCCATCTTCGATTTCGTTGATGAAGTGAACAAAGGTCAGTCCCAGCACGACTCCGACGCTGCTCCCGACGACACCCAGTGCGAGTCCATAGCCGAGGAAGATGGACATGATTCCATGTCGGCTGGCTCCGAGGGCTTTGAGGATTCCGATATCGCGGGTCTTTTCGACGACGATCATGTAGAAGATGGCGAGGATACCGAATCCGGCGACGGCGATGATCAGGAACAGCAGGATATTGAGGATCCCGGTTTCGAGTTCGACGGCGGCCAGCAGCGGTCCTTGTTTCTGTTGCCAGGTACGGACCGAGTAGATGTGAGCGGGGAAGGCGGCTCTGAGTCGTTCGACGACGACATCGGCGTCTTCGAAGTCCTTGAGTTTGACTTGGATCGAGGTGACGGCTCGGTCGCCGGTCGACGGGTCGATCATGCCGCGCGTCTTCTGCAGTTGTTCGATATTACAGAAGACGAGGTTCGAGTCGTATTCGCTCATGCCGCTTTTGAACACGTCGACGACGGTGGCGGTGAAGTGTCGCGGTTCGGGAGGTCGCCCGGCCGACACGGTTGTGATGCGGACGTCCTCGCCGGCCAGCACCATCCGTTCGAGTCGAATTTCACCCGTCTCCTTGTCTTCGATCGGAAACTCGATCAGCCCGGCCCCGATGTAGACTTTGGCCGGTAGCGGATCCGCCGGATCGGCCAACTCGATCGGTTCGGCAGTCCGGGTGGGCGGGATGTCGATTTGATCGAAGCTGCGGAGTGAGGGTGGAACGGCTGGTGCGAGGTCGATAGGCGGTGCGTCGAGGTCAGGCGGTGCGTCGAGGTTGGGTGATGTTTGCTGTGGTGTGAGGGGTTGAGTGTTGTTGGCGGGTAGGACGGGTTGAGGTTGATTCCATTGCAGTCGTCGTTGTTCGAGTTCGACCATCAGGCTTCGGTGTCCCCGGGCCTGTGCTGTGAGATCCCAGGAGGGGCTGGGGACGGGGAGTGTGAGGTCGAGTGACTGGTTGTTTCGGAGGACTTGGAATTCGAGTATTTTCAGGTGGATCGCGTTCTTGAGTTGTTCGGCGAGTTGTTTGGTGTTGTCGACGAGGGTGCCATTGCATCGAGCGATCCGGTCTCCGGCCTGAAAGCCTGCGTTGTCGGCGGGGCTGTGTTGGAGGACGTCTTTGACGGTGCAGGTCGAGTCGTCTTGTTCGTTGAGTGCCAGTCCCATGCGTCGGCCGGAGGTGAACGACGAGAGGTTGGTGACCAGCGGGCTGACTTTGCCTTTGGTTTCCGGGTCGATGCCGATCAGTGTGACGGGTCGCGTGATGACTTGTCCGCGGTACTTGAAGCTGATCATGCCGTAGACTTCGACCGTGGCGGTCATGGCTTCGACGTAGTCGCCGGCCACTTCCATGATCTCCGTCATGCGTTGATTGGCATCGGGGTCGCCGTCGAGTGTGTGAGTTTCGACGACGATATCGGCGAGGATCCCGTGGATGCGTTCGCGCATTTCGGTTGCGAAGCCGGCCATGACGCTATTGACGACGATCATGGTGGCGACGCCGAGCATCACGCTGACGATGCTGGCCATCGCGATCCAGCGAGTCCGCAGGTAGCGGAGGCAGAGCTGGAGCTTGTACATGGCAGTCCTTTGCCGACGTTGTTTTGGAGTAGTGTGGTCTATCCGGTCGAGTTTGTCTTGGTCACTTCGTCCGACTGGTCGTTCATTTTCGGATTGGGTTCCGAGGATTTCGCATTGGGTTGAGTTTCGGGTCTGAGCAGTGGGAAGAAGATGACGTCTCGGATCGAGCGGCTGTTGGTGAGCAGCATGACGAGTCGATCGACTCCGACTCCGAGTCCTCCGGCGGGCGGCATCCCGATTTTCAGTGCTTCGAGGAATTCGGTATCGAGTTTGGCCATCGAGTCTTCATCGTCGAGGCCATCGAGTTGAGTGCGGAAGAGTTCATCCTGGAGCAGTGGGTCATTGAGTTCGGTGTAGGCGTTGGCCAGTTCCATACCGTGGATGAACAGTTCGAATCGTTCGGCGATTTCGGGGTCATCGGTTTTTCGTTTGGTGAGTGGGCAGAGGCTGGCGGGGTAGTCGATGACGAAGACGGGTCCGACGAGGGCATCTTCGACGGTTTCTTCGAAGACCTTGTTGAGCACGACATCGGGGTGGACGCCCTGGGTATCGATTTCGAGTTGTTTGGCGATTTCGGCGACGGCTTCGGTATCGCCGGCATCGCAGCCTGCGTGTTCTCGGAACAGTTCGGCGTAGGTCTTTCGTGGCCAGGGCGGAGTGAAGTCAACTTGCTGGTCACCCCATGGCAGGACCATGCCGTCGCCGAGCATGTCTGCGGCGTTGACGACGATCTTCTCGGTGAGGTCCATCATCGAGCGATAGTCGCCGTAGGCCTGGTAGAGTTCGAGCATGGTGAATTCGGGATTGTGCGTCGCATCGATGCCCTCGTTGCGAAACACTCGTCCGATTTCAAACACCCGCTCGACGCCTCCGACCATCAGTCGTTTGAGGTGCAATTCGAGCGCTATTCTCAGGAACAGGTCGATCCCCAGCGTATTGTGTTCGGTGGTGAACGGTCTCGCGGCGGCTCCTCCGGCCACGGCGTGCAGGACTGGAGTTTCGACTTCGACGAAGTTTTCGTCGACGAGTGTCTGGCGGATGGACTGGATGATTCGCGTGCGACGGAGCAGGCGATCGAGCACTCCGTCGTTGTAGATCAGGTCGATCGACCGCTGCCTGAGCAGCATCTCGGTGTCTTTGGCTCCGTGGAACTTTTCGGGAGGTTGAGCCAGCGACTTGCAGAGCATGGTGAGTGAATTGGCGAAGATGGTTTTTTCGCCGGTATTTGAGACTCTGAGCGTCCCGTCGATACCGATCAGGTCGCCGAGGTCCAGGGCGCCGATCAGTTCCCACGTCTCGTCGCTGAGATCACCTCGCGAGACCATCAGTTGGATGCGTCCGGTGAAGTCCTGGACGTGGTAGAACTTCAGTTTGCCGCGGTTGTTGCGGAGCATGATCCGTCCGGCGACTCGGACCATGTCTCCATCGAGCCCCGGTTCGTCGGGGCATTTGTCGCGTGCTTCTGCGATCGGGATGTGGTCGTCGAATCGTTGGCCCCAGGGGTCGAGTCCCAGGTCCTTGATCTTTTGCAGTTTTTCGAGACGTGCGGCGACGAGTCGATCGGGTTTGCGCTGGTCTTTGGGTGATGATTTCATCGTTCAAGGCCTGCGGGGGCCTTGTGAGGG
This sequence comes from Planctomycetota bacterium, assembly GCA_963694825.1. Lineage (GTDB taxonomy): Bacteria > Planctomycetota > Planctomycetia > Planctomycetales > Planctomycetaceae > UBA8437. The sequence goes on from CAVOEV010000265.1 coordinate 4,039, forward strand.
GTGCGGTTTCGAGGGGCTCGGAATCGCGAGATAATCGGGGAAAAGCGGGGTTTCGTCAATGCGAGAGTCAATTGGCGAGCGACTGTCCGACCTGGTCAACGATGCGGTAGAGCAGTTCGAGTGACTCGCGGGCCTGGTCTTCGGTGATGGTCATCGGCGGGCTGATTCTCAGCACTGTGCCGGCGAGTGGTCCGAGTAGGTGAATCCCGTCCGGTTCGTCGCGTCCGAGGTAGCAGGCTTCGACAATGGCGTTGGCCACATCGGCGGCATTGGTGGAGCCGACGTCGGCACATTCGATGCCATAGACCATGCCTTCGCCCCGGACCTTGCAGATGACACCGGTTCGTTTGAGTCGTCCGAGTTGTTCGAGGAACAGGGGTTCGAGTTGTCGGGTGTTTTCGAGGACGTCGGAGTTTTCGAAGGCTTCGATGGTGGCGATGACGGCGGCACAACTGATCGGGTTGGCGCTCCATGTATCGGAGGCTTCGCCGTAGTTGAGGCTACCGAGCACATCGCTGCGTCCGACGACGGCACTGACGGGAATGCCGTTGCCGAGTCCTTTGCCCAGGGCGACCAGGTCGGGTGTGATGCCATACTTTTCGAATGCGTACATCCGTCCGGTGCGACCGAAGTTGGCTTGAACCTCATCGAGAATCAGCAGGATATCGTGTTCGCGGCAGAAGGACTCGAGCAGTTGGAGGTAGGCTGGCGGCGGGTGATAGCTGCCGCCTCCGCCGAGGTACGGCTCGGTGATCAGCGTGCCGATCGATTCGCCGAGTTCGTCCCAGAGTTGATCGAGTTCCTGTTGGTAGGGGGCCAGGTCGATGTCTTGTCCGTAGCCGGAGTAGTCGTCGCAATCGGACATGGGGAAGCTGATGAATCGGACGCGAGGGTCACGGTCGTGATCGGTTTCACAACCGGTGACGGCTCCGGCCAGGCCTTTCTTGCCGTGGAAGCCATAGCGAGTGGCGAGGATCGTGTCTCGTTGTGGCCTGAGGTGGAGGCAGGCCCAGATAGCTTTCTGGACGGCTTCGGAACCCGAGGCGGCCCAGCAGACCGAATCGAGTCGTTCTCCACCGGGGCTGGCGGCGACGTTCTCGAGCAGTTTCTCGACGGCGGCGGCTTCGATTTCTGTGACTGCGTTGTATGCGGTCAGTGTGAGTGTTTCGGCGTAGCCCGGTCCACCGTCGAGGGTTTCGGCGTTCCAGCCGAGCAGTTCGGCGAAGCGAGCGAGCCAGGACTTGGGGTTGTGTCCGAGGTTGGCGACGAGGACACCGGACGAGTAGTCGTAGAGTCGTCGGTCTTCGGGGGTCCAGTGAAAGATCCCGGCCGATCGGGCGAGAACGGCTTGAGTTGGAGTGAACGTGCGGAGTGCGACCGGTTCGCGGGTGCCGATGATGGTGCGGGCCGCATTGGACCGGTCTTCGTTGGGGAACTGGATGGGGTCGATCATGCGTGTTGCCGAGTCCGTTGGGATTGCAGAGCGGTTTGGTGACGAGTCTAGCAGTCGGCAGCGGAGGTCAGAAGCGGTGAACCAGTCCCGGGTGTCTTGCGTCTGGGGGGGTGCGTTCCGACAATGACGGCCTGATGGTGGCAGGTAGACTGTTTGGCTGCTGCTTGGGAATGCTATCTGGTGAGGAACATCATGAGCGATCGACCCCGTGTGTTTCTTTCGGCGTTTGCCGACGAAGCGGCCAACCACAAATCTGCTCTCGAACAACTCTCGGTCATGGCCGCTATCGGCCTGAAGTACTACAGCCCGCGATTCATCGACGTCGAAGGGTCCGGTGAAGTGAAACACGTCGTGGAGCTCGACGATGCCGAACTGAAACGGCTCAACGAACTCCATTCCGAGTTCGGCATGAGTGTTACGGGGATCGGGGCCCGGATCGGCAAGATCAAGCTACTCGACACCGACGACGGCTCGCACAACGTCTTCGTTCCCTTCGACGAGTACCTCGACGGCGAAGTGGCCGACACCATCCGCGTTGCCTTGGCACTCGACACCAAGCTGATTCGTGGCTTCTCGTTCTACCACCCCCAGGGGACCGACCCGCACGACTCGATCCCTCAGGCTGTCGATCAACTGGGGCAAATCGTCGAACGAACCAGTGCGGCCGGGTTGGTCTACGGGTTGGAGATCGAGCCGAACCTGATCGGTGAGACCGGCGAGTTGCTGGCCGAACTGTGTCGGCAGGTTGGCCAGCCCGGCATGGTCTGCATCTACGACGGTGGCAACGTGGCCGCTCAGAACAAGGACCGCACACAGGTCCACTCGGAACTGGTCGACATGATCGATCACATCGGCTGGATGCACATCAAGGACTACACGATTGATCCGAGCCTGACGTGGACCGGAGCCGTCGACGAAGAACGACTTAAGAACTTCGTCCCCGCCGATGTCGGCGATTCGGGGCACGACACTCT
>CAVOEV010000266.1:0-6424 GCA_963694825.1 Planctomycetota bacterium
AGAAGTTTGTTTGCAGCGGGCTGCAGGGCGGAATTGGTGGTGACGTGTGGAGTTGCGGGGTGTTGCGGGGTGTTGTCTGTTGCTGCTGGTGCGGTTTCGTATGCCTGTTGGCTGAGCAAGGTCGCTCGGATTGAGGGCATTATTCAGACGGACCGGGTGGGTCTTTGGCGACGAAAAAACCCCGGTCCCACGACGAGGTGGGACCGGGGCGAGGTCTTGGTGATCATCCGCTTGAGTTGATCCTAGAAGCGGACCTGGCCGCCAATGATCAGGTTCTGATCATCGTAGCCACCCACGTAGTTGATATCCTGGAAGACCAGGGACACCCGGGCGTTGTGGCCGTGGATGATGTAGTTCAGCGAGTAGTCGACGCTGTGGTCCATATTTCCGCCAACTCGCACATCGCCATCTGATGACTGGAACCGGATCGACGGTTGCAGGCGACCGTCGATGTCACCGATGCCGATGCTGTCGGCCATCAGGTAACTTCCCAGGATGAAGTAGCCTTCTCCCTGCTGTCCGGAATCGACACCGACACCGGCGAAATTGTCGTGGTCACGGTCGTAGTAGGCGGCCTCGATGGACACCACTCCGCCGCCGTCAAGCGTCGTTTCAAGCAACGCGTCCAGGCTCCAAGCGGTGTAGTCCAACCCGGTACCGTGGGCGTCGTCCTGGTTGGAGAACGTGAATCCCAACGCGGCAATGTCCTTCTCGCCGTAGTAGGTACTCGAGTTGAAGTACCCTTCTTCGGGGTCAAGGAAGTTCATCACGACGCGTCCGACCATCCAGAGATTGTCGTCGCCGGAGGCATTGTCGTAGCCTTCCATCAGGGCCAGCGACCACTTCAACTGGATGTCTTCACCCCGTTCGCCATAGATCGCGACGCCGTCGTCACGACCCTGGAAGACGTCGTAGTATCCGTTGGTGAACTGCACCCAAGGGAAGGTGTAGTTGTTGATGAAGAACGGACCACTGAGATTCGAGCGGTCGGTCGGAGGCAGGAATCGTCCCATCTTGACCGTGACGTTTTCGGTGAGCTTGTAGTCGATGGCGGCATCGAGAATTCTCACGCCGTCACCCATGCCATCGTCGCCAGCGAATCCCTGGGCACCGTTGATGTCGGTGTGCAGGTACGCCGATATCTTTTCACCTATGTTCCCCGAGAGGAAGATCCGGGCGTTGTCGAGTTGGAAATCGCGGACACGGCCGCCGAAAGTTCCGGCTGAATTAACATCTTCGGATTCATTGCCGCGGAAACTGGTGCGAATTCCGAAGCCAACTTTGACGGTGTTCTTGGCCGCCTGTAGTTTCGGGTGGAGCCACGAGTTGTCACGGGGATCGCAACCGGCGTTGTTGGCTGCGTCTTTCCCACAGTTTTCATCGGCGGTCAGCAATCCGATGAGCGTCGTGTCCTGGGCAACGGCCGAGGTGCCGAGGGCCATCATGGCCACGGCAAACAGAGTGAGTGTATTCTTGGAAAACATGATCTCTTCCCCTCTTCGTGAAACGTGCGAGATGTGTGTGCAGCAAGGCGAGTCTCGAGCGAACCGCTCCCCTCGGGTTGCATTTGAGACAACTGTGGTGGGATTGCACTGATCGCACCGTGCGCCTGTTGGACTTCTATCGGTCGTCCCGGTTAGCGACTTGTCCGGATGGGGCGGATCGTGAGGATGAAGCGGATCAGCCGGACGTTCGCAACAGATCTAGCGGCAGTACCGGTTAGGTAAACTGTGACGATTCCGGGTGTTTCAGACGGTTTGGACGTCTCTGGCGAGCGATTCGGGCAGGCGTTATGCTGTCTGGCTGCGGTGGCAGGAGCTTTGCCGAGGTGGGGTAATCTGAGGATGATTGGTGCCGAGTGGACCTTTTGGCAGTTGGCCGATTCGGCATTCCCGTCGGGCGGTTTCGCTCATTCGGCAGGACTCGAATCGGCCAGGCAGCAGGGCCTGGTGACGGACGCTCGTTCGTTGGGCTGGTTTCTTGAATCGTTGTTGCAGGACAGTTCGCGAGGCATCGTGCCGTTTCTCGTCGCGGTCCATACGTCTGACCAAGCTTCTGACCAAGCTTCTGACCAAGCTTCTGACCGTGCTTCTGACCGTGCACTGGTCCGAGTCGACCGTTGGTGCGACGCGTTCCTATCGAACCATGTGGCGAATCGAGCCAGCCGTGTTCAGGGGCGGAGTTTTCTGACCGCGGCGGAGGCGGCGTTCGAGATAGCCGAGATTGGCGAGTTGCGTCAGTCGGTTGCTTCCGGAGAACTCAAGGGACACCATGCCGTGCTGGTGGGTCGAGTCACCAGGCTGCTCGACTTGCCACTCGACCGCACCGTCGCCTGGTACCTGTACACTCAGCTCCGAGACGTGATCTCGGCTGCCACGCGGTTGAACATCATCGGCCCACTGGCCGGCCAGTCGCTGATCAGCCGATTCAGTCGGTTTGTGCAGCACGAAGCCGAGTTGGCGACAGTTCGAGACGTCGACCGGGCGGCGATCACCAGCCCGGTGCTGGAAATCGTCGCAACCCGACACGATCAACTCTACAGCCGATTGTTCCAAAGCTGACTTGGATAGCAGCCGTTGTCGCTTGAACCGATAGGAGACACCTGTGGACCACGACCACGACCACAGTCATGATGCCGTTCACGACCACGGGCATGACCACGAGGTACTGGAGCATCCCGGCCGATTTTCTGAGCGATCGTTGCCGTTGCCCGATCGCGACTACGCTCGTCGTGCGTACACGGTTGGCGTGGGTGGTCCGGTGGGTACGGGCAAGAGTGCGTTGGTGTTGGCGTTGTGCGAGTCGTTGCGTGACGAGTTGAGCCTGGCGGTGGTGACCAACGACATATTCACTCGCGAGGACGCCGAGTTCCTGATCCGCAACGAGGCGTTGTCAGCGGATCGGATCCGAGCGGTCGAGACGGGCGGTTGTCCTCATGCGGCGATCCGCGAGGACATCACGATGAACCTGGCCGCGGTCGAGGAGCTCAGTGGCGAGTTCGAACCGGACCTGTTGTTGTTGGAATCGGGTGGCGACAACCTGGCGGCCGATTTCAGCCGCGAGCTGGCCGATTTCACGATCTATGTGATTGATGTGGCTGGCGGCGACAAGATCCCTCGGAAGGGCGGCCCGGGGACGACTCAGTCGGACCTGTTGGTGATCAACAAGACGGATCTGGCCGAGGCGGTTGGTGCAGACCTTGGGGTGATGGATCGCGACAGCCGTCGGATGCGAGGCGACGGTCCGTTCGTGTTCGCCCAGGTGCGAAACGGTGAGGGCGTCGCCGAGATTACCGGCCACGTGCTCGGTGCCTGGCGAGCGGCTCGGGGTTCGACCGAGTCGTCAGGCTCCTAGGACATCACCGATGGCGTTGGTGACGGCATCGATGACCTGTTCGAGTTCCTGATCGGTGATCACGATCGGCGGAGCCAAGCAGACGACGTCTCCTCGCATCCGGCTGAACAGTCCATGATTCTGCATGGCCTGATTGATGCGGGCTCCGACCTTTTCGTCCGCGGCGAATTCAGCCTTGGTCTGGCGATCCTCGACGATTTCCACGGCGACCATCAGTCCCAGTCCGCGGACTTCACCGACGTGGGGGTGGTTGTCGAGTCGTTCCTTGAGTCCATCGAGCAGAGTGCGTCCTTTTTCGGCCGCCTGGGTGGGGAAGTCTTCGCCCTGGACGATATCGAGGTTGGCCATGGCGACGGCACATCCGACCGGGTGCGCGCTGTAGGTGTAGGCGTGCATCCAGACATCCTCTCCGGAGTCGAGCACATCGGCAATCTTGTCGTTGACTCCGGTACCGCCCAGCGGGAAGTAGCCCGACGTGATCGCCTTTGCGTACTGGATCATGTCGGGTTCGACTCCCCAGTGTTCCAGTCCCCACATTCGACCGGTCCGTCCGAACCCGGTGATCACTTCATCGGTACACAGCAGCACGTCGTACTGGTCGCAGATCTCACGGATCCTGGGAAAGTAGTCATCCGGTGGCACGATCACTCCACCGGCACCTTGCACCGGTTCGGCGATGAACATGGCCACGGTTTCAGGGCCTTCTTCGAGGATTTTCTGTTCGAGTTCATTGGCAGCGGCGATCCCGGGGCTGATCCCATCGGGGGCTTCGTAGCGGTAGGGGTAGGGTGAGGCGATGTGAGAGAAGCCTGGGACTCGGGGTTCGAACATTGGCCAGTAGCCGCTGATCCCCGTGGCACTCATCGCCGCCAGTGTCACTCCGTGATAGGCCCATTGCCTGGAGATGACCTTGGTCTTGTCGGGTTGTCCGAGTTGGCGGAAGTAGTAGCGAGCGGTCTTGAAGTTCGTCTCGCTGGATTCTCCGCCTCCGGAGGTGAAGAAGAACCGGTTGATCGAGGGGTAGGTCAGTTCGGCGAGTCGTTCGGCGAGTGCGATGGCGTGGAGGTTCGAGCTACCGGTGTAGCCGGAGCAGTAGGGCAGGGTGGTCATTTGTCTGCTGGCGGCTTCGGCCAGTTCGGTGCGTCCGTGGCCGGCGACGACGTTCCAGAGTCCCGACAGTCCGTCGATGTATTCGCTGCCGTCGGCGTCGACGAGCGTCGAGCCGTGTGATCGGACCCAGACATGAGCGTTCTGGTGTCCGGCCTTGCTGTGTAGTGGGTGAATCAGGTGTCGGACGTCGCTCGCCAGCAGGTCGGTCTTGGTGGGAGGCATGTGGTGATGGTCCTGAGAGAGCTTGGAGTTGGCGGATGTTGTGGTGAGTCTTGTCAGAATCGCGTGAGTGTTTCAAGCGTCAGGTCGGGATGTGGGACAGGTACCCTTCGAGGCCGGTGCTTCGAGATGAGCGAGTCCCCTATGGGGCGTTCTTGTCAGACTCTATAACTGCGGTTTGCCGTTCCCGGTTGGTCGTCTCGCGAGGAATCGAACTCATGCCCAGTTGCGTGTTGGCGTATTCAGGTGGCTTGGACACTTCGGTGATTCTTGGTTGGCTTCGAGACGAGGGTTACGACGTGCACGCGGTGTACGTTGACCTGGGCCAGCCGTGCGAGGACCGGGACGAGATCCTGGAGAAGGCCAACAGCCAGGGAGTGGTGTCGGCCCGGATCGTCGATGCCCAGGAAGAGTTGTGTCGCGACTTTGCGTTTCCCGTTTTGCAGTGGCAGGCTCGTTACGAGGGTCCCTATCTGTTGGGCACGTCGATCGCTCGGCCGTTGATTTCGAAGGTTTGCCTACAGGTGGCTCGGGAGGTGGGTGCCAACGCTTACGTGCATGGAGCCACCGGCAAGGGGAACGATCAGTGCCGATTCCAGTTGGCTGCCGAGGCGTTGGATCCGGGTGTCGAGGTGATTGCACCGTGGCGGATCGAGCGATTTCGCGAGTTGTTTCCGGGTCGGACCGAGATGATTGCCTATTGCGACGAGCAGGGCATCCCGGTCAAGGCGTCGGTTGAAAAGCCGTACAGTTCGGACGAGAACTGCCTGCACATCAGTTACGAGGCGGGATTACTGGAGGACTTGGAGCAGAACGGGGTGGAACTGGTCGAATTCGGCATGACTGTCTCGCCCGAGGAGGCTCCCGAAGCGGGTGAAACCCTGGAGATTGGATTCGAGTCGGGGATACCGGTTTCGATCGATGGCCAGACGTATAGTCCGTTGGCGATGGTGCAGGAGTTGAACGAGCGGGCCGGTCGCAACGGCGTGGGCCGGATCGACATGGTTGAGAACCGGTTCGTGGGGATGAAGAGTCGCGGAGTGTACGAGGCACCGGGGATGACGGTGTTGTACGAAGCGCACCGGCTGGTCGAGCAGTTGACCTTGGACCGCGACCTGGTCCATTTGCGGGATCGTTTGTCGCCCGAGGTGGCCGAGATGGTGTATTACGGGTTCTGGTTCTGCCGAAAGTTCGATGCCTTGCTGGCATTCATCCGTGAGGCTCAGCAGCCGGTCAGCGGTTCTGTGACGCTGAAGTTGTACAAGGGCAACATCAGTGTGTGTGGTCGCCGCAGTCCGAACAGTCTGTATGACGCGGAGGTGGCGAGCATGGAGGGTGGCGGGTCGTACAACCAGGACGACGCCGAGGGTTTCCTACGATTGATGGGCTTGCCGGGCCGCGTGCAGGGAAACGTGTCGCCTCGAGAGTACTAGCCGTCGCTGGTGTTACCGCAAGCGAACCGCTTGCAGGGATTCGACCATCAGCAGGTCGGATTGCAGGTTGCTGTCGAAGCGGCGTGGTCCGGTCAGGCCGACGGAGCGGTTGACCCATGCGGCGAGGTTGATGCCCGGTCGCGTTCTCAGGAACGCCAGCAGGCGGCCATCCGGAGCGACTAGGACGAATGACGGCAGCCGGGGGTGCCGCGTGCCGACCGGACGCACGATGCCGGCTCCGGTGAACTCCGGCACCGGTTTGGCCTGTCGAGAGGTTGGCCGAGCGACTTGCTGTGCGACCTGCTGGA
>CAVOEV010000267.1:0-6406 GCA_963694825.1 Planctomycetota bacterium
CGGTGAACAATCGGAGCGGGTTCAGTGAGCGGGCATGTGACGGGCGGGTGCCACGTTGTTCGCTGGAAAGCGTTTCGGGCAAGCGGAACTTGACCCAGACCAGGTTCCAGACCGTCAGGCCCAGGGCGGCGAGTGCTGGAGCCGAGAATTTATTGAGACCGGGCAGACCGGCGTTGGTCAGATCGACACTCGAGAGCATTCCGCCGATGGCCGGTCCGAGAATGAAGCCGAGCCCGAAGGCGGCTCCGATCATTCCCATCCCCTTGGCTCGATCCTTCTCGCCGGTGATGTCAGCCACCGCCGCGGTTGCGACGGAGATGTTGCCGCCCATGATCCCTGCCACCACCCGCGACAAGATCAGCAACTCGAAGCTGCCGGCAAACACCCAGACCAGGTAGGCCAGGGCCAGGCCGGTGATCGAGACCAGCAGGATTGGCCTGCGACCGGTGCGGTCCGAGAGCCGGCCCCAGAATGGGGCGAAGACGAACTGAAGGGCCGAGTAGATCGAGCCCAGGATACCGCCAAACAACGCGGTCGTGTACAGCCTCTGAGTCTCCTCATTGGGATGACGCGTGAATTCACTCAGCCAACCCACCAGGCTCCCAATCAGACTTTCGGTCCCGTCACTCTGGATGTAGTGATCCAGCATGTCGGGGAACAACGGGAAGATGATCGAGAACCCGACCAGGTCGACAAAGACTGTCAGGAACAAGACTCCCATCGAAGCACGACGAGGGCCCTGGGAGGTGGCGAGCTGAGGCTCAGACTGTGGGGGGGAGGGTGACGTGTCGGTCATGAGTGGTTCGATGGATCGGGTTGTTGCCGGGGTGTCCTGCACGTCGGCTGCGACACTTTGTCCAGCAGCAGCTTGATGCCGGTCAGAACGCGGCGGGTGGCGGCTGGATCGAGTTTGCCGGCACGAAAACCGTAGCGGGCAACCACCTTCTGCCGTCGGTACAGCACGACGGTCACTTCGGCCTGACGATGAACGTTCTGGCAACTGGGCAAGCCGACCACGTCGGTGGCCACCGACAGCGGCAGATGAATCTTGTGGTCAAAGGCCAGAGTCTGCAGGCGGGAGATCGCTTGACCGGGGTCTGCGGAAACCAGCACGCCGAAACTCTTGAGACCTCTGGCCCGGTTCTGATCGACCACCTTGTCGATTGCCTTGAACAGTTGTCCGAGTGCGTGGGGTGTGTCGCGAAACAGCACCATCACGCAGGGTCTGGACCCGTTGCGGCAGACATAGCAGACAGACTTGTTTCTCAAGGGGCCAGTCACTGCTCGCACATAAAACGACGGAACCCCTTCGCCGATCCTGCGGCCCGATTCGAGCGGTGGCATCTGGACAGCGTTGCCAAGTGTCACGTTGGTCAGGGCGAATGCGAGGATGGCCGCCGGGCGAACTACGAGCACTGCGGGGCGGTCGGGCATGAGGATCGGGCGGTGAACTGGGATGAGGCGAGACGGGGGGCGAGACGGGGGCTTGTTGTCGTCGCGTATTATCGGGGTTTTGGAGGGCTGAGGCAATGTGAGGGTGAGGGCTGGGTTGGCGGTTAAACGACGGCGGCGATCGATTCGCAGAGGCGACCGACGTTGTCTGGGGTGACACCGGCGACGTTGATCCGTCCGTTTCGGACCATGTAGACGCCGAATTCATTCTTGAGTCGATCGACCTGTTCGGGCGAGAGGCCCGAGAAGCTGAACATGCCACGTTGTCGTGTGATGACACTGAAGTCGTGGTTGCAGCCGGTCGCGGCCAGGCCATCGGCCAGGTCCTGTCGCATGTCGTTGATCCGGGTTCGCATGTCAGCCAGTTCGGTTTCCCAACCCCCTCGCAATTCGGCATCGCCGAGGATCGTCGTCACGATGGCGGCACCGTGTGAGGGGGGATTCGAGTAGTTGGTACGGATTGTCTGTTTCAGTCGACTGAGCACCATGCTGGCGGTATCGGGATCGGGTGTGACCACCGAGAGTGCTCCGACTCGTTCACGATAGAGTCCGAAGTTCTTCGAGAAGCTACTGGCAACCAGCAACGGGCCTCCGGCGTCTACCAGGGCACGCAGTCCTTCGGCGTCCGCTTCGAGTCCGTCTCCGAAGCCCTGGTAGGCAAAGTCGACCAATGGCAGCAGCCCGCGATCCGAGATGACTTGGCTGATTTCCTGCCATTGTTCGATCGAGGGGTCGACTCCGGTCGGGTTGTGACAACAGGCGTGCAGGCAGACAATGTCACCGGCGGGGATTTTGGCCAACGAGTCCAGCAGTGCCTGTGCATCGAGCGTTCCGGCTGCTGCGTCGTAGTAGCTGTAGGCGTCGACTTCGAGTCCAGCGGCGGTGAAGATGCCGGTGTGATTGGCCCAGGTCGGTCGACTGCACCAGATCCGGGCATGGGGAAACGCTCGCCGCAGGAACTCGGCCGCCACTCTCAGCGCCCCCGTGCCTCCGGGTGCCTGGATGGTGGCAGTGCGGCCCGAGGTGGTGATTTCGTGTTCGGTTCCAAACAGCAGCCCGCGAGCCCGGTCGCGGAACTCCTTCATCCCGTCGATGCCCAGGTAGCCCTTGGATGTCTCGGTCTCGACCAACCGACGTTCGGCCTGCTTGACGCAGTCGAGCACCGGAGTGATCCCGGTGGCATCCTTGTAGACTCCGGTGGTGAGGTTGATCTTGCCTTCGGTCGTATCGGCAGCAAAGGCTTCGTTGAGTCCGAGAATGGCATCGGGTGGAGCGGCCTGGAGGTGTTGGAACATCAGCGGGGTCCTGGAATCCTGATTGAATCGGTCGGTTGGTGACGGAGAGCGATTGTTCTGGTGCGGTTGGTGTCCGTCAAGGAGCCAAGCTAGCGTATTGCATGCCGGGGCGGCTTCATACAGGATTATCTCATGGAATCGACCCACCGAAACATCTTTGCGGTGTTGCTTGGCGTCAGCGTGACAGTGACGTGGGGGTGCACGTCCGAAACGTACAAGATCGAGACACGAATCGGCAGCGACGGGGCGATCGATCGAGCGATCTGTCAGCCGGTCTCGACGGTTCCCGACGCCATCTCGAAGCACACAGCCTGGCAGCAGACTCGGGTCGTCGCCAAACCGACCCGCGAGACACCGATCCGGCAGATGCCGCGTCTGGTGCTCGACAAGGACCAGCCGCAACAGGCCAACGGGCCGATGGAGGAGCACTTTGCCGGTTGGGGTCGGTTTGCTTGCGTCGGTGAGATTCCCGATCATTTTGTGCTCAGTGCATCGGGTCTCGATCGACAGGGGCGGCTTGTTCGCGAATACCGTCGACGTGACCTGGGGCTGGTCGTCGAGCATGTCTGGGTCGAGACCCTGACCGACGTCGTCGAACTGGACGACCGCCGACATGCTCGAGACGAACTGGTCAGGTTGAGTGTCGACCTGGCCATCGCGACACTCGAGCACCGTTTCGGGACGAAGTACCGATTCGGGTCGTTGGAGAAGTGGTGTCGCACCACCGCAGCGGCCTTTGTTGCCGACCTGCTTGATTTCGACCTGCAACTGGCGTTGCGGGGCCGAGCGATCAGTGAAGAGGAGATCCAGCACCGGATGATCGTGCTCTTGGATCGTTACGGCCTGAAGTTGGCCGACTCGGGTGGCCGCTTGCTGAAGACGTTTTCCAAGACCACCAACGAGCGGTTTGTCATCCCGTTTGCTCGCAGGCTGTTGAAGCAGAAGGTCGTCGACGGTGCGGGCCAATCGCTGTCCGAGGAGGCGATCGAGGAGATCCTGGTTTGGCTCGAAATTGTCACGCCCGAGCAGTCCGACGAGCCAGAGGCTGAAGATGATGCGGGGGATGCTGTGGATGCTGAGGCGGTGAAGCGGACTCGGCTTCAGCAGTCGTGGGAGTCGGTGATCACGAAGCGTTTTGGATCGGTCGAGGCGTACGATTCGGGCAGGGATCTGTTGTTGACTCGGATCTGGGGCGTTTACCGCATCCCGTATCCGGTGGCGATCTTCGGGACGGCTCGGCAATTCGACGTGACGTTGAGTTTGCCGGGTGCTGTGGTCGAGACCAACGGCACGATCACTGATGTTGGCGAAGTGGTGTGGCGATTCGATTCGGGACAGGCGTTTCCGACGGGGTACGCCATGTCGTGCCGCAGCCTGGAGGCTCGGGACGGAGCGGACGTGATGTTGGGTGGGTTGCAGCCGAAGGATCGTCGCAAGGCGATGTTGAGGATGGTCGGGATGATCGCATCGGACGACGATCCGTTGCTGTCGGTGTTGCGTCGGAGTGCGGCGAAGACCAGTTGGTCGCCATTGGAGGTATATCGTCGGAGTCTGGATCCGAAGAAGCAGGCCGACGAGGTGAAGCGGCTGGACGGGTTGTACCGGTTGTTGCAGCTTCCGTTGTCGGGTTCGGGCAGTGCGGGGACGTAGTGTGCTGTCGGCTGCCCGGTGTGCTGGGGTGTCGACTACAATCGGCTCATGGCAGGCAATTCGTTTGGACAGGCATTTCGCATAACGACCGCGGGCGAGAGTCACGGTCCGGGCAACGTTGTGATCATCGACGGTGTCCCGCCGGGGCTGCCTTTGGAGGTTGACGACCTTCGTGCCGACCTGGCTCGTCGTCGGCCGGGCCAGAGTCACATTGTGTCTCAGCGAGACGAGCCGGACGAGGCCGAGATCCTTTCGGGTGTCTTCGAGGGTCGTACGACGGGGACCAGCCTGGCGATCCTGATCCGCAACACCGATCAACGCAGTCGCGACTACAGCGACATCAAGGACAAGTACCGACCCGGCCACGCCGATTACACGTTCGATGCCAAGTACGGTTTCCGCGACTATCGTGGCGGCGGTCGTTCGAGTGCCCGCGAGACCTCGGTACGGGTCGCCGCCGGCGTGGTGGCCAAGACGCTACTCCGAGAAGCGTTTGGCGGGGCGGTGTGCGGCTACGTGGTGCAGGTGGGTGACATTCGAGCCGACGTGCCCGACCCGGCGGCGGTCGATCCGGTGGCGGTCGAGACGTTGGCTGACGGTGAGCCGAACCTGGTGCGATGTCCCGACCACGACGCGTCCCGACGCATGCTCTCGCTGATCGAATCAGTTCGCAAGGAGGGCGATTCGGTAGGTGGTGTGGCCGAGGTTGTGGCGACGGGTGTGCCGGCGGGACTGGGTGAGCCGGTCTTCGACAAGATCAAGGCCGACCTGGGCAAGGCCCTGTTCAGCTTGCCGGCGGTGCTGGGGGTCGAGTACGGAATCGGTTTCGGGTGTGCGGTGATGCGGGGCAGCGAGCACAACGACCTGTTCACGACCGATCCCGAAAGCGGGCAGATCACCACCTCGAGCAATCGGCACGGCGGCATGTTGGGAGGCATCACCACCGGTCAGCCTCTGGTACTGCGTGCGGCCATCAAGCCGACCAGCAGCCTGCCGATCGAGCAGCCAACCGTCACCTCGGACGGCCAGAACACGACTATCCAGACGCGAGGACGCCACGATCCGTGCGTGTTGCCTCGGTTTGTACCAATGGCCGAGGCGATGGTGGCCATCGTGCTTGCCGACCATTACCTGAGATGGCGTGGCCAGGCGGGGACCGTCGGCCGATGACTTGGACTCAGCGCAATCTGAACCTGCCAGCAAAGTCTCGGGGCTGGCACCTGGTGACCGACGAGGTGGTTGGTGCGTTGCCCGAGTTGTCCGAGACCGGCTGCGGCGTGCTGGATGTGTTTATCCAGCACACGTCCGCGTCGCTTTCGATTAACGAAAACGCCGATCCGGATGTCCCTCGGGACCTCGAGGCATCGATCAACGCGATCGCACCCGAGGACTTCCCGTATCGCCATACACTCGAAGGCCCCGACGACATGCCGGCTCATGTCAAGAATTCGTTGTTGGGCTGTTCGCTGTCGATCCCCGTGTCGGGCGGTCGGCTGGCGTTGGGGACCTGGCAGGGGATCTACCTGGTCGAACACCGCGATCGTGCCAGTGGCCGTCGATTGGTGCTGACCCTGCATGGGGAATGAAGTCTGAGGTCTTTGCGGTGAACTCGGGCGTACGAATCCGCTATCGTAGATCGACCAGCGAGTTCCCGTCCCTGCGGATCATCCGACCATGCAAGTCACTCTGGATTACGGCAAGACCGGCCTGACGGTGGAACTGCCCGACGCGAACATCGTCGGGCCCTTGTCGATCAAGCCTCTGGCTGTGTTGTCTGACCCGGTTGCAGCTGTTGCCGAAAAGGTTGCCGATCCGACCGGGTGTGCTCGGTTGTCGGAACTGGCTCGCGGTCGGACGTCGGCCTGCATCGCCATCTGCGACATCACCCGCCCGGTACCCAACCAGGTGATCCTGGAATGCTTGTTGCCGACATTGGAGGCATCCGGGATTCCTCGGGACCAGATCCTGATCCTGATTGCGACCGGGATGCACCGGCCGAACGAGGGTGA
>CAVOEV010000268.1:0-6333 GCA_963694825.1 Planctomycetota bacterium
GCCGCCACCGAATACCCGAACCGGTAATGCCAGACCGGCACCAGGTGCATCAGCAGGTACACACCCATCACCGTCGCACGACCCACACCCAGCACCACGCCGTGCTCTTCGGCCGGGATTTCCAATGCCACCGCCAGCGCCGGAAACAGGAACCACAGTGTGCTCATCGAAAACATCCCGGCGAAATTCGCCAGCCAGGCCAACCGGATGAAACGCCTCGCGCTGCTCCGCTCCCTGAGGCTCAAACCCGGACCCTCCAGGCTACCCGCCGCATCCGTCTCGACTCCTCCACGCTCGCTCACACCGAACAGGCACAGCACCGTCACCACCGCCAACCCGATCGCAGTCAACAACGGAGCCTCCGGAGTGACGTGGTCGTAGAGCCACCCGCCGCCCATCTGGCCGACCAGGATGCCCAGGTTGAAGGCGAGACCGAAACGCAGGAACCGGCGACTCGCCTCCCGGGGACCCGCACACCGGCTCAACAGCGCGATCACCGGAGGATATACGTGCCCCACCGAAATGCCCGCACAGGCATAGGCCACGTAGAATCGCCAGGCACCACTGTCGAAGAGCAGTAACACCGAGAGACTCGCGACCAGGCCAATGCTTCCGGAGATCGCAACGGCCTTGCGGCCGACACGGTCCGAAAGCCGACCCGCCAGCGTGCTGCTGATTGCACTGGCCAGGAAGAAAGCCGCTCCCAGGGTGCCCAGCGTCCACGGACTCGCCTGTTGCTCGGCCAGAACGCGGGTGACGCTGAAGAGAAACAGGATCAGCGCGCAGTCGGTCAACCACGCAATCAGGTACAGCATCGAGCCGCTTTCAGCAGGAACGAGCGGCCCATTCTGAGTCCGATCGCGGCAGCGGTCAATTCGCTGCGACTACCCACCACGCAACGCGGCAACCAGGTCCGTCCGCGAAGCGTGCCAGGCCGGAGCAATTCCCGCCAGCACCGCACCACCAGCGACACCGCCACGCCCACCGCTATCAAGCGGCCGGTGGCCTGGAAGGCAATCGTCACCGCCTCGGCTCCGACCGACATCGGAACCAGTTCCAGTGTCACCACTGCCAGGAACACGCCCAATATGCCACCGGTGAGACTCAACACCGCACTCTCGATCAGGACCAGCCCGAACACCTCGCCCCCGGTGAACCCGATCGTCTGCAGCACCGCGTGCTCCTTCACCCGATCCTGGACCGACATCAAGGTCGTCGTCGCCACCAGGGCCAACACCAACCCCACGCAGGCCAGGCCCAGTTACCTCGACATCGCGATCAGCTGAGAAAAATCGCCGAGGCTCTTGAACTGATCGTAGCTGAGATCTTCAGGACGCGTTGTGCCACGTAGCATGCCCTGAGCCTGAGAATTACCGACACTATGCCGTGGCCGGCGATCACGGTCAAGACGCGATCAGCAGCTGGCCCGGCGATAGTCTTTTAGGCTTCGAGCCGCCGACTGGCTCACCCGGCCGCCCTGAGCATCGCCAGGATTGCCGCGAGGATCGCTGGTGGCAGCGTCGGCCAGGCCTCGATCACCTGGACCAGCTCGGGGTCGAGTGGTCAGTTTCTGGATGGCAACGGACCATTGAACCGTCATTCTAACCCCGGGTGTCATGACACCCGCAAGCGGGGTCTAGTAGGGCTTTTCAGGGGTTTCGCCCGGCACGTCGGTGTTGTCATAAGTCGCTGTCACACCGTTGTTTCTGCGGCTTTTTAGCCCGGACACCAAGTCCCCTGAGACCAATTAGGAAACCGTCGCTCTATCCCCTGAGCTACGAGGGCAAGTGCAGTGTTGACCGCCAGTTACAGCCGGTCGCCGCATTACGCTTTTATCGGTTTGACACCAGTTTTGACACCCGGCCGCTTCACCTGGAAGCGTCCCTTGCAGCAACCAGGATTCGGGCCAGGACTTGCGTCACGCGGTTCGAGTCATTCACTCCGTCCTTTCAGGAAACGCTCGAAGAACGAGTAGATCACTGCGTTTGACTCGGCGTTGGGTGAATGGTCCGGACGGTTCGTCATCGCGACTCGATTCCTGCGACCCAAAATGCGGTTGATCTGGATCGAATGGTTGAGGGCTTCCCAGCGTCTGGCCGAGTCCTCGGATCCGCCGGAGACCAGGAACGGTCGCGGGGCCATCAACGCGTGCAACTCGTGCAAGTCCCGGCCGGCTGCTCTGAGTTTCGGGTAAGCGCCTCGCGCAGGATTCGCCTTGGTCACAAGCCCACGCTGCCGCCACGGCTTGGGGTGATAGCCAAGATACCACGGTTCCCAGTAGTTGACGCTAGGCCGAACGTCATCAAACACGATTCCCGGATCCGACCAGACGGCACAGGCGAACTTGTCGAACAGACACGAGGCGAACATCGCCCACTTGCCGCCAAACGAATGCCCGACAATGCCGATCCGCTTGGCATCCACTTCCGGTCGACTCGCCAGCACATGCCACGCGTTCGCCGCCGCGTAGCCAAGCATCGAAAGCGGCTCGACTCGAGCGTCCTCGATACTCGGATGGTACAGCGCATACGTTCTCGCCTTGCTGGCTTCGGTCGTGCCGATCGACAAGGCGACGAAACCACGGCGGGCAAGTTGTAGTGCGAAATCGCGGTTGGCCTTGCCCCGACCAATTGCCGTTTCCGGTTCGTAGAACACCGTCACGACCGCCGGGTGAGGCCCCTTGCCATCGGGGATCAGCAGGTAACCGGTCGTCTTTTCGTGCGGAGTCCAATGGAAGCGAACGCGATGCTGAACAAAGTTCTCGCGGCGATCGCTCGCCAGGAACTCCACCTCCGGCTTGGTGATCAGCGGCGGCCACTTGCCCAGCAACGTTTCCCACTCGGCCAAGATCTCCGCCCGCCGACGCGCCCAGTCTCCCGGCGTTTTCACCGTCACGCCGTTGGCGAAGACCAGCGGCGACTTGTAGTCACCAAACTTCCCCTGCCAGGCCTTCGGAGGTGAAAAATGCGAATCGATCCTGCTCGTGGCGGCCCTCTCGGCCACGCTGCTGTCGCCGTGCCGCGAAACGACCGGCTGTCCTGCAGCGGTCGCGGAAACCGTCAAGACGATGAACAAGCTGAAGATTATTTTCATTGTGCTGCGTGTCCTCTCGAGTTCGATTTCTGACGCACCGTCAAACTTCGTGTCGCTGCCACCGCCGGTGCGGGGTCCCTACGCCATGATCTCCGGAATCAACTCGCCACCGAACTGCGAAAGTTGCTTGAATCGACCGGCATGGAAGTAGGTCAGCTTGTTGTCGTCCAGCCCAAGCAGGTGCAGCATCGTGACGTGCACGTCACGGATCGGATGCACGACCTCGACGGCCCTGGCCGCGATTTCGTCGGTTGCTCCGACCACCGTACCCGGCTTCGTGCCTCCACCGGCAAACCACATGTTCATCGCATCGACATTGTGTCCGCGCCCCAGTGCCGTGACCCCACCGCGGTAGTTGTTGTCGGGAGTACGTCCAAACTCGCCCGTCCAGACGACCAGCGTCTCGTCGAGAAGGCCACGGGCCTTCAGGTCCTTGACCAGTGCCGCAATCGGCTGATCGACACTGGCGATGCGAGACGAGTGGCCCCGTTCCAGGTAGTCGTGGCTGTCCCATCCACCCGAGAAAATCTGCACGAACCGAACGCCCTGCTCGACCAGTCGACGGGCCATAAGGCACTGTCGTCCGAATGCCGCGGTCTCCTTACGGTCCAGACCATAAGCCTGCTGGAGATGCCGCGGTTCCTTGTCGATGTCGACAATCCCGGGTACGGACATCTGCATGCGGTACGCCAGTTCGTAACTCGCCATCCGTGCCTGTAACTCGGCATGCTCGGGGTGCTGTTTTGCATGGCCGGCGTTGAGAATGGCCAGTTGATCGAGTGCCTTACGCTGGTGAGCACGCGACTTATATTGCGGCGGGTCGAGGTCGAGGATCGGCGACCCGGTCGACCGTAGGCGAGTACCCTGGAAATGCGGGGGCAGGAACCCGTTGGTCCAGTTTGCCGGTCCGGCCTGTGGCAGGGCCAGTTCGGTCATCACCACATAACCCGGCAGGTTGCGGTTTTCCGAACCCAGCCCGTAATTCACCCACGAGCCGACTCCGGGATCACCGCCGAGCCGGCTGCCGGTATTCATTTGCAGCAGGGCTTCGGGATGGTTCAGCGACGAGGCCTGGCAGCCGCGGTAGACGCACAATTCGTCGGCGACGGCTGGGTCGGCCAGGAATTTCCACCGGTCGCTCATCTCGATGCCCGATTCGCCGACCCGCCGTGACGTGAACGGACTGCCGACGTAGAACCGCTTTCCGGTCGCCAGCCCCTTCGTTCGGGTCGACTCGGAGAGGTGCAGTTGGTTGAGCTTCGGTTTCGGATCGAACGTGTCCGCCTGCGAGGGGCCTCCTTCCATGAAGAGCATGATCACCGCCTTCGCCTTGGGCGGATGCATCGTCTTGCGTGCAGACAGCGGGTTGTCACTCTTCGTCTCGGCGGCGCGCAGGTCGGTCAGTGCCAGGGCTCCCAGCGACGAGCCGAGACCGAACAGGAATTCGCGACGGGGAACGGTGGCCATCCGGGGCGTCTTTCGTCTCAGTACAGGTACAGGAATTCGTTGGAGTTCAGTAACAGCAGGCACACGTCGGCCAGTGCCCGCGTGTCGACATCAACTGTCCACGGTTTGGCGTCCGCAACGTAGTTCTCGTAGACGTTGAGCTTCTCGATGAACTCGAATGGCTCGCCGGTTAACTCCTCGACCAGCGAACGGACCACCTGGGTCGGATACTCGACAGGTGCCGGCTTATGCAGGGCGTGATAGCCCTGCATTTCGACCAGGTAGGCATGCAAGTTTTTCTGTTCTGCCCGGTTGGGGACTCGTGCATAGGCCAGTTGGACGGCCCGGCGAATCCACCCAGCCGAATCGCCGAGTTTCTCTTTTCGGATACGCACCGCGAAGGCGATGGCCCGATCGGTCATCACGTCGCTGTTCATCAGCGTGAATGCCTGGGGTGAGACCGCCGCGGCGTTTCGTTTCTCGCACGATTCGTTCGGGTTGGGCAGGTTCAGGATCTCCAGGAACGGATCCGCCTGTCCGCGGACCCGGTAGGCATAGATCGTGCGTCGGTTTCGTTCGGCCGGTGTCCGTGACGGTTGGTGGGCCGGGGCGATCGAGAACTGGATCATGCGAGGCTGCAGTGCCACCTCGAGATTGATCTCGGGCATGATCGGCACCCCGCCCACCTCTCGGTTCAGTTCGCCGGTGACCACCAGCATGCTGTCACGAAACTCCTCGGCCGTCAGGCGACGAACGGGAAACGAAGCGAGCAATTCGTTGGCGGAATCGACCGTCGCCTGCTTCTTCCGGTCGACCGGTCGACTCGACCGCCGATAGGTTTGGCTCGAGAGGATCAACCGGTGCAGCCGCTTGATTTTCCAGCCGTGTTCGATGAAGTCGGTCGCCAGCCAGTCGAGAAGTTCCGGGTGGCTCGGCTTGCCGCCCTTGGCACCAAAGCTGTTGGACGTGCGGACGATTCCCCTGCCGAAGTGGTACTGCCAAATCCTGTTGACGATCGACCTCGCGGTCAGCGGGTTGTCATCACTGGCAATCCAGCGGGCCAACTCGAGGCGTCGACCGTCGAGATCGGAGGTGATGCGGAACCGGTCCCCGGCCTGTTGGTTCACCGCGAGACCCGTGCCGCTGAGCACGCCGGGTTGAACCGGTTTGAGCGGTGCGGCGAGCGACCCGCCGCCGAGAATGAAGTTCGCGGGTCTCCACGTCTGCTTGACCTGCTTCGGACGTCGTAGCTTGCGGCCGTTCTTGGGACCATCCGGGCCGTTGAAAACCGACTGGGCCATCGGCCGGTAACGTTCCAGCCGGCGGTTCCAGATCCAGACGTCCTGTTCGCGGACTTTCAGGATGCCCTTCTCGTTGGGCGTCAGACCCACGTGGCGTGGCGGCTTCATGTCCTCGGGGTCCCTGCGACGGGAGTTGACATCCTTGTAAGGGAGATCGTGCTCGGCGTACCACGCTTTTGCGGCCGCTTCCTGCTTGCCCAGGACCTTGTCGCGTTCGGACGTTGCGAAGGCAAGACGTTCCTCGACGAGTTTCCGCTTCTGTGCAAATCCCGTTCGGTTCTCCGCAGGCAGAAATGCAGCTTCGACCTCAGCAGGCTGGGTGCCGGCGAACGCGGCGTACATCCGGTAGTAGTCACGAGTGGGGATCGGATCGAACTTGTGGTCGTGGCACTTGCAGCACCGCATCGAGATCGACAGGAAGGCCTGGCCGACATTGTTGACCAGGTCGTCGAGGTAGATCTGCCGCGCTTCCTGCTGGGGGATCATCGCCGTC
>CAVOEV010000269.1:0-6322 GCA_963694825.1 Planctomycetota bacterium
GGTCAACTCGGGGATCGCCTCATTGGATCTGTCTCGTCAAACGGTTGCCGAGGGTGGCGCGGTGACGATCACCGCGACGGTTGACGGGACGGGGTTGGACGGCGAGGTGGACCGAACGGTCGATTTGCTGGTGGTCAACGCATCGGGCAAGTCGGTGCCTCGGGGTTCGGCGGCAGTGAAGCTGAAGGGTGGTGCGGCGTCGATGATCAGCCTGGTGGCCGACGGGCTCTCGGGTCCGTTTGTCCAGGGAGAGCTGCGTCTGCGTTCGAGTGATCCTCTGGCCTCTGACGACGTGGCCTATTTCACAGTCGCGGTGGCGTCGGCCCCTCGCGTGCTGCTGGTGGCTCCGACGTCGCGGGAAGCGGCGTACCTGATCGAAGCATTGTCGCCGAGGCAGGAGGTGGAGCGGGGTCGGGCTCGGTTCCGCTGTGATCATGTCACTCCCAACCGTCTGGCCGACGCCAGGCTGTCGGACTACCGCTCAGTGATCCTATTGAATGTGCCGGAAGTGACCAACGATTCGTGGAGTCAACTCGGGCGTTTTGTCGAATCTGGAGGCGGATTGGGTGTGGTGCTGGGTTCGAGCGTGCATTGGCAGCAACAGCGAGGTGTGAAGCCATCGTCCTACAACAGCGACGCGGCCCAGAGCGTGTTGCCAGCCAGACTGGATGTCTCTCGCAAGTTCACTCCACCCGAATACCTGGATCTCCGCAACGCGACTCATCCGGCGCTCAAGTTGTTCGCCGATCTTGGTGGTGCCGGCGACCTGGTACTGCGAGACGTGCGGTTGTACTGGCGTCTTCAGCCGGGGCCGGGCAGCCAGGTGGTAACTCGTTTCACCGGCGACTCACGCGACCCGGCTCTTCTGGAGCGAAGCCTGGGCCGCGGTCGGACTCTGATGCTGGCCACTGCATTGGATCTGCGTTGGGGGTGGAACGACCTGCCTCGTTCGGACTGGTTCGTCGTACTCGTCGATCAACTTGTCGGCTATCTCGCTCAGCGATCCGGCGAATCCTACACTTACGAAGCGAATACGGCTTTGGCGGTCCAGTTGTTTCCGTCGCGATCGGTCACCGAGTTCTCGGTCGTGGCTCCTGATGGTGGCCAGCGACCGGGCCGGTCCCGGTCTGGTCGGGTGCTGTCGGTCGATGTGTCGGAGGAGTTGGGTCACTACCAGGTCCGAGGGCTTGGTGATGCGGTGGATTGGGGAGCTGGATTCAGCCTGAATCTCGATGCCGCCGAACGCGACCTGTCTCGATTGGCGGGCGACGATCTGGATCTGCTGCTCGGGGCCGATCGCTACCA
The DNA here is from genome assembly GCA_963694825.1 of Planctomycetota bacterium. GTDB lineage: Bacteria > Planctomycetota > Planctomycetia > Planctomycetales > Planctomycetaceae > UBA8437. The sequence continues at coordinate 1,306 of CAVOEV010000269.1, forward strand.
GGTGGCCAGAGATCTTGAAGAACTCGAGCGGCGTGTGGGCGATATGCGGATCGGGCGTGAGGTGTTTCCGATGCTGCTTGTGTTGTTGCTGATCGTGTTTTGCTGCGAGCACCTGGTAGCCAACCGGTTCTACGAAACCGGTCACCCAGCGGCGGCATCAGGAGGCGGTTCATGATCCGTTTGGACATGTCACCGGCCTGGCACTGGTCATTGGTGTTGGCGGTCGTCGTAGCCGTTGTGGTGTTGATCGTGCGGACTTATCCGCGGCAGTTGCAGTCGGTGTCGCCACGAGCGGCTCGGTCTCTGTTGTTGCTGAGGTTGGCGGTGGCATTGGTGTTGGCATTCACGATGTTGCGGCCGAGTCTGCAGTTTGTCGAACCGGACAGTCGACCGCGGTTGTTTGCCGTGGTGATGGACCGGACCCGGAGCATGAGTATCGGGGATGCGGCTGGCGGGAAGACTCGTCGCGAGGCCTTGATCGCCACGATTTCGGCGAATCGGCGTCAGTTGGAGGATCTTGGCGACAACGTCGAGGTGCGATTCTTTGACTTTGATCGGGAGCTGGTACCGTTGGATTTGTCGCAAGACGAGTTGCCGTCTGCCGAGGCTTCGGGTGATCAGACGGCGATGGGCCATGTGCTCGAGAATCTGCTCCAGGAGGCACGGAACCGGCAGTACAGTGGGGCGATTCTCATGGGCGACGGTGCTCAGCGGGCTCTGTCTCCGTTCGATCTCGATCCTCGCCGCGTGGCGAGGATGCTGGGCGATCAGGGTTTACCGGTCTACACGGTTCCGTTTGGGGCATCGGGAGGTGGTGAAAATTCGGTCGACATTTCGATCGACGATTTGCTGGTCGACCGGGTGGTGTTCGAGAACAAGGCAGTGATTGTCCGTGCGCGAGTGCGGTTGGTGGGTGCAGCCAATCGCCAGGTCACGTTGCGGCTAAAGGTTGAGGACCGGGCGGGATTGACGATTGGCCAGTCGGGTCCGATGGTCCAGCCGCCTTCGACCGGTCGCACTTCACCGATCCGTCGGATTTCCACGACCCGTAACGAGGACGTGCGGCAGTTCGAATTGTCGTTCGTGCCGACTCGGCCGGGCGAGTTCATCATAGCGGTCGAGGCCGACGGTCTTCCCGAAGAGGTTCGCAAGACGAACAATGGTCGTCGATCGCTGATCAGTGTCCGTCGCGGCGGCATTCGGGTGGCCTACATCGATCAGCCGCGACCCGAGATCCGCAGCGTGCAGTTGCTCAGGTCATCGGACAAAATTCAGCTCGAAACTCACATCGTCCGTCCCGGCCGATCGGGCCAAGCGGCGGGATTACCTGCCGAGTTGTTTCAGAGGGGCCAGCACGACGTCTACATCCTGGGCAACATCCCTGCCAGCGTACTGGGGCCTGAGCACCTGGCGAGCCTGGCGGCTCGGGTCCGCGAGGGAGCCGGGTTGCTGATGCTGGGCGGGTTCAGTGCATTCGGTGCGGGCGGCTATGCCAACACGCCGCTGGACGCCTTGTCGCCTGTGGCAATGAGTCCGGCGGAATTCCAGGATGCAGGGGCGATCGAGACCGACCTGCACCTGATGCAGGACATCCGGGTGATCCCCACCGATGCCGGGTTGTCTCATTTCATCATGCGGATTGCTGACAGCGGTGAAACGAACCGGTCTCGTTGGGAGTCTTTGCCACCGCTGGAAAAGGCGAATCGGATCCGGCCCAAGAACGAGTTCATCGACGTGTTGGCTCGCGACAGCGACGGCAACGCCATGCTGTTGTCGGCCGACACCGGCACCGGGCGGCTGATCGCCTTTGCCGGCGATTCCACCTATTTCTGGTTCCAGTTCGGCCATCGCGAGGTGCACCAGAGGTTCTGGCAGCAGATGGTCTATTGGCTGGCTCACAAGGAAGACGACTCGGATCAACCGATCTGGGTCCAGATCGAACCTCGCACCTACAATGCTGCGGCCGAGGTGTCGTTGCGGTACGGAGCGCGTGACGAGCAGGGGCAACCGATTCCTGATGCTCAGTTCCAGGTCCAGGTACTGGCTCCGGGCCAACGCCAGGTGCAGTTGAAGCCGCGAAGAGACATCGACGCATTTTCGTCGCGTTTTGCCGAGACGGCCGAGGCGGGGGATTACTGGGTCGAGGTGAATGCCAGTCGGAATGGTCAATCGGCCGGGTTACCGGCTCGAGCCCGATTCCTGGTCGACGCTCGCGATCTGGAGTTGGACGACCCGGCGGCCGATCCCGGTTTGCTGGAACAGATCGCCCGGCTCAGCGGCGGTGCCCGGTTGACTCCGGAGCGATTTGGCGAAGCGATCGACCAGCTGTTGTCTCAGCCGGCCGCCGGCGGGATGGCTCGGGCCACGGTCATCGACTTGTGGGACAACTGGTACGTGCTGGGTGTATTCGTGGCGTTGGTGTCGTCCGAGTGGTTCTTGCGTAAACGGCTGGGGCTGGTGTAGTCCCTTCCGGTGGTATGGACGGCAAAGCGGGTGAGTAGTTTTCGGTGGTCGGACTGCGAGCTGGTGGCGGCGCGGCAGTCGACGAAGCGGACCAGCTTGTTGCCCCAGCACTGGTCAAGGTCGAGCAGTGGCAGTGGGACAGGCCAGGTTGGGCGGAATCCGGTTCCGGCTTCATCCCAGGCATTTTTCAGGTTGGGGTGCCACGTATCGAACCAGGCCGAGTCGGTCGGGGTGTTGAAGTCGCCGGTGATCAGGACCGGGCGGTCGGGGATATTGGCGACAATGTGTGCAAGTTGTTCGAGAGCCGCCTGTCTTGAGATCCAGGGAGTGCTCTTGACATCGACAATCAACAGCACAAGTTGGGTGCCACGGCAGGAGATATCGAATTGGCGGAAGCGGGCGTTGCCATCGAGCGAACCGGATCGGGTTTGTCGGATGGTGCCGTTCTTGACGAGCACGAGCATGCCGGAGCCGAGACCTGCGGAGGAGTAATCCGGGAGTGCCGAGTCCCAAAACCGTTCGTGTTCGGGCTCATTCGATCCCGCCTCGACCAGGCAGACCAGGTCGGTCGCTTCGTCCCGGATCGACCTGGCCAGCTGCTGCCATCCGGCCTGGCCGTGATCGATGTTCCATGTCAGGCAGGTGAGTGTGTTGTGTTGCTCTGGTGAGGCCTGTGGTGGGGTGTCCGAGAGTGCCGCGATCATCCATGCGGTCAGCCCGACCAGTCCGACGGTGGCCAGCGGGCAGGCCCATCCCCAGCGGTTTCGCAGGCGAAGTCCTCCGGCTACCAGCACCAGCATCGTCGCCAGCACTGGCCACGGGGTGGCGTAGTAGATCATCGCGGCGGCAGTCAGCGAGTCTCGAACTGTGAGTCGGATCACCAGTCCGGCCAAACCGTACGATCCGGCTGCGACGGCCAGGCCGGTCCCCAGCCACTGCCGTGCCCCTCGTGCCTGGAGTTCATTCACGGGGGATTGTCCGGGGCGGCGACGAGATGTCGGGACGGCGTGGTTGGGACGGGATTATTCGAGTGTTTCGGCGAGGATGGCGGCGGCCTGGCTCTGCCGGTAGTCCTTGATTTGTTGTCTGAGTTCCGGTCGATTGGTGGCGAGGATGGCGATGGCCAGCAGAGCGGCATTGACAGCTCCGGCCTTGCCGATCGCCAGGGTTCCGACCGGGATTCCTCGCGGCATCTGTACGGTGGCAAGCAGAGCGTCCATGCCGTCGGTGGCCCAGCCGGTCATCGGGACTCCCAGAACCGGGAGCACGGTATGAGCGGCACAGACGCCAGCCAAGTGAGCGGCTCCACCGGCGGCCGCGATGACCACCTCGACCCCACGCTCCTCGGCACCGGACACGTAGTCGGTCGTTTCGGCCGGAGTCCGGTGAGCCGAGAGCACTCGGCACTCGTTGGAGATGCCGAACTGTTCGAGCATGTCGCGGGTGTGTTGCATCGTGCTCCAGTCGGACTTGCTGCCCATCAGGATATTGACCAGAGGTTCGCTGTGTTCACTCATTTCGTGTGTCCATCTCGTGTGTCAGTCGGAAATCTGTCCTTGCCCAAGTGGTCCTGGCCGCCAATTCTGCTGTGTCTGCGATGTCTGCGGTGTCTTCAGTGTTGGCAGTCGGGTGCAGCCTACTGACAGCGGGCTGCGACGGCAAGATTCGCGACGCGTTGCCGCTTCGGGCCTGGACCTCTAGAATTACGTGACTGCTGCATACCGATCGAGCTTTGGGTGCCAGTGACATGGCCAGGTGAAACGCGATGCCCGGCGTGTCGTCGATTATCGTCTTGGAAGAATCGACCCGGTTCCGTTGCGAACTGGAGACACATTGGTTGCGGTGCGATGTGGGCGTCCGGCGTGTCGTCGGTGCGATCGAGTCGGTTTCGAGTGTATCGGAAGTGATGGATCGGGTCGGAGCGACCTGGGGCGGCATGGTGTTGGCTGACCTGTCGGTTGGTCAGCCAACCGTGTTGCGGTTATTGGAGTGTTGGGACCGGCCTTGGCCGATCGTCGTGGTGGGAATGCCTGTGATGGCGGAGTTGGAATGGCCGCTCAGGGAACTGGGTGCAACGGCTGTGTTGTTTGAGCCCTTGAACCCGTCGCGGTTGTGGAGGATGTGTGAACGGGTCTTGGAGGGTGCGGCCTGAGTCGTCGTGCGGGGCCGAGACTTAGTAGAGACTGGGTAATAGAGACTGGGTAATAGAGACTGGGTAATAGAGACTGGGAGACAGGTTGATGAGTGATTCGGACGTGAGGCATCAGATCGAGGCGTTGATCGATCCGGAGTTGGGTCGTTCTTTGGGCGACTTGCGGATGGTCAAGTCGGTCGAGTCGATCGAGGGTTCTGTGCGGGTGACGATCGAGTTGCCGACGACAGCATATCCGGAACCCGAACGAATCGAGCGTGAGATCGTCGAGTTGGTTGACGGTGACGTCGTGGTGGATTTTGTGCGAACGGTTCGCGGGTCGAATTCCGGCGGCAAGATTGGTCTAAGGATTGCGAACGTCATTTGCGTGGGCAGTGGCAAGGGGGGCGTGGGCAAGAGAAG
>CAVOEV010000270.1:0-6320 GCA_963694825.1 Planctomycetota bacterium
GAACCTTTGGAACGAGTCCGTGAAGCATTGGCCGAAACGCTCGAGGGACAGTAGACGGCGGACCCCCTAATGCGGCACCTCATCGAACACACCAGCGACAACACTCTGACGCCGCAGGTTCAGACCCACTCGCTGCCACTGCACCTCAGCGTCTCGCTGTTCAACTCGGGACTCGGAGCCGGGATCACACGCCCACTGAGACTCGATGTCACAGCCGGCTCGCTGGTCCCGCCACCTCGCCTGCTGCCCGCCTGGCAGCCTAACTGGGAATCCGTCAAGACGATCGGCGTCCAGTTCCTCGACGTGGCGGAACCAGCCCGGTCGCAAACCCACGACTTCGCGACCGGCCAAACGCCCAACGGGCGGGTCGACATGGCCTCAGTCTTCGAACCCACCCTCCCACATTCACCTCGAACCGAATCCAAAACACACCGCACTCGAGTCGACGTGCCAAACAACGCACTCTCGATTGCCGATCGCCTGTTCTACCTGCTGCAGCCACCCATCGAAACGCTGCTCTCGGGCCAGGAACTGGTGATGCCATTCGAACCGTTCCCATTCCAATACCACGGTATCGCATGGCTTTTTTCTCAATCCTCGGCACTCCTCGCCGACGAGATGGGACTGGGAAAAACCATGCAGGCTATCAGCGCCGTCAGGCTGTTGCTGCGTGCCGGCCAGATTCGCACTGTGTTGTTGGTCTGCCCTAAGCCCCTGATCACCAACTGGCAACGCGAATTGGCGATGTGGTCCGAAGAGATTCCTGTCGTGGCGATCGAAGGGCCATCCCAACGACGACGCATGCTCTGGGAGATGCCGAACATGCCAGTCAAGATTGTCAACTACGAAGTGCTGGTCAGAGACTCTGAAATGATCGGCGAAGACGACTTTCCGGCGTTTGATCTCGTGATTCTTGACGAAGCCCAACGAATCAAAAACCGCGAATCCCGAACCAACCACGCCGCTCGCAGCCTCGTACGAAAACGCTCCTGGGCTCTGACGGGAACTCCGATCGAAAACAATCACTCCGAATTCGTATCGCTACTCGAGTTCATCGGGGCCGTCCCCGACCACAGCGCAAACGATATCCGCCAACTCAATCGACTGGCTCGCGACTTCGTTCTTCGACGGACCAAGGACCGAGTCCTCAAGGATCTCCCGCCTCGACTCGATCGCGACGAACTGCTGGATCTCAATCCCGCCCAGCAACTCGCCTATTGCACGGCCGAACGCGATGGCATCGTTCAACTCGGCGAAATGGGCGAAATGATCACGATTCAACACGTCTTTGAACTCGTTCTCCGACTCAAGCAAATCTGCAACTTCGACCCGCTGACCGGGCAAAGCTGCAAACTGGACCGACTGGGTGCCGAGATGGAGGAGATCGCCGAGAGTGGTGGCAAGGCGATCCTGTTCAGCCAGTGGACTCGTTCGCTCGACTGGATGCGAGAACGACTGGAACGCTTCGGACCGCTTATCTACCACGGTGGCATCCCCTCCGCACGCCGCGACGATGTCCTGAAACGCTTCCACGACGATCCCAACTCACACCTGTTGCTGATGAGCTACGGAGTGGGCGCTGTTGGCCTGAATCTGCAGGTCGCCGGCTACGTCTTCCTCTACGACCGCTGGTGGAACCCGGCCATCGAAGATCAGGCCATCAATCGGGCTCACCGCATTGGGCAGAAAAACCCCGTATTTGTTACCAAGTTCATCTGCCGCGGTACCATCGAAGAACGCATCGACCTGGTGCTCCAACAAAAACGAGAACTGTTTCAGGCCATTCTCGGAGATACCGACCTCAGCAACTCCAGCCTCAGCCTCGACGCTCGAGAAATCTTCGGACTCTTCGACCTGAGAACCGGTCACGGCGACCAACTCCGAAGCATCCAGCCCCCCGAACAACTCGACAACTCACACAAACCCTCACCGACGGGGCTCACCACACGCAATTCGCAGGAGACTGGCTCACCGCACAAGTCGCCGAAGACAACCTGAGCGAATGCCTATCCCCTATCACCCCCCTCCAACCCTTCCCGCACCGCCCGCTCAACCCCCTCCGCCTCCACCCGCTCCGTATAAACCACCAACACCAACCCTTTCACTCCAGCCTCAGCCGATCCCATCGGCGAATACCGCTCAACACGCTCCAGCCCCTCCACTCGCCCCACCAATCCCTCCAACCTCCGATCCCAAGTCGCACCCCCCGTCCAATCGCCAACCAACACCGTGCCGCAGACGCCGCCGGGCAACAGGTCCAACCACTCCAACGCACAACGGCCCATCGTGAATCTTGCGTTGATGTCCTGCAGCGGTCGCCACAACGTCTCACCAGATGCCGCCCGATATCGCATCGCATCGACACCCAACGGGCCGACATAACCCATTCGCGATGCCCGTTCGACAACCGGTCTGACCGTGGCAACAAGTTCGCCAACATCGCCGCCCAGTCGTACAGCAACAGACGGGCCAAAACGAGTTCCCAGGTAGCCGCCCGATTCACCCGTCAACAGTTCGGTCACTCCCAGGAACGTCGACGTCCCGTCCGCTCCAATTTCGAACTGCAGACTGCACTCGCACACAGCGTCTAGCCACGGCTCGATCAACACCAGACCGTCCCGTTCCAAACAGTCCGCCAGCCAACTGGCACGCCCCGCCTGGACTTGGCCCGCATTCATCCTCAACTGGTGACGGCCCGAAGCCCCAAGATCCGCCTTCACGATCCAACTCGTCCCGATCGGTGGCCCTTGAGACAATATGGCTCGACAGTCTTCAAACGTTTCAATCAGCCGCCCCGCCTCCGGCTGCAGGCCCATTTCGAGCTCTTGCCCGTGCGACCAGCGGCGGCGGTTGATCATCTCGACCACTGCAACATCCGGAACAGCCCCCGCCGCTCCAATCTCTTTTGCCAAACGTGCCATCCCACCGCTCCAACCCCACGGCACAAGCTCCGTCGCACCTCTCATTTCGCCAGCAACACGCACAGCCTCGCTCGGATCATTCGACCCTATCAGCGGCCCGGCCATCATCCGGTCACCTGGGGCCAACAGTGGCGTCCAACAGCCACTCAAGCCCTGTGTGGCCTGCCAAGCCGTCCGAGACACCTTTCGACCGGCCAGTTCGTCTTCAAAATCGAAATTGGCCACAAATAACTTGGACACATGCCCCTCCCTGCCTGGCCAATCGAGCACACACGCCAACAACTGTTTGACGTTGTGCCAAGCGAGCTAGAACACAATCTCCAGCACCTGCTGCTCTTTGAGCAGTCTGGATCGGATTGTGATGCGGTCCCTGACCAGCCGTCTCGCAGGTGGGACACGGATCACAAGCTGGGTCAACCGGTCACGAATCGTAAGGAAATCACCACGTCGCAACGGGACCAGTCGTCCGTTTCGCATCGTCAGAGCCACATCAGTCCGCCGCTCCCACCTCGGATCCCACGGGATCTGCTGCCGATAATCGTCGGTCCCCTGGACGTCGCCGCTGAGGTCCGTCGCCCGATAGCGACGCACGCTTTTTGGCAGACGGACTTGGATCACGATTCTGTACTCTTGTCCGGGCCTCGGATCCGTGGGAACGGTCCAGACCGAGAAACTTCCTTTTCTGACCACCCGAGCGCCGGCCGGTGCCTGCAGAAGTCCGCCGCCGGAACTCGTCACCTGACTGTCCAAGGCGGAACTCTGTTCGAGGATCGATTCGGACAAGGAGTCTTCGAGCACATGTTCGCGACCCTCCAATAACGCCGTGTCGATACGCGGGGTCTCTGTCGCAGTGTCCACCGAAGACACGACTTGCAGCGCCGCAGCCACAGACTCTGGAAGCGACACCGGCCCATCCTCCGAATGACTCCACTCGGTCGATAACGGCTGTGAATCGCGAAACTGTTCCAGAATCAGGAACGACAGCACAAGCAACACCATCACATGCACCAGTAACGACCCGCCGGCCCCGGCCAGCCCCGCTCGCCGGCCTCGACGCCCCGATACAAACAGACGCCACCATCGCGGCCCAGTCGATCCGAGACCGTCTCCCTCATCCGGACTTCGATGCCTCTTCACCACAACTCGCACCGTTCAGCAACCAACAACTTGTGCCACATCGCACCCCCGGTTCATCCTAGCAGCCTGAGGCAAATCCGGGGACGTGTTTTCGCCGCGGGCATCCTCTCGGATTGGCACCGTCAGGTCACCCCATTGCACTGCCTTCCGTCGACTCGATCCGTCTGGCAATCCGTCGACTGGCTACTGCCAGCGGACGATTCTCCAGTTCCTCGAGCGACACCCACTCGCCGGCTTCCGTTCCCAACCACTCGCCCGCTTGCCACTGTACAGCAATCGGTTGCAGGTGCAGTCGGAACCGAGTCACAGAATGCCGAAACGGCTTCTGCCATACCAAGAACTCAACCTCACACCCCGAAGCGGCCACGTCCCTCTGAACCCGCACCGCCTCGCCTTTTGTGCACGACACCGGTTTGTTTCGGTCCCAACTCGGAAACCCCCACAGACCACCCCAACGCTCTCCCTCAGGATGACGAATCACAAACACCTCCCGCTCACGCCGCATCACCAGTATCACCTTAAACACGTCTGTCGGATCGGCCCGAGGCACCCGAAGCGGTACCCGATCCACCACGTCACGCTCAAACGCTTCGCAACAACTCCGCACCGGACACACCTCACACCGAGCTTCGACACCGCACACCGTCGCCCCTAAATCGATTAACGCCTGGTTGAACTCACCCGGCCGCACTCTCGGAACCACACGCTCGGCCAAGGACCACAACCGCTTCCGGCCTTCACTGCTCGATGGAGCAACAGGTAGTGCAATCAACCGAGAAAATAACCTCGCCGTGTTCGCCTCGACAATCGGAGCCGCCCGATCGAAAGCAAACGACGCGATCGCACCAGCCGTATAACGGCCCACGCCCGGCAACGCCTCCAACTCCTCTGCACTCCGACGCCAAGTCCCGCCCCACTCGTCGACGACCACACCCGCCGCCTTCCACAGGTTCCTCGCCCGGCTGTAATACCCCAACCCCTCCCACACTCGCAGTACCTCGTCCGGCGTCGCCGAAGCCAATGTTTCGACGTTGGGGAATCGGGCGAGAAACCGCTCGAGGTATGGCATTACCGCCGTCACGGTCGTCTGCTGCAACATGATCTCACGCACCCAGACGGTGTACGGGTCGCTCTGACCCACCCACGGCAATTGACGTCCATGCCGGCTGTACCAACGCCGGACGCTGCGTCGGAACCGAGACACCCAGTCGCTGCCGACCTCGCACCACTCCATCAGCGAATCCGCCACGACCTAGTCATCACCGGACACCTCGTCCAGATCCGAGGCACCGAAACGCCGGGGCAACAACTCGCCGAGCCGAGTCTCTTCTCGCAGACCACTCGTCGTCGCCAAAACGATCTCCAGGTCGTCGCAAAACTCTGCCAGCACCTGGCGACACGCTCCGCACGGAGCGACCGGCGCAGACGCCTCGACCAACACCACCAACCGCTTCCAGTCCCTGAGTCCCATCGCTAATGCCGAACTGACTGCCGCTCGCTCGGCACACACGCCCAACCCGTAACTTGCGTTCTCGACATTACAACCAACTGCCGTCCGCCCGTCGGAGGCCTCAATCACCGCCCCAACCGAAAAGTTCGAATACGGAGCGTGAGCCTGCAGACGTACTGCGACGGCCAACTCGACCAGCTTATCCAGGTCACTCACAGCCGTCCCCCCCCTCCACCATCAACCAACCTACAAGAACATCCCGGCCATCGTCGCCGTCATCCACGACGCCATCGCGCCGCCGATCATCGCCCGAGGAGCCAGCCTTGCAAGATCTGTCTTGCGACCTGGAGCCAGCGGAGCGATGCCGCCAATTTGGATGCCGATCGAGGCGAAATTCGCGAAACCGCACAACGCATAAGCCGCCATCTTCGCCGACTTGGCATTCTCGAACACCATCTCCCCTTCACCACCGGGCAACATCGATTGCAATTGCGTGAAGGCTACAAACTCGTTGACAGACACCTTGGCACCCAGCAGGCCGCCGAACAACTGGCAATCGTGTGAACCTTCGACTCCCATCATCCAGGCCACCGGAGAAAACACCCAGCCAAAGATCATCTGCAGCGACAGACCCATCTCGCCCAATGGCCAATCGATCAATGCCACCAGCCCGGTGAACGCGATCAACATTGCGATCACGTTCAACCACAACTTCAGACCGTCCGACGTTCCGTTGGCAGCAGCCTCGATCACGTTGTGAGCCGTCTTCTCGAACCGAAGCTCCACCGTCCCGCCCGTTACCGACAACTCGC
>CAVOEV010000271.1:0-6256 GCA_963694825.1 Planctomycetota bacterium
GCCGGCCGGTTGTCCGACTCCCACTTCTCCAACAACTCACCCCAACGACTCTTCACATTGTCCTCGAACTTCGCCCAAGCACCCCGGCCCTTGCACTTGGGAAACGTCGAACAGCCCAACCACGGACCTCGCTTGCCACGACGCAGGTACAACGGCTGCTCGCAACGAGAACACTCGATGTCGGTCTCCAACGGAGGAGCAGTCGGCAGCTTGACGTTGCCGGTCTTCTTGTCGAGATTCACCACTCCGTCGCACTCGGGATAGTGAGCACAACTGAGGAACGGGCCGAAACGGCCGGTCCGCTGAATCATCGCCTCGTGACACTTCGGACAGGCGACGTTCGTCTGAGACGGCTCGATCGGACGACCCTTGTGATCGATCGGTGCCGCATACTTGCACGGTTCGTCAATCGTCGACTCCAGACCCTCAACCACCTCCTTCTGCTCCGGACTCAACTTTCGCCAACCTTCCTTGTGCTGACACGCCGCACAGGTCAGAAACGGCCGGCCCTTCGGTGTCTTGCGGCGGTTGACCGCCAACGTCCCGTCGCCGCATTCCCCACACTTGTACTCCGTCGGAATCGTCGGCAGGTTGAAGCCGGTGCAACTGAGAAACTTGCCGTTGCGGCCGAAACGGTACTCCGTCGGCTTCTCGCACTCCGGACATCGGTACTCGTCCGGAGCCGATTCCCGCTCGGCCTTCGCGTGCTTCATCGCCTCGTGAGCCGCATCCAAACTCTTGCTGAACGGTTCGTAGAACTCACGCAAGAAATCCACCCAGTTGGCACGCCCTTCCCCAACCTGATCCAACTGCTCCTCCATCCATCGCGTGTAGCCTACCTCCATGATCCGAGGGAAACCCTCCTTGAGTTTCTCGGTGACCACCTCGCCCAGGTCCGTCGGAAACAAGGCCGCCGAACCACGCTTCTCGACGTAACGACGGTCCTGCACGGTTTTCAAGATCTGAGCATAAGTCGACGGGCGGCCGATGCCCTCCTCCTCCAACTTCTTGATCAACGACGCTTCGTTGTATCGAGCCGGAGGCTTCGAGAACTTCTGCAGCGGAGTGATCGCAAATGGTGCCATCAAGTCGCCGACCGACATCGCCGGCAACACCGGCTCGATCGACTCGGACACTCCCGACACTCGCTGAAAACCGTCAAAGACCTGCACCCGGCCACTCGCACGCAGCACCGCACCAGTCGGCCGATCGTCGCGTTCCAACAAGACTGTCGTCGATTCCCACTTCGCGTCACTCATCTGACACGCCACGAATCGCTTCCAGATCAGGTCGTACAGCCGCCACGGGTCCTCGCCCAGCTTCCCCTTCAGACTCGCCGGAGTCTGACTGACATCCGTCGGACGGATCGCCTCGTGAGCCTCCTGGGCGTCGGGTCGGTCGGTTTCGTAAATACGAGCCGACTCGGGACGGTACTCGACTCCGTACTTCGATTCGATCATCTCACGAGCCGCCACGATCGCTTCGGGAGCCAGGTGGGTCGAGTCGGTTCGCATGTAGGTGATCAGACCGCCAGTCTCGCTGCCCGCCATCGCGTCGCCCTGGTACAGCCTCTGAGCCGCACGCATCGTGCGGTCGGCCGTGAAGCCCAGGTACGTCGCCCCCGCTCGCTGCAACGTGCTGGTGCGAAATGGCTTGCCCGGCTTCGACGTGGATGGCTTGGTCGAAATGTCGGTGACGCGGAAACGAGCCTCCGGATCGATGCGGCCGCTGACCTCACGGCAAGTCCGAGCCTGACCCTTGGCCTCCTCGTCCAGACTCGTTTGGATCTCGACATCCAGCAAACCAACCGCCTCGGCCGCCGCCTGGATCTGCTCGCTGAAATCCCGAGCCGCGTCGCCGGAGCACTCGAGACGAAATGGGCCGTCCGAGACCAGAGCCAACTGGGTCGGCAGGCCGCGATGCTCGGCGATCCAGGCCAACCGACGCTTACGAGTCGGCCCCTTGCCCTTCTCGTCTCGAGTGGCCCGGAACTGCGAATACGCCTCCACCAGATCGCCCGCCGCGGCAGGATCCTGAGACAGCATCGCCGACAACTCCCACGACTCGTCGGGAACATGGGCACGGATCGACTGCTCGCGGTCGACAATCAACATCACCGTCACACTCTGAACTCGCCCCGCCGACAAACCTCCAGCCACCTTCTTCCACAACAACGGTGACACCTGGTAGCCGACAATCCGGTCCAGGATCCGTCGTGCTTGCTGAGCGTTGACCATGTCCATGTCGATCGCTCGAGGGTTCTGGAAGGCGCGGTGGATCGCCTGCTTGGTCACCTCGTTGAAAACCACTCGCTTGGTCCGCTCCGGCGGCAATCCCAACTCCTCGGCCAAATGCCACGCAATCGCCTCGCCCTCACGATCCAAGTCCGTCGCCAACCAGATTTCGTCACTCGACTTGGCCACCTTCTTCAATTCGCGAATCGTCTTCTGCTTGCCGTCGATCACCACGTAGATCGGTTGGAAGTCGTTGTCGAGATCGATGCCGGGGACCGGAAAATCTATCCCCTTGGGATTGCGACGGGGGAGATCGCGGACATGACCGACCGAAGCCTCGACCTGGTACTCCGGGCCGAGATACTTGTTGATCGTCTTCGCCTTGGCAGGTGATTCGACAATCACCAGGTGCCGTCGAGACGTGGTAGAGGATTTCGCCATGAGTCGTCCGGGGCCGTGCTGGTCGTGGGGTGATACGAATGGGAAGGCGTGCGGGTGATGTCAATCGGTCAGAACAGGATGACGCAGTGGTCGGTCAAGTCAAGATTCGGCGGCCGGGATCTGCCGGCTGGCCTTGTCACGTTTTTTTTCTGATCACTACAATGGCCCGCCGTCTTGTCCTTCCGCAGGGCGACCGTTAAACAATCGCCAATACTCCTGTCAAGGGGTCGCACACTGCCGGACCTGAGAAACACTCTCCAATTGACCCGCCAGTTCGACCTGCCAATCCGACGTTCCTGTTCGACGTTCTTGTTCGACGCTTTTGCCCGAGGTTCTTGATGGCTTCTCCTTTTCAGTTCTTTCGCAAGCACACGGCGATGATGATGGTCGTCCTCATCGGACTCTCGATGGCGTCCTTCGTGATCCTCGATCCGCTGATGCAACTGGCCCAAAACCCTGGGCAAATCCAGCAACTCTCCGTACTCCTGTTGCCACTCCTGGGAGCCATCCTGGCCTGGACCATCAAGGCCGCTACCGGTCGAGCTCTCGAATACGCCGTGTGGGGCGCCGTCGGTGGAGCCGTTGTGGCCGCCGGTTGGAGAATCACTCCGGAACTGCTTGCCTATGGAGTCCTGATCGGTGGCCTGGGGGTCGTCGCCTTCGGGTTCTGGAATATCGCCGCCAGCCACGACTCGACCGGTGCCGCCCGGAGTTGGGAAACCCGACGAGCGGATCGGACTGAGGTCGGACTCAGACGAGGCAAAGGCATGATGGTCAACGCGGCTGCCGCCTCGGTCGTTACCGGATGCCTCTTCGGGGTCGTCGCCGCCGTCCTGGGAAACTCCATCGGACAACAATCCGCTCCCGCCAGCATCGACGGACAAGCCCTCTCGCTGAACCAAATCGATCAACTCAGAAAACGACGACAACTCGCCACTAGCTTCCTCTCGTCACTCGCAGCCGCCGTCGACCAACAGGCCGGATTCCGAGCACAAAACCACTTCGCGATCGGACAACGCTTCGGGCAGCCGCTGAGACTCGAAGAAGATGTTGTGCTCGGTGAACTGTTTCGCCGCGAAGCCGATCGACTCGGGATCCAAATCGACGACGCTGCCATCAAGGCCTACATCGAACGCTTCACCGGAGGACGAGAAGCCAAGATCTCCATCCGGAACCAGGCCAACCAGATTCGACGCATGCTCGAGAACCCCACCAGCCCCAATCGCTTTCAAATGACCGGGCCGCTCAGAAATGAACTCGATCGGCTGACAACTCGAGCCGACTCCATCCCCGATGGCAATCGGCTCGGAGGGGACCTCTATCGAAGGACACTCAAACGCATCGGAGCCACCGAAGCCGAAGCCTTTGACGCGCTCCGAGAAGAAATCCGCATCCGCACTGCCGTCGATCTCCTCGGACCCACACTCGCACTGAGGCCCGAACAGGAAGTCCAGTTCGGACATTCCACCACGCTCCCCATGGCGCCCGGGGAAGCCTGGAGACAACTCAGACGACAACAGGTCAAACAAACTCTCGACGTCGCCATGCTGCCCGTCGAAGCCTTCCTCGAAAATGAACCGATCGGCGACGGCATTCTCAGCGCTGCCTTCAACGACAACACCAACGGAATTCCTCACAAAGACGTACTCCCCAACCAAATCGCAGAAGGAAGCCCAGGCTTCTGGCAGACACGACGAGTCAACCTCGGTGTCTTTACCATCGACTTCAACGAATTCGAAACGCGAGTCCAAGACAATGACCCCGTGACCACGCAACACGTCACAGACTACTACAACAAATATCGTGATACGGAGTTCCGAAACCGGAACTTCCGGGAACTGCCCGACGACAAAACCGACGACAAAACCGACGACAAAACCGACGACAAAACCGACGACAAAACCGACGACAAAACCAACGACAAAACCAACGACAAAACCAACGACAAAACCGACGAATCCAAGGCGAAGCCCCAGCCGCCGGTGCTCGATCTCGATGAAACCGATCCGCCAGCACCTCCGACCGCTCGACCAATCGAACCCAAGTACATCGCGATCGAGACCGTTCGAGAACAGATTCGGCGAGGACTGTTGACCTGGCGAACCGAGAAACTGATTCGCGAAGCGATGCAGGTCATCGACAACGGACCGGGCAGCAACCCACAGAAAGCCGGCTCGGGCAGCCTGCTGCAACTGATCGAAGCCGTCAGACGGCCGACTCTCGGATCCCAAAACGACACCTCCAACTCGCGAATCGACCTCGGCCGGAATTCTCAGGCACGAATCGACAGCCTGGTCGCCAAGCTCGAAACACTCGGCCAGACCGCCAAAACCCCCTTTCGCTCGACCGGACTCGTCAGTGCGGCCGAAATTCACCAGGCAGCCGAAACGGCCTCGAGCGACGCCGACGCGATTGACCGGGCCGAGTTCTTTCGCGGCCTCACAGTCGAACAGCAGATCCGAGCCTCGGCCAATCCCTTCGCCGTCAATCCCGGTCAATCGGTCACGAGCGAGATCTTCTCGAAAGAAACCGCGGCGATCTACTCGCTCGAAACACTGCTCCCGGCCCAGCCGGCCGAGTCCCACTTCGATACGCCTCCGACCAATATCACTCAAGGCGCCGACCAGGCCATGAAACCCGATGCCAAGTACTTCCTCTGGGTCGTCCTGGAAGAGATCGCCGGCCACACGCCCACACTCGACGGTTTCGAATGGTCGGGATCCGAGACGCTCGAGGAGATTGAAGAGGCCGAAGGGTACGAGGTGCTGGTCGCTCCGCCGGGAACCAACGACTCGTTGACCGTGGCCGAATGGTTCGAGATCCACAGCCGTGACGGACAACCGGCCCGACACCGGCATCTCAAGATCACTCGAATCACCAAGGACAATCGCGACAGCTACACGGCTGTCGAGCTTGTCGGCGAACTGACGATCCAGGAGGTGGTTGCGAACTCGGTCAGAATGAAAGCTGCAGCCAACAAGGCCACCGCCTACGCCGAAGACACACTCAAGAAACTCATCCAGGATGCCAGACCCGACACGCTGCTGGCCGATGTGGTGGCCAACCTGACGAATTCGGGGCAGACTGCCGACCCAAAACAGGCTGCGTCCGGGACCAACCTGGCACTCGCCGATCAGCCAATCCAGACCGCCGTCACCGCTCCCTTCTCCTGGACAACTGGGGCCACTCCCACCGCCGCATCCACCGGAATCCCCGACCCCACGCAGCAGGGGATCAGCGAGATCCCCGAACTGCCGGTGCCCCATGGAGGCCAGGGGGCCGGCCAGAAGTTCATGGAGACGTTCTGCGAGACCATTGGGCCGGGCGAAATCGGAGTGGCTCTCAGTTACGATCACAAGGCGGTTTACATCGGACGATTGGTCAGCCGCGACTCGGTCGAGCCCAGCCGCTTCGGAACCGAAATCGATACGCTGCTCTCCAATAGCTCGCTGCGAATGCACCGCAGAATCGAAACCAACCGGTTTCTCCATGCCTGGCTCGCCGACTTCCGCTTGCAACACGGCTGGGACGGCATTGTGCTCGGATTCCGCCGCTGAGCCACTTCACGCTTCACGCTTCAC
>CAVOEV010000272.1:0-6220 GCA_963694825.1 Planctomycetota bacterium
AGAGCCAGGGCCAGCCGGCCAGGAAGACGGCGGCTCCGATGGTTCCCCAGCAGGCCAGCGGAAGAATGGCTCGGGACCGGAATCGCCAGAGTGTCCATACGATCACTGGAGGCCCGAGCAGGATGGCCTGGATCTTGGTCAGGAGGGCGAGTCCGAGCAGCAGGCCTGGGACGATAGTGTCCTGCCAGCGGGGAGCGGTGTTTGAGTGCCATCGTGTGGCGAGAGCCAGCACCGAGGCGGTGTAGGCCAGGGTGATCATGATTTCGAGTGATGCGAGGTGAGCGTGAGCGATCAGTCGTGGCATGAGTAGCAGTGCGAGAGCTGCAGCGAAGCCGGCGTTGGGGCCGTACCATGCTGCGGCAGTCCGGCCGACCAGGTAGATCAACCAGGCCATGGCGAGTGCCGATCCGAATCGGGCGGCGGTCGGAGCAAACGGTGTGGAATCGGACGGGGTGGGTGGCACGATGGAGGTGACGGCTGCGTGTGAGATACCCAGGGCGAGTCGGCCGAGAGGTGGGTGGTCGGGCAGGTAGTCGGGATCGCCGTAGAGTTGTTCAACGGTGAGTCCTCCGAGAGCCCAGTACCAGGTGCCTGTGGCCAGTCGGCAGCCCTGTCCGACGTTGAACATTTCGTCGACGGTCAATCCGGGTCCCTGCCCGAGCCGGGGGTAATCGCCGGCGGCGTCGAGAGTTGCAACGATTCCGACCAGTCCGACGAGAGCCAACCCGGCCAATCCCAGGCGGACTCGACGCGAAACTGCGGCCACCGGCTCAGTCATTTCGGTCGTGATCGAACGCTCGGGCATGGTGGCTGCGGTGTTTGCTGCGGTGTTTGCTGCGGTGTTTGCTGCGGTGTTTGCTGCGGTGTTATTGGACTTTACGCCATTGTAGGGCATCCAAGCGGGGCCGATTGCGTGGCAACAAGTCCTACCGTCCGAATCGGCGGCATAAAAAAAGGGAATGCCCGGCCGTCCTGGCCGGGCATTCCCTTGGATTTCATACTGCGTCGTATCGGTGGCTGTTCAGTTCATCCCTGTGTCATCCGTGGAGCCCTTGCCGATTTCCTGGAGTGCCTAGGCCAGTTGCTTTTTGCGACTGATCAAGGTTCTGACGCGTTCGGCCAGCAGAGCCGTATCGAATGGTTTCCGGAACGTCTCGTTGAAGATCGTCCGGTCGAAGCCGCTGGCGTTATCGTTATCGGTCAGCAAGGCGACGAGTACGGTCTCGGTGTATTCGCCGTTCTTGCGGAGATTTTGGGCAATCATGAGCGCTTCGGAGCGTCCCATGCCGAAGTCGACGATGACGCAGTCGGGGTGCAGCGATTCGGCTTGGATACCGGCTTCGAATCCGCTCATGGCAGCTTCGACTTTGTAGTCGTCGCTGTCGAGCATATCGGAGATACCGGCTCGGATGGTCGGATCGACGCCGACGAGCAGGACTTTGCCCATCGCTTCGTCTTCGAGTTCTCCCAGCGGCATCCCATGCTCCTTGAGGAAGCGAATGAGATGTTCGCGGGGAATTCTGCGGTCTTGCGAACCTGGGATGCGATACCCTCGCAAGCGGCCTGAATCAAACCACTTGCTGACGGTGCGCGGGGCCACCTTGCAGATCTTGGCGACCTGTCCGGTCGTGAAGATAGTTTTCATTGCGGGCTCCAGTCGGAATTATCTCAGTCTAAGAAGAACGTCAGCCCGCGGGACACTGTCCCACTTCGGTCGCGGGTCCGTCCACCAGCCGTTCGCAGCAATTGCGTCGGATGGCCGATTGACCGGGTTTTGACACATCGCTGCCAACCGATGAGGCTGACCGGGACGCGTGAAAACGGGCTTCCAAGGTCTCTCCAAAAAACACATTCTTCTGTAATTGTCGTAACCACCGATGCGGGAGGTGGGACCGAGAGTATGTGACCAGAGCCTCCTGCTACCGGGGTGGGTCACCCCCGGAGTCCTTGTATCCCCCCCATCAAAACGAGACATGTCGAGACGTTCGGTTCTGCCGATCACATCCCTGCAATCAGCACAACGCCTGTGGCAGAACATTCCGCCTCGACTTGTCTGATCTCTACTTTCGACCTAACCCCCAGAAGGACTTGAGGATCATTGGCCCTGTAACGGCCTTGCAGCCCCCGTCTAAGGCCACTGAATCCTCAATATCCGCTTGACCGGAACCCGTTTCGGGCCGTTTTCCGGGCGCAAGCTGCCGTCGCAAGTGCGTCGAGGTCCTGTTTCACGCCTGTTTCCAGGCGGTTTCAGGCTGCGTCGGAGTCCTGATCTGCAGTGGTCGGGTCGATTTCGCCGTCTTCGCTGACGTCTTCGAACTTGACCGAGATCCGTTTCGAGACTCCCGGCTGCTCCATCGTCACCCCGTAGATTACGTTGGCGACGGTCATGGTTCGTTTACGGTGAGTGATCATGATGAACTGAGTGGTCTGGGTGAATTCGACCAGCAGAGAGGTGAATCGTTCGATATTGGCGTCATCGAGTGCTGCGTCGACCTCATCGAGCACGCAGAACGGGCTGGGGTTACTCTTGAAGATTGCCATCACGAGTGCGACGGCCGTCAGTGTTTTTTCGCCTCCGGAGAGCAGCGAGAGGCTTCGGAGTTCCTTGCCGGGTGGTCGGGCGACGATGTCGATGGCACAGTCGAGCACATCGTCGGGATCTTCGAGAATGATGTCCCCTTCACCTCCGCCGAACAGCTTGCGGAACATGTCCTTGAAGTGAGCCTGGATGGTGGTGAACGAGATGCTAAACAGTCGTTGGCTTTCGGCGTCGATCCGTCGGACGATCTCTTCGAGAGTCGCCTTCGCCTCGACCAGATCCCGCCTCTGACTCTCCAAATGCTCGAACCGACCTTCGAATTCTTCGAGGTCTTCCAGGGCGTCGGTGTTGACGCTGCCCATGAGTTGCAGTTTTCGTCTGAGTCGAGAGACGCGAGCTTCGAGTTCTTCTCGGACTGCGGCAAACGTGACCCCCGGCGGAGGTTCGAGCACCAGGTCTGCGGCCTCTGCTTCGATCACGCACTCGGATTCCAATTCGGCTTCGTATGAGGTCTCGTCCTCGATCCGATCATCCGCATCTCGATCCAGGTCAGCGTCTTGTTGACCGGAAGCTTCGTCCGGGTTTTCGTCCGAGTTTTCGTCCGAGTTTTCGTTGTGGAGTTCCAGGAGGTGGAGTTGGAAGGCGGAGGCGTTGGAGTGTTGGAGGTCGTCGAGTCCGATTTGGTATTCGTCTTGGAGTCGAGTTTCCATCGCCGTGAGTTCAACTCGGATTTCTCGAGCCTTGAGTTCTTCGTCGTGTTGTTGTTCTCTGAGTTGTCGGATGTCATCGAGGAGTTGGTTATCGAGTGCAGCCTGGCTGGTGCGATCGTGTTTGAGTTGATTGCGATCTGCGGTGAAGTGTTGAATTTTGCGGCCGTGTTGTTCATCGACGAGTGCGAGTTCGGCGAGTTGGCTGCCGTTGTTGAGAATTTGCAGGCTGATGTCCTGGTGTTGTTGTGCGAGTTGTGCGAGTCGTCGATTGGCTTCGAGTTGTTCATCGTCGTGTCGTCGCTCATCATCGGCCTGTCGGGTGCACGAGTTCTGAAGATTGTGTTGTCGTTCTTCCTCGCGTGTGACTTCGAGTCGAGCCTCATCGAGGGTGTCTTCTCGAGTGGTTCTGAGTTTTCTGAGTTTCCCCTGATCGTCCTGAATGGTTGCGGCCTGAGCGGCGAGTTCCTGTTGTCGATTGGAAGAGGTGTGTTGTTCCTGTTGAGCGGTGTCGAGTTCCAGTTTGCTGGAGCGTTGTGATTCTTCGAGTCTTTGGATTTCGGCTTCGAGCGATTCGCGGTGACCGGTGGTGGTTTCGAGTTCACGGCGAGCGTCCTTGAGGTCAGCTTCGAGTTGTCCGACGTGTTCGGCGGCATCGATGCGTTGTGACCGAGCGGCTGTGAGGTCGCATTCGGCTGAGACGAGGGATTCGTCGAGTGTTCCGAGTTGTGCCTGGTCGGTTTCGATGCGAGAGACGAGGTCCTCGAGTTCGGTGTGGAGTCGTCTGAGTTCGCTGCGTCTCGAGAGTGGTGAGGCATCGTTGGCGATGGGTCCGACGAACAGTGTGCCATCGCATTCGATCAGTTCACCTTGCAGGGTGACGAACCGTGCGCCCTGGCCTGGTCCTCGCGAGAGTCTGATGGCATCGGCGAGCGTGTTGACGATCCAGGTATTGCCGAGCAGTCGTCGGACGAGCCAGTCGTTGCCGTCGACGGTAGTGACTCCATCGGAGACCGGTCCCATTACGCCGGGTTGTCCGGCGAGGTCGTGTGTTTCGGATTCGTGTTTGGAGGTCGAGTCCGTGGCGAGGAATCCGACTCGATCGGTCAATCGTCCGGTGTGTTCCAGCAGGTAGTCGCCCAGCGGGTTGAGTTTGTCGATGACGATCCACTGAGCGGACTCGCCCAGAGCGACATCGACCAGGGGTGCTCGTTCGAGGTCGACTTCGAGGAGATCCGAGACACTGCCCTGGATGAGGTTCCAGGGCGAGTGATCCGAGGAGTGAGCTCGTTGGAGGATTTCTCGGACACCGAGCCCGACGCCTTCCTGTCGGCGTTCGAGTTCTTCGAGGACAGTGATCCGGGCCTGATGTGCACTGCGTTGTTCTCGAGCGGCCGAGACCAGTTTGACGGCTTCGTCCTGTTGAGCGAGCAGTCGGTCGTGTTTGTCGAGTGCTTTTGCCACGTTGGCTTCGATCGCTTGAAAGCCTCGTTTGGCTTCGTCCACTCGTGTCTGCCGCGATTCGTATTCGCGTTGGCAGGTGTTGTATTGCGTGTCGAGTTCCGTGCGTCTGCTGCGGGTTTCGGCCTGTTCGATCTCGAACGCCCCCAGCCGACTTTCCAGGGCGGTCACTTTTTCGTTACAGGCGGCGACGATTCGAGCCTGTTCGAGTTCGGTGCGGCGGATCGTCTCGAGTCGTCCTCGGTCGAGTTCGATATTCCGGTTGACGGTTTCGAGTTCTGCGGCGTCGTCGTCGCGTTGGTCGGTGGCGGTTTCGAGTTGCCGATCGGATTCTTCGAGTTCGGTTCGGGCTAGAGCGTGCAGTTGTCGGGCGTCGGTGACGCGTTGCACGAGTTTTTGGGCAACGTGAGTCAGTTGGAGTTGATCGGACAGGAGTTCCTGGCCACGTCGTCTTTGGTGTGCGACGGTCGCTTCGAGTCCGGCGATCGTTTCTCGAGTGCCACTACGTTGGCTTTCCAACCTGCGGACACTGTCGTCGAGCTCACCGGTGTCGTGGTCGAGTTCTGCGAGTTCCGTTTCGGAATCGTGTTTGCGAGTTTCGAGTTCTTCGATGTCTGCGGCGAAGCGAGCGACGGTAGTTTCGAGCGAGTCGAGACGTTTCGAGTGGTTTCGATAGTCATCGGCGGCGAGTCCGATGCGCCACTGTTTGAGTTGTTCGGAGACGTCACGAAAGCTGGCGGCTTTTTCGGCCTGGTTCTTGGTCGAGTTGAGTTGGGCTTCGACCTCGTCGACGATATCAGTGAGCCTGAGCAGGTTTTGTCCGACTCGATCGAGTTTTCTGAGTGCTTCGATGCGTCGAGCCTTGTATCGGCTGATCCCGGCGGCTTCTTCGAAGACGGCCCGTCGCGTGCTGGGGTTGCCCTGCAGGATGGCTCCGACGCGACCCTGTTCGATGATGCTGTAGGCCGAGCTGCCGGTGCCGAGGAACAGGTCGCGAACGTCCTTGAGCCGGCTGGTTTCGCCGTTGATCAGGTATTCGCTGTCCCCGTTCTGCCAGATCCTGCGCCCGATCTGCACTTCGGTCGTTTCGATCGGCAGCAGCCGACTCTCGTTGTTGAAGGTAAGTGTCGCTTCGGCGAATCCGGCCGACTTGCGACCCGAGGCTCCGTTGAAGATGACGTCGGTCATCTCCTTACCCCGCATGCTCTTGGGGCTCTGATCGCCGAGAATCCACTTGATTGCGTCGACGACGTTGCTCTTGCCGCTCCCGTTGGGTCCGACGATCCCGGTGATATCCGGGTCGAAGTCGAACCGTGTGCGGTCGACGAAGCTCTTGAAGCCGAAGAGATCGAGAGACTGGAGCATCCGGTGACGCGCTAGCGGAAGAGATTCCTCAGGAACGGGAATCGCGATTCCGAGCTGTCCTGAGGTCGGGCTACGGGATCGGTTGCGGTGTTGGTTTCGGTGTTGGTTTCGGTGTTGGTTTCGGTGTTGGGACGGTCGGCGAGGCTGG
>CAVOEV010000273.1:0-6105 GCA_963694825.1 Planctomycetota bacterium
CCCACCCACGCCGACGATCCGGGCTGGACGAGACATGAGTCAGCATCGCCGTGCGAGTCTTGGGCGACGGCGTCCGGGACAACGTCCGTAGATAAAGCGCGTCGAGAATCTCAGCGTCAGTGCTCCCACTCGATAACAACTTGCCCAATCGGTTGTCCGGACTGACCAGCCGCTTCGACAACATCTGACCGATGATCAACTCCAATGCCTGCTTCCGGCCAAACGTCTGCTGACGGTCGCACTCGCAGGTCTGAGTCCGCGATGGCTGACCAAATGCTCGCAAAAAAGGATGCGACTCGTACCGCACATACTTCGACGACTTGTTGATCAGTGTCACTATGTCGTTGACCGGCAACTGCACCGCCCGAGTTCCAATCGGCAACGTGATCGTCCCCGGAGGCAACCCGATCGTGTAATCCTTCGCAATCTCGTAAACCTCCGGTACACCCGTCACGCTGCAGACCGCATCCAACAACACCTCGGCCGGCAACGGCCGCGAACCCATGTGCGAAAAATATCGCTCGTCACTCTCGTTGCTCGCGGTCGACAATGGACTCAACTGATACGTCCGAGAATTGACGATGTCGCGGATCAACGGCTTCAGTCGATAACCACTCGCTACGAATCGACTCGCCAACGCAACAAGCAATGCGCCGTTCGACGACGGGTTCGAGTCGCGGAAATCGTCCACCGGCTCGACAATGCCGCGTCCATGCAAATGAAACCAGATGCGGTTGACCAACGCCTTGGCAAAAAATGGGTTGTCCGGCCTCGTCAACCAGGCGGCCAGCAACTCGCGACGGTCCCGACCTGCAGGCATCGCGACCGGGTCGCTGCCAATCAGACTCGGGACAACTGCCGCACCGTCCGTGTCTCGAGTGAACTCGCTGGCCTTGACGTCGATCGTGATCTCCAACTGACGACGCTCCGCTCGAACTCCACCCGGGCCAGCCTTGCCCAATCGTGTCCGCTTGACCTGGTTGAAGTGAGCCGCCAAGCCAAGATAGTCGTTCTGTGTCCACCGCTCGTAGGGATGATTGTGACACTTGGCACACTGCAGACGGACGCCCAGAAACAATTGAGCCGTCGCTTCGGCCAGGTCCTTCTGCAGGAACTGCTTGTCGGTGATCGTCTTGGGCGTCATCGTGACGCAATAGAAATTCACCGGAGCATCACGATACGACTGACCGGTCGACGTCAGCATCAACCGCACCGTCTCGTCAAACGCCAGATCACTCGCGATTCGAACCCGCAACCACGACTGGAACTTCCGAGCCCCCTCAAGATTGATCGCATCTCGAGTCACTCGCAGCACGTCGAACCACTTCTTCGTCCAGTAGTCCGCGTACTCGGGACGACCCAGCAATTGCTCGATCAACTTCGACCGCTTGTCCGTACCCGTCGCAGCCAGAAACAGCCTCGACTCGGAGGGCGGTGGCAACACACCGCACAGGTCCAGGTAAAGCCGCCGAACAAACTGTTCGTCGCTGCACAATCCCGACGGAGCAATGTTCAGTAGCTTGAGCTTGGCGAACACGTGAGTGTCGACGTAATTCGATTCCTCCGGATTGGGCCAAGCGTACCCTTCGCCCGGCTCGGCGATGTGCATCAGCCTCACCGATTCCATCCGACCCATGAACCGGCACAGGATCGCCACTTCACCCTGGCGATTGAAATCGACCAACCCGGTCCGATCGACGCTGGCGATCGAGATATCGCTGCTGGAAAAAGTCGTCAGGCGGCTCACGTCGCTGACTCGGCCGTCCGAAAATGTGGCTCGCACGGCCAGCCGTTGCCAGGTGCCCGGAGCCTTGAGCACGCGCCGAGACGGTGTGACCGTCAACGACTCGAGAGCCACCGGTGCCAAATCGTCCTGCAACCCTTCGGCCTGCCAGTCGTGGATCAGCCGAGCAAACCGGCTGGTCGGAGCAAACCGACGTCCTCCGACATGAGCCACCCGCGCGAGAGCCTTGTTGAGAATCAGGCTGTTGTCGGGGTCGAGCCGATTGGTGCGGCGGCCGAGTCCGTCGTGTGTCAATTGTTGGAAATCGAGATCGGGATCGAAGCCCCAGAGACTCAGCCGAAAACCGTCCTTGCCACTCGGAGCACCATGGCAGCGGATGTCGCTGCAACCGGCAACACTCAGCAACGGCATCAACTCGCGACGAAAACTGATCGGCCGCGACTCGCTCAGCCCCTCAACCGTCAACGGGATCATCGCCGAAAGACCCGCGACGTGGACGGCAAGAGTCGTGGCACCGTCGCGACGACCCTCGACCAATCCAGTCTCATCCACCGCGACCATCGCCACCTCGCCCGCATCCCACCGGCAAAACTCGGTCAAATCTCGCAACGACCCGTCGGCGTATCGACCGCTGACCAGGATCTGACAGGTGGCACGAGAACCCGACAAGAGAATGGACCGAGGATACACCTGCAGCGATACCGGCTGGCCGACAACCGCACGCCGCGACGTGGCATCAACGGGCAACGACGCCAACAGCGGTCGACTCGATAGCACCAACACTGCGATCAGACTGACCAGAGTCCGCAACATCCATTCGCCCCAGGTTGATTTCATGGCCAAAACACCGCGGAATTCACCGATTCGGCAGAAAATCTCCGCAAGCTAGATAAGAATGTCCCGGATCACCCGTCCATCCAGGCTGACCTTCGTCGGCTGGCCTGCCGCGTCAGGTACGTGCATCTCGGGATCGATGCCCAGGCACTCGTAAATTGTCGCACAGATATCAGCCGGGCTGACCGGCCCGTCCTTGACATAGGCCGCCTGCTCGTCCGACGTCCCGTAAGCAGTGCCGCCCCGGATGCCAGCACCAGCCAGCATCACCGAATAACAAAATGTCCAGTGATCACGGCCGGCGTGCTTGTTGATCTTCGGAGTCCGACCCATGTCGCTCATTACCACCACCAGCGTCTCGTCCAGAATGCCTCGATCGTCAAGATCCTGCATCAGACCCGAAAAAGCCTGGTCGTAAACTGGCAGCAACACCTCGCGGCAAATTCCGAAGTTGCGTTGGTGAGTGTCCCAGATCGCACCGTCGAGCTTGGCCGGTCGAGTCCAGAATGCGTCCCAGGTGACGTTGACGAATCGGACACCCTCCTCGACCAGCTTCCGGGCGATCAATGTACTGTTGCCGAACAACGTGCGGCCGTAACTGTCTCGCAACCTGGCGGCCTCGCCGTCGACATCAAACGCATCGCGAATGCGGTTGGAAGTCAATAACGAGAGTGCTCCGTTCTGGACCCGATCAAATTCGCTGACCACACCCGGTCGCCGCAACGCGTCGTCGAACTGCTGAGTCAACTTGCGGCGAGTGTTGAGTCGATCGAGCGTGATGCCCTGGGGAAGCCTGGCGTTTGGCACCCGAGGAGTTCCGAGGACAACCTGAGGGTGATAGGTGTCGGTCGCCAGTTTCTTGGCCGTGGGCGAACACTCGGTGAATAACGGATCGTACTGGCGTCCGAGAAATCCGCCGTAGGGTCCGGCACGACGGATGTGCTGACCCCAGCCCAAAAGGCACGGCATGTGGACGTAATCGGGCAGGCCGCCACTTTCAGTGTTCAGGTACTCGCAGACCGACCCCATGCTCGGAGGCAAACTGTCCTGGTTGACTCCGATCGACGGCAACGGCTCGGGATAACCGGTCAGGCTGGGCATCGGGTTGTGACAACCGCCCTTGTGGTTCACCGTCCGAACAACCGCCGCACGGTGCATCCACTTCGCATGACCGGGCAACAACTCGCAGACGGGTAGACCGGGTGAATTGGAAACGATCGGGCTGAACTCGCCACGAATCCCACTCGGCGCATTGGGCTTCATGTCGAACATGTCCTGAGTCGGAGCACCTCCGAGCAAATACAACACGATCACGCTCTTGGCCTTGCCCGGCCGATCAAGCCTGCTGCTCGAAGCCGCCGCCGTGGCAACCTGCTGGGGCAGGCCAAACATCCCGCCCAGCATCGCCAACCCACCGGCCTGCAATGTCTCGCGACGCGTCACACCATCGCAAGCTCGTCGCCTGCTACCCAGAACTTTGATCATGACATCCTCGCTCCAGACCGCAGGCTCACATCGACTCACAGTGTACAAAAACTCGACCGCCCCGGGGTCCGACCGCTGCCCTTTTTTATACAAGACGACCACAACTCACCAACTCGTATCACTTTGATGACGCTTTGTCTCGGATTGACTTCAGTCTAAGCCTCCCATCGAAAACCGTGAAAGCGACTCAAGCCACTTCACACAAACGACTTACAGATATCGTCATGTTTCGGCACACCATCTGCATTCTCAAGAGGATCAGAACACCGAATCAAGTCGGTTATCCGGTTCCCCCCAAGTAAGGAGTAGAAGATCATGAAACGCATCGCATCAATCATCGCAGCCCTGGGCGTGTTGGCAGTCTTCTCGGCAAGTCCCGCTCCGGCCGAAGCCGGACACCGATACTTCTCGAGCTACAGCCACAGCCGATTGCACAGCAACCTGAACCACAACGCCTATCACCGCAACCTGACCCATCGCAGTGCTCACCGCTACCCGATGAGTCACTACAGTCACGAGCGGTTGCACGACAACCTGAACCACGACGCGTACCACGACCGATTGATTCATCGTTCGTCGCACCGACCGTCGTTCGGGATCAGCATCGGCCGCAGTGGATTCGGTCTCCGCCGATCCAGCCACGGTCATCACGGTGGCAGCCGAGGCTTCTCGTTCAGCTTCGGCCACTAACCCGAACCCCAACTTCCCCCGGAGACTGGCTCTCCGCCCGCCCTTCTTGGCGGGCGGATGCCTGTCTTTTTTTGTACCGACACCGGCCCCCTAAACAACTTCCTCGGGCCACACGTCACCCAATTGCTCGCGGATCTCGTCAATCAGCTTGCCTCGAAAATCGATACTGATCTTCGGCAACTGCTGCATCCGCACCTGCTGCAACGGCACCCCCAGCATGCTTCGCGACTTGACGGTCATCTCGTCATAGGGCAGAAACAGCGGAGCATGCCCGGGACGCAGCACCGGCCAGACAGCGACCTTCAAACCCCGCTCGGTCGCTTCAATCGTGATGCAGTTGTTGTAGCCAAACCAGCCTCGCAACGACAAACTCCGCATCCGAAACGTGTGCCCATCGCTCAACTCCGATATCTCGTCTCGATACACACTCGCCAGTCGATACCAGCCGCCACCCCACGACAACAACCCGATGATCGCAAACCAGCCGGCGATCATTCCAGGAGCCAGCAAGACGTAGAACCAATCGGCGATGTTGGCAAACATCTCGTTCATCTCCAGAAACCAGCGACCCTGTCCCTCCGAGGCTCAGCGATCGGTATTGAGAGCCATTTGATAGTCAATTCCGCCGAGTTGTCCAGTACAATCGCGTCCGCCGATTGTTCCACCCGCCCCCGAACGTGACAGCACACGTCGACCAGACACCAAATACCGGTGGACTCAGACAGCCAACTCCATCGGCACCAGACTCTCCGGACCGGTCGTCCTGCTGATCGTTCGTCACATGACATGGGGTGCAACGGGACGATAAGGTCAATGACTCCAGAGTGGCAACGATGGGGCCGGGATTTGACACCAGACTTTTCCACTGCACCGAGCCAACAGGCGAAACGACCAGCAATGAAGACACGCTACACCAAGTTGTGCTGTCAACGAGGCATGGAACTCATCGTGCTCGTATGTGCGATGATTGGCACGGCGACGGCGCAAACCGAGAGCAGTTCGACACGCCCGACACTCGAAGAACTGAAAACCCTCGGAGCACTCCGGTCCAGCTACCGGACACAGCAGCGTCGCTCGGCCCCGACGGTCGCTCCCAAACCCCGACTTGAAACGTTCCGAAAGACCATCCAGCCGGTCTTGAAGACGACCTGTCTGCCGTGTCACGGACCCGACAAACAAGAAGGCAATATCCGGATCGACAAGCTGGATCCCGATCTGCTGCACGGAGACGATGTGGATTGGTGGCTCGAAATCGCCGCCGTGCTGACCAATGGCGAAATGCCGCCAGCGAATGCCGTCAAGCTGAACGACACGGACCGAGGTCGCATCATCGAGTGGCTGTCGTCCGAGAT
>CAVOEV010000274.1:0-6060 GCA_963694825.1 Planctomycetota bacterium
GGCGGATCGGGCAACGACAGGCTCCAGGGGCAGGGAACCAGTTACGACACGCTCAGTGGCGGTCCGGGAGACGACACGCTCGACGGAGGCGACGGCTACGACCGGATCTCCGAAACGGCGGACGTCGACTTCACCGCCACCGACAGTTCACTGACCGGCCTGGGCAACGACACGCTGATCAACATCCAGTTGGTGCAGCTGTTCGGTGGTTCCAGTGACAACACGATCAACACGTCGGCGTTCACCGGCCGTGCATTTCTGAACGGTTCCGGTGGGCATGACACGCTGACCGGCGGCGGCTGGTACGACCGTCTGTTTGGCGGTTCGGGACGTGACCTGATCACCGGTGGCACCTCGGTGGTGGATTCCGGAACGGGGTTGCCGACCTACGACGTGCTTCGTGGCCAGGGCGGCAACAACGACACGCTGATCGGCGGAGACGGCAACGACAAGCTCAACGGCGGTGCCGGCCACGACATCCTGGTTGGCGGTGGTGGTGATGACGTTCTGACCGGCGAGAGCGGCAACGACACGCTGGATGGTGGCGCGGGGACCGACCGGTTGTACGAACGTGGTAATGTCGACATGACGCTGACCGATGCCAGCCTGAGCGGCGGGTTGGGTAGCGACGACCTGACGAGCATCGAGACGGCCTACCTCAAGGGTGGCAACAGCAACAATCGGCTTGATGCCTCAGCCTTCGCGGGTCCGACCACGTTGATCGGCGTGGGTGGTGCCGACACACTCAAAGGTGGATCGGGCAACGACATGATCAACGGTCGTTCGGGTGACGATTCGATCACCGGTGGTGACGGCGACGACACGTTGCTGGGGATGCGTGGTGCGGATGTGCTCAACGGTGGAGTCGGCAACGATTGGCTCGACGGTGGAACACAGGATGACAAGCTGAGCGGCTGGACGGGTGACGATGAGTTGTACGGCCGCAGCGAGAACGACATCCTGGTCGGCGGCGAGGGGAACGACAGTCTCTACGGGGCCTCTGGCGACGACATCCTTCAGGGTGACGACGGCAAGACAGCGACCGACCACACTCGTGACAACGACCGCCTGGACGGTGGAACCGACGGAGATACGGTCCGCGGTGGCGGCGGCAGCGACCAGATGCTGGATGATGAGTCGGAAGTCGACGAGTCGTTCACCTACTGGGCCGAGTGGGTCGACGCGGTGTAGGTGAGGTTGTCCAGAAACCGAACCGGCCGCCCAACCCCAACCGGGACATCACGACTCGAAAGGACCACAGATGACCACCGAGAATGCCCCCCGCCTGCCATTCGGCGCCGAGGATCTGAGACTTCCCGACGAGTTGCGTGGACCGCTGCGAGACCATCTCGCGGCACTCAAGGAGAACTACCTGCAGCGTGGCTGGGGCATGCGAGTCGGCTGGGGAGACCGCCCGGCATTGCTCGTGATCGACATGGCTCGCTACTGGCTCGACCCCGAACTCCAGATCGGCAGCAATCTCGACAGCGTGATGGACGCCACCTGCGGGGTGCTCGAAGCCGCCCGGCAGGCCGGACTGCCAATCTTCTTCACCTCCCTGGCCTGGGACCCCGCCGATCCGCCCAGCCCGCAAAACCGCAAGCTGCAGTGGACGGTTCCCGCGGGCGATGCCGCGGAACTGTTTGCGCTCGATCCGCGGCTGGCTCATCGTCCCGAAGAGAAGATCGTCTACAAGCGGTATGCGTCGGCGTTCAAGGGCACCAACCTGCACGAGATGCTGACGTCGATGTCGGTAGACACGCTGATCGTCACCGGCATCAGCACCAGCCACTGTGTCTACGCCAGTTGCCGGGATGCCGTCGACAGCTTCCGGGTGATCGTGCCTCGCGAAGCGATCGGCGAACGCTGCGAGCTGATGCACGAAGTCAACCTGCTCGACATCGACATCGACCTGGGTGACGTCACGCCCGTCGACGAGGTGGTCGCCCACCTGGAAACACTCGCCGGCTGATCCGACACCGACCCCCGCCTCCGATTCAGGTGATGCTCAGGGCCGCTGAGTGAGCCAGCCGGCAGGCTCACGCACTCGTGGGGCCCCTCCAGCCGCCCAGGAACTGAACCGACCCCCCACCCCGTTTGGGAGGGAGTCCCTGACTTATCCCCTGTTCGCCGCCGGGAGATGACCGCTACTTGGACGTGTCCAGCGACGAGAGGTCCCAGACCTTCAGCGTCGTGTCACCGCTGCCGCTCACTCCGCCTGCACTCCGGCACCTCTGGTCGCCGCTCCGCTCGCTCCCTGCGGGCCTACGCTACGGCTCCGCTCACCAGGCTTGCCCCCGCCTCCGGTGGCCTAATTGATGGGATTGCGGAGCACACGAAAGCCGAGGTCGTAGAACCGGAAATCAGGCGGGGCCCCGCTGCGGTAAGCCGAACGGCAGCCCGCGTCGACGATGTCCCAGCTGCCGCCCCGGTACACATGGCCCGAGCCCGACGTCGCGCCGGTTGGATCCGTCGCCGAACCGCTCGGATAAGTTCCGCGTCGTCCTCGATCCTGGCACCACTCCCAGACGTTACCATGCATGTCATACAGTCCCCAGGCATTCGGTTTCTTCTCCCCAACCGGGTGTGTCTTTGAATCCGAATTGTTCCTAAACCAACCGTAGTCACCCAACCGGGATGCATCGTCACCAAAACTGTATGCCGTCGTCGTCCCCGCGCGGCACGCGTACTCCCACTCAGCCTCCGTCGGTAATCGGTACACGTGCCCTGCGGTCTTCTCAGCAGGCATCGCCGACAGTTTCCGGCAGAACTCCACCGCCTCAGCCCAACTGACTTTTTCGACCGGGTTCTGTGGCCCCTGGAATTGGCTCGGATTCGTGCCCATCACCTTCTGATACTGCTCCTGCGTCACCTCCGTCACGCCCAGGTAGAACGGCTTGGTAATGCTGACCCCGTGTTGGGTTTCGTCGTTCTCCCGAACCGATTCCGTTTCCGGGCTACCCATCATGAACTCGCCCGCGGGAATCAATCGCAGTTTCATGCCGATCGAGTTCGTGACTTCCATTCCACCAGGAACATTGGGCTCACTCCCCGGACTCACCGCCGACGACGACGGTGCCGCAACATCATCGGGTGAGTTGTCCTCGCCACCACACCCAACGATCCCAACCAACAGCACCGCCAGCAGAACTCGCATCACGTCTCCCCAGGCTCGAACACGGATCCCCAGTCTCCCCACCCCAGCCCCGGCGTGCAACCCGCCAGATCCGAACCGCGGCAAGCTCAGTTGCGGGAGGCCACCCCTGTTGCAAAATGTAACTAGGGTTATGCAGCACCAAAAAAGCGGCCAGTTTCGGTCTCACTCAACCCTAGTACAAAATGTGCTAGGCGGTGAAGTACCGCAACAAGAGAGCCGGTGCCTCAGGTGGTCAACCTAGGAGAGACTTTACCTAGGTTGACGCCATACGCCGAAAGGTCCCATCAGGGGGTGATCCTCCGCGACCAGGGCCGCGGATCAACATTTGCGGACTGCCTCAAAATCGGGTAGCTTGCCACCCGCGTCAGGCTTCGCTTTGACATCCTGACGCACACGACGGCCCGTGTGGTTTTCACGGGTCACGCTGAACGCCCCCCATCGTTTCCCGTGACATACGGAGGTGTCAAATGTTCGACGGAATTGACCTGAATGACGTCGCCAATTTGGCGGCAGGCGCACAGCGTCAGCGGCCAGCAGAATTTGGTCAGGAGTTCCATACGGGTTCCAGGCGAGGTGCCTCGGGACTTGCTGTCGGCGATGAACGAGCCGAATCGTGGCGGCATTTGCCGCTGGGATTGTGGTCCAGGAATTCCAGCGATTCGACTGATCATACCGGTCTCGACTGGCCGTTGCCCGTTCACCTGATGAGAATAGAATCCACACAGGGGTGAGAGGATATCGTTGAGGCATGTTGAGTTTTCAATCCAACCGCCGCGAGTTCCTTCGCATGGGGGTTGCCGGCCTGGGACCGGCAGCACTCTCCGCAGCGGCCGATGATGGGGCACACCGTGGCCCCGGTTGGGGCCGGGCCCGCTCGGTTCTGATCGTCTTCACCGGTGGCGGCCAAAGCCAACTGGAAATGTGGGACCCCAAGCCCGACGCGCCCGAGGTCGTGCGAGGAGAATTCGCGGCCATCCGCACCCCGGTTCCCGGCACCTTTCTCGGAGAACACACTCCGCGGGTCGCCGCTCTCGCCGATCGCTACGCGATCCTCAGATCGATGTCACACGAGGATCTCGATCACGGATCCGCCACCTACCTGGCGCTAACCGGACACTACCACCGGGTCCGCTCGGGAAATCCTTCGGTGAGTCCCACGGACAAGCCCACCTTCGGATCACTCCTGACCCGCGTCCGTCCCACATCCGATTTTGCTCACACGGCCGTACACCTCAATGCCCCGCTCTTCTCGCCCACCGAACCGGCTCCGGGACAATTTGCCGGGCTGCTCGGTCGCGATCACGAACCCCTGCAAGTCGCCGGCAGTCTCGGCGACAGCGTCGCCATGCCAGGATTGGCCGACCAGCCGGGACTGCCTCCCGTCCGGGTCGCTGCCCGTCAAAAACTGCTCGCGGCAATCGACACCTACCGAAAACGCCTGGCGGCCAACCGACATTTCGACAGCAAGGACACGCTCTACCAACAGGCCTGGCGGATGCTGGCCAACCCCGCGTGCCGAAAGGCGTTTGATCTCTCCCGGGAACCCACCGCCCTGCGGGATCGCTACGGCCGCAACCGGTCCGGACAGTCCTGCCTGCTGGCCCGGCGACTGGTCGAGGCCAAAGTCCCCCTGGTCACCGTGATGTGGAATCACAACGCGCGGGGACAGGACAACGCACCGGAGAAAACCGACGAATACGGCTGGGACACTCACAACGACATCTTCATGGCACTCCGCAAACACCTGCTCCCCCGGTTCGATCTCAGTTTCTCGGCTCTGCTCGAGGACATGGAGGACCGTGGACTGCTCGACACCACCCTGGTCGTGTGCATGGGCGAATTCGGACGGGCTCCACTGGTCGCCCGCGAGAAAAGTTTTGCCGGAACCTCGCCGGGACGGAAACACTGGGCCGCGGCATATTCCATCGTCCTTGCCGGTGCCGGTATCCGACCCGGAACCGTTTACGGAGCCACGGACCGGCTGGCCGCCTACCCGCGTACCGAACCCGTCACGCCCTGGGACATCGGAGCCACCATTTTCCACGCCCTGGGCATCGATCCGCACACCACTTTCACCGATTCGCTCGACCGGCCGTTCCAACTGACCGAAGGACGTCCCGTGACCGGGCTGTTCGGGTAGCCGGAACACTCCCTATCGCCCGGCCGTGCGAATTGGATCACGGTTTCCCATCTTCACCGGTGCGAATCGTCCGGGCCCACCACAGCGGGGGGGAATCGCGTCGTGGGAACCCGGCCACCCAACAAGAGAAACCCAGTGGACCGCCTTGCCCCTATTGCGGTGAACCACAAAAGAACGGGGAGTATGAGCTGTGTTGGAATTGCCACAGTAACCTGACGTGGGTTGACGGGCATGTCTGTAAGCCTGGCGACGCGGACAACCTAAGAGAACGGCTGAAGAGCGAAGAAGGCGAACGAAGCAAAAAGGCCTTAGCCCAGCAGGAACTAAAAGCACGGCTGAAAAAAAAGCACGGCTGAAGTCACTGGGAGTGGGATTCACTGACCGGTATCGAAGTGTCGCCCGTCACGGCAACGCACCAGGCTGTCACCTCACCGCACACCGTGATGAACCGCTCCAGCCGACTCCGCTTCACGCGTACGTGAACCCCGCAAAAACGTCACCTTGAAGCCGCGACCGTTTGGCGGACAATGGTCCGTATGAGACGTGAAACGCAGGATGAGTTTCGACAGCGGCTACGCCAGGAAGGGCGGTTCAAGGAGTTCTCCACACTCCGGAAAGACTTCCAAGCTGAGGGTCTCAGTCCCTCGGACTCGTGGACCCGGGAACCGAATACGTCATCACGAAGTACCAGCTGAAGACCAACACCAATCTCGGGCCACAGATGAAGCGGATCGTCCGTCGTGCCGGCGTGGAGCCTTGGTCG
>CAVOEV010000275.1:0-6047 GCA_963694825.1 Planctomycetota bacterium
GACAGCCGCTCGGAATCCGAACGACCACCACGCTCCCTGAAGTCGCCACGCCGAGCCAATATCGATTCCGTGACCGAAACTCCACGAGTCACCTCGAACACAACACTCGCCAACACTTCGCCGGTCCCGCAACCAACAACCACGAACAAACCGACACCCATCCCCCCCAAACCCACGCCGACGGCCTCACCCGAACCCCTGCCCAAGCCCAAGCCCAAGCCCAAGCCCAAGCCCAAGCCCGAGCCCGACTCCAGCCCAACGACACCTCCCACACCCCAACCCGTCCGAGTCGCCCTCGGCCAACGCGAACCTCCCGCACCTCCACTCCCCTCAACTCGACCAACCGCAACCAAAGCCACCCGCTCCAAGCCGCCTCGGCCTCGAATCGCTCCCGACCCGCGTCAAGATCTCCAACCGGGCACACCAGCCAAGTCCAGTGACCGAGACATCGACCGCCCCCCCAGCCGGTTACATTTTCTTCCGGCTCGCCATCCCCTGGCCGGTCGTCGAGCCCGGCGACCCAACCGCTCAGACAAACGCTGAAACCCACTCGGATCCGAGCGACACTTCACGTCTCGCCTTCATGGCTCGTATACTGAGTCCACCGCCCGGGGACTCGTCCCGAACGGCAGCCTCACCCATCTCCTCACCCTCGGGCCAATCCCTGTCCAGGAGCAATCCGTTGACCCACGCGACGGACCAGGCCGATTCCGCCGCGTCGTCCTCAACCGACCCGATCCGCCCGTCGCCCTGGATCATCGGTGCCGGCTGGGACCTGCTGCTGTTCATTGCCACACCGCTGGTCATTCTGCCGCTGTTGTGGATCTCGCGTCAGGTGTATTCGGCCGATTCGATCTATGGCTTCGTGGCCGCATTTGGAGCCACCGGACACCACCTGCCCGGCCTGTTGCGAGCCTACGGCGACCGCGCGCTGTTTCGTCGCTTTCGCGTCCGCTTCACCGTCGTCCCGCTACTGCTGCTGGCCACCACCCTGCCACTGCTGTTCACCGAACTGAGGCAAGGAATGATGGTGATCCTCGTGGCGTGGGGGTTCTGGCACGGATTGATGCAGGTCTACGGGTTCGCTCGCATCTACGATGCCAAACAAGGACAACGCAACCCGCGAACCGTACAACTAGACTGGCTGCTGTGCCTGGGCTGGTTCGCAGCCGGCCTGGTCAACTCCGACGGCCGAGTCTACCAAGTGCTCGAAGTCTTCCACCAGTCGGGAGGACTGCTGATCGATCCGGCCTGGATCAACGGCTTCCGACTGCTCTCGAACATCGCCACAGCACTAATCACAGTCCTCTACTTCGCTCACTTGTTCCAACACAAGACCGCCAATCCGCTCAACCCGCTCAAACTTCTGACACTCGCCATCAGTTTCACCTACTGGTGGTATGCGATGGTCGAAATCGACAACATCCTGTTTGGGATCGCACTGTTCGAGATTTTCCACGATGTGCAGTACCTGGCCATCGTCTGGGTCTTCAACCGCAAGCGAGTCGATGGCAATCAGGACGTCGGCAGCTTCTCCCGCTTCCTGTTCCGCCGCAGCACCACCATGCTCGGCCTCTACATCGGACTCGTCTTCGGCTATGGACTCGTCAGCAACTTTCAACAGAGTATCTCGATCCTCCCGATCCAGAACATGCTGATCGCCGCCGTCTGGACCTCAACCCTGCTCCACTTCTACTTCGACGGGTTCATCTGGAAAGTCCGCGAATCCGGAACTCAATCCGCTCTGGGCATCCAACCCGGAACCAAGCCTCAAGAGACGCGACCACTGACCGACGGGCAGATTCACGCAGCCAAGTGGACGCCCTTCTTCCTGGCCGTTGCCGTCCTGGCCACAAGCCAGTGGTTTGTCGCCGGACTCGACGCGACACAATCCGATCGCACAAAAAGAAAACTGAATCGCTATCAACACCTGGTCCGCGTCTTGCCCGGCTACGACCACGCCCACCTGGCCCTGGGAACCCGGCACTACGCCGCAGGCGACCTGCAACACGCCGGGAAGTCGTTCGACCGAGCCCTGGCACTCTCCAACGGATACAACGCCAAGGCTCACTACAACCGAGGCCTCGTCGACGCCGCACTCCAAGCTCTCCCCGATGCCGTCACTCACTACAAACGTTCGCTCGAACTCGAACCAATCTCCGACCAGGCCCACCACGTTCACTTTGCTCTCGGAGCCGCCCACCAGTCGCTCGGACAACCCGACCTCGCCCAAACCCACTACCAGAAAGCCCTCGACATCCAACCCCGCTTCGCAGTCGCTCAACTCGGACTCGGTAGTGTCTATCGCGATCAAGGCCGCGTCGAAAAAGCTCGACACCACCTCAAACGTGCCGTCGAACTGCTCGAAGACGCCGGCGATACCGGAGCACACCTCGATGCCGCTCGACAACAACTCAATACGCTGAATCGCTGAAACGGCTTCACCGGCTACCGGTGGTGACGATGCCACCGCAACCGTGCCCGCTCGATCACAGCCGAACCGGCACCCGCTTCGCTCAACACCTCCGAGTAAACTCGGAACAGGTCCTCATTGCTCGTGACCCCCGTCGCCAACGCCCGCTCCAACTCGGCCTGAATCCGCTCCAGTGTCACCGGCCCCAACTCGCGACACGCTCCAACACCGCCCTGCGGCTGCTGACGACACAGGCCCATCTGCTGAGCCTTCAGAAAGCGGTAGCCATCGCGATCGGGATACACTCCAATCATCACGTCCGCATAGTTCACCCGACCCCGCAGGTACATCTCGCCGGCATCAGCCAAGCCGTCATCAAGCGTCTCGAGCGCTGCCAATATCACCGCCGGAGCCGCCAATACCAACACAATCCGGTAACCTCCCCCGCCAATCAGCCGCCCCCCACGCCACCAGGCCAACCACGCCACGACCGCAACAACACCGCCCACCACACTCGCACTCGCAGCACGGTTCTCCGACCAACACCAAGTCGCAAACGACAACGACAACACAATCGTTACACCACAACACACGCTCTGACTCGATCGCCTCACGCCAGGCCCTCCTGCACCCGACGATCGCTCACCTTCCAAATGAAACTGTCGAAGTAATAGTGCACCATCGCAACCGCATCGACCATCGCCATCGCAAACAACCCGTACATCTCCCGCTCACTGAATCGACCCACTCCCAACTCGGGAATCGCACCGTACACGGACTGGAACTCGATCACGCCAAATCCAAAATCCTCCAATGGACGAGGCTGGCCAACCAACAACTGGAACACCAACGCGTACAACACGCTGACTCCAACAAAACGCCACAACCCGCCACGACCCGCCAAACGCAATCCCATGCCACCACCCGTTTCGACTTCGGCAAGCGATGGACTATCAGGCTTCCTGTCGAGCTTTCTGTCTAAATACACCCGCACGATCACCATGTACTGCAGACCGTGCATCAGCCGGTGAGCGACCCCGAAGACCAGGATCGAATCGGTGTGCCAGGCCGTCCCGTACCACAGTCCATAACTGGCCAGCAGAAACAGCAACTTCACCGGGTTCACTCCGTCACCACGCCTCAAGCACCGCACCACGTGCACCGCATAAACAGCCAGCACGACCCCCGTCACCACCCAACTGCCCCCCTGCAACGTCTTCACCGCGTCGACACCAATCGGGACTCTCCAGACGAACAACTCTCGCAACCAATACTGCACGAACAGCGGAGCGGTCAGGAACAGGTTGCCGTAGAGTACCCAGTTGAGCACCAGGTCCAGGCGACCGGTTCGAGGCGTACCGGTTCCCGCCTTGAAGTCGTAGATCCGAGCAAACCCGTGCTGCTGCATGATGCTGTGCTGATGGTCCCACATCGTCACCAATAGCAGCAGCGTGGCCGGAGCCCACCGGTGCCCGAGCATAGCGATCCCCGCGATCAACAGTGGCCCCAACAACAACCGCCCCCTCCATCGCTGCAAATCCTCATGCAAACCATATGTCCGCACCCAGGTCGAACAGTGGTGAGGAATCGTGATCCAGAGATTGACCGAGGCCAGGGCGACGTAGGGCAACCAGTGATGGCAACCGATGGCAACCAACACCGCCACCCCCGGCAGCAGCAGGAACCACCCCAGATCGCGACGCGGGTCCAAGATCCAGCCGCACCGCCAGCCGGTTCGAAGCACTCCGGATCCCGCTACACCGCCTTCCAACACCTCGCGGTTCATCGACCCGATGCCTCCTCACCACCCAACAGCACCTTGCGAATCCGCAGCAGACCCGGTTGCCGATCCTCTCGAGACCCATGGTAATGGTAACCCAACTCAGGCAATTCCACGCCCAACATTTCCTCGATACCGCGCGCCGCAAACTGACGATTGATCAGGTACTCGTCATCCAGACTCCCCAACAACAACTCCAACGACCAACCGGCCCGCTGCCTCAGCATCGCGTCGGCACCAACCAGTCGCACCGCCGCGTCGTCGCTGCCCAACCAACCCGCAGCGACGGGCCCATCACGATCGACATAGGCCGATGACAGGTTCAAACGATCCCCGTCAACACCGTACCAACTCCGCAACCAACCAGCCGTCCACTCGATCGACTTCTCGACATGACACAGATTGCACGCGTTGGGGTGGTTGGATTCGAGCATTCCGGCGTGAGTGGGTGAAAAAATGGTGTGCGTTCGCACCACGTCCTGCAGACCCTCGTTCAGACGAGGCATGTGACACTCCAGGCATCCATCACCCGCCGATCCCGCTGCATGGCGAGTGTGCCTGGCTCGATCCGACTCGTCTGTGAACCTCTGGTGACACGTCAGACACACCGCTTCGTCCTCAGCCCGGGTCCGACTCCAGCGACGACCGATCCCCTTGTGAGGGTCGTGGCAGTCGATGCACTTCAACTGCGAGTAGCAACCACCACGAGTGGCGTCGGTGTACTCGATCGAATTCCACGTTCCCATCCCCGCCGCGAATTCCGAACGTGTCCCCGCATGACATCGACCGCACGCCCAGTTCACATTCGTGTGATTGCTCCCCGATTCGATGTCCGTGCCCGAAGTCTCGGCCAACAGGTGAGGACTCCGGGGCGCAAAATCGGGCTTCTGACGCGGGTCCGCGACGTGGCGACGACTGCCCAAATGACACGCTTCGCAACTGATCCCCAACGTGACGGAATACTCGCGAGCGTCCATCCCCGCCAGACTCCGACCCAACTCCTGCAACTCCCCCTCACTGAACATCGCCGCCGACTCAGCCAGTTCGCCCCATTCCACCGGCAACAACTCGCTGCCTCGCCCCACCATCGTCGCCGACAGGTACTCGGCCAGGTTCCAATGCAGTTGCCAGGGCGAGTGTTTCGCCAGCCTCAGGGGCTCGCGAGTCAACATGTCTCCGAGGGCGAAAGTGGTGTGGCACCCGTTGCAACCTTGGGCATAAGGAGCAAATCGATGCAACGATCCGGCACCGACAAACGGATCTTCACGGTCCAACTCGGGCAACTCGCGGTGAACATGCACCACCGGAACCCACTGTTCCTGATCGAGCCAGTAACCAAACGGCAACACGTGATCGGTCGAATAGAACTGGTGACCTTGGGCTTCGGGACCCGAAACCAGACGACCGACGTAATACTGGTAAAACCGCGAACCGATCGTCTGAGTGATACGATAGGTGCGGTCGACATCGCCTCGTTCCAGTCGCATCCACCATCGCCAATCGCCGTCCAAAGACTCTCGGTCACGGAAAAACGTGGCACGACCACCGAATTGATGCAGCACCGCCAGGCCCGAAAAGTCGCCTCGAACCGTCTCGAAACTCACCTCCGCATTCATCAATCGATGCGAATGACCTTGCCAAGCCCGATGGTTCTTAACATGACACTTCCGACAACGCTCCGGTCCGACATAGTCCGCAGGATGCATGTTGCTGGTCGACTCGTCGGATGTCGCTCGCACCCGTGCCGATAGACTCTCCGGAACCGCCGGCCACCAACCAATCAATCGGCCCTGGCCAATCGCTCGAGCCGCTCGAGCCGCTCGTGCTGGCCGGGAAGTCGCCGGTTGCACTCGC
>CAVOEV010000276.1:0-6038 GCA_963694825.1 Planctomycetota bacterium
TCGCTGGTGCGGCTTCGCGGCTCGGCTCCGAGTCTGGATCGTCAACACCCGGGCCATGCCCGCCACAATCGAATCCGTCCAAGCCGCCTCCAACGCCACTGATCTCTCACGAATGGCCGTCGCCCGACCCCTGTTCGGCACCACGCTGACTCACTATTGCCTGCTCTGGCACGCCGATTCCGGCAGCACACTCAAGGCCTGGCACGAACGCACACGCCGACAGGGACTCATCGAAGTGCCGGGTAATGCGATGGTCAAGAACCTGGTCGCCCGAGGAACATGCGACCTGGGCTGGACCGACACCGACGACTACTTCGTCGGCCTCGACGATCAACACCCCGTGGCGATGCTGCCAGTCCGGTTACCCGGCGGCAAGACAATCTGTATGCCCAATAGCGTATCCATTATTCGCAGTACCTCGCGCCTCGCCGCCGCCCGACAATTGGTCGATTTCCTGCTCAGTGCCGAAACCGAACTGGCACTCGCCCGCTGTGCATCCCGCCAAGTACCACTCGGAACCATCGACCTCGAAAGCCTGCCCGTTGAGGTCCAAAGACTCAGACCGCTTGTCGAAGATGGAGTCGACCTGAGTGACCTCGGCGAGTCGCGAACCGCCTGCTTGGCCTGGCTGCGAAATGAGTACCAGCGATGAGCCTCGAGGTCGAATGCGGTTGGACTCTGCTGCGTGCACTCATCCTCGCACTGATCGCCACCCCCACCGCCGCGCTGCTCACCCGTTCTCTGGAAAACGCCTCTCCGCGATCCCGGCAGTGGCAGGTCGTCGCCCTGGCCATCCCCGTTCTGACTCCCGGATTCGTCGTCGGCTACAGCTACTCCAACCTCACACTCGACCTCGTTCACTCACCACTCCTCAACGAACTCTTCTACGATCTGCTACTGCTCTTCCAGATCGTCCCCGTCGGTGTGCTCGTGCTGTGGATGGCTCCGCCGCCACCGCTGGGCCCCACAGGCTCGTGGTGCTTGCGACTGGCCGGCCCACGCCGACTCGCTCAAGTCGACTCGTACGGACGACTCGGACAACTCGTCAACGGCCCCGCTCGCAACCTGGTTCCCGCCTTCGGATTGATGGCCCTATTGGTATTTCACGAGTTCGAAATTGCCTCGCTGTTTCGAGTCATTGCCGGGCAGAGATTGACTCCGGCCAGTTGGTCCAATGCGATGTTCGAATTGATCGCGTTGCAGGGGCTTGGAGAACGCTCGCCAGGGGACCTCTGGAAATCCGCCTGGCTACCGATGATCTGCTCGCTGGGATTGCTCACGCCACTGGTCGCCCTGGTCCGGACCGCAATCCGCGACACCGGCACCGTCCGTCCGATCCGCACGCCGGAAAACCAACGCATCCGGCAAGTCGCAGCCTGGACCTGGTTGGCCGTCGCACTGGCCGTCGCAACAGTGATCCCTCTGGCCACTCTGGTCCACGATGCACTGGCTCGCTCGTTCTTCAACAAACAATCGATACCGGGTTTGGCTCGAGCCGTCGAGCATTCCGGTCGCAGCCTGGTGCCGGCCGTCATCGTCGCAGTCTGTGCCGCGGTTTTGGCCGGATGGCTACTGCAACGACGGCGGTTGAAAACACTGATGATGGTCTCCCTGCCAGGCCTGTTGGGCAGCCTGCTGCTGGGACTGTCGCTGACCTGGCTCCTGCTGATGACCGGCCCCGTCGCACCACGCCACTCGCTGATCGCACTCTGCCTGGGACAGACTCTCTGGTTGCTGCCTCGAGCCGCACTGCTCGTCGTGCTGTTGGCCGTGTTGCCCAATCGCGAATCGACTCACCTGGCTCGACTGCTGATGCACGCACCAACACGCCGGCAAAGAACCGCCGGATGGAAACTGGTCTGGCAGCAAACCGGCCGGCGTGCCGCGTGGCTGATCGGCATGCTCTGCTGGTGGAGTTACCTCGAGTTGACGCTCAATGAACTCTTGGCTTCACCCCAGTGGCTCTCCGTCGCGCACCGCATGTACCAGCAGATGCACTTCGGACGAAACGCCGCACTCTCGACAACCACACTCATCGTCATGCTGGCACCCGCCGCGATACTGGCCCTGCTGGTCAGCATCGGCCGGTTGATGCTCGGCAAAGGACTCGGGGGTACTCGATGAACGATCCGACCACAGCACTCTGGACGCTCGACTCACTCACTCTCGACGGCCACGAACAACCACGACTGGACATCCCACACCTCGAGATCACTCCCGGCCGAACTGCAGTGATGGGCGCCTCGGGAGCCGGCAAGACGTCGCTGCTGAATCTGCTGGTCGGCTTCGAAATACCCGGCCGCGGACAACTCATCAACCGAATCCCTCGAAGTTCCGACAGGTTGCCGCTGTTCTGGATTCCACCCGATTGGGGACTCTGGCCACAGGCTACCGCCCGAGAACATCTGGTGGCCGTTTTGCCTGGTGACTCACCTCAACAACAAGACACGATCGACGTGCAACTCGAAGTCTTCGGCCTGTCCGAGCG
The DNA here is from genome assembly GCA_963694825.1 of Planctomycetota bacterium. Lineage (GTDB taxonomy): Bacteria > Planctomycetota > Planctomycetia > Planctomycetales > Planctomycetaceae > UBA8437. The sequence goes on from CAVOEV010000276.1 coordinate 2,489, forward strand.
TGCTGCGGCTCGGCCCGGAGAACTTTCGGCCGGCCAGCGTTCGCGATTGGCCGTCGCCCGAGGCCTCGTCGCCAACGCCGCGGTGCTGGTGGCAGACGAACCACTGGTGCACGTCGATCCCGCTCGACTCGAACACGATTGGGAAACCCTCGTCCAACACTCAAGCCAACAAGACACCTCCCTCGTCTTTTCCACTCACTTGCCCGAACCGGTTCTGCGTCACGCCGATCGCGTGGTGGTACTGGCCCACGGAAAAGTGGTCGCCCACGGCGACGTCGACACGCTCTATCTCCACCCACCCTCTCGCGAAGTCGCCAACAGCCTCGGACCAGCCAACTGGTTCGAAGCCCCACAGGCACGCGAATGGCAAGTCGGAAGCGGAGCGGCGAGTCTCTGCCTGAGACCCGAGCAAATCGTTCTGGTAGCCGATAACGACCCGACCGCTCGAGTTCTCGAATCCCGGGCCATCGGCCCGATCCGCGAAACACAACTCGAACTGCTCGACTCCGGAACTCAACGCAATCTGATCCACCTCGCCCAACCCGGCGCACCGATCCCCTCGGGAAACGTCCGGATCGCAATCGCAGTCGATTAACGACGACCAAGTCGGGCGGCAGGTCAGCGAAATTGTGCCCGGCAACGTACAATCTGTCGCGAGGTCTCCGCGGAAGCGACCGGTCACCGATGGACGGATGAAAACATGCCGCTTCGGCTGCTTGTACTGCTTGGACTCATGCAGATCGTCGGCTGCGATCACTCGGGCGGACTCGAGTTCGTACCGCGTCGAGTCCTTCGCAAGTCGATCCCTTCGGCCGGGAACACGATTCCCGCTCCTCGAGCTGTCACCACATCTCCCGACGACACACTCTACCTGCTCGACAACGCCGGCCGCGTCTTGGTCTTCGACCACAACGGCGACCCGATCCGGCAGTGGAACATGCCCGAAAGTGACGTCGGGAACCCCGAAGGTATCTGCGTTCTTGCCAACGGGCGCATCGCAGTCGCCGACACGCACTATCACCGAGTGGTCGTGTTCGACGCTTCCGGACACGTGCTAAAAATGATCGGACAGGAAGGCCAGGCCGATGGCGACTTTTATTGGCCGGTGGCGGTGGTCGAAGACGACCATGGCAACCGGTTTGTGTCGGAATACGGTGGATCCAACCGGGTGCAGAAATTCGACAGCGACTGGCAGCACGTGTTGACCTTCGGTGGCATCGGTGATCGGCCGGGCGAATTTCAACGGCCCAGCGGCATGGCCTGGCACGACGGACGACTCTACATCGTCGACGCCTTCAACGACCGGATCCAGGTCTTTGACGGACAGGGCCGGTTCCTGGAAATTCTGGGGACGCAAGACCAGACCAGCCGGCTACACTATCCCTACGACATCGCCCTGGGACCCCGGCAAGAGCTGTGGGTGGTCGAGTACGGTGCCGGACGGATTTCCCGCTTCAACCTCGAAGGAGACCTCCTGGGTCGGTTCGGCTCGACCGGATCAGGCCCGAACCAGTTCGGGACCCCCTGGGGGCTGGCTGTCGATTCCAGCCGTCGCGTCTGGGTTGCCGACACTCGCAATCATCGCCTCGTCGCCGTCGACCCCTGAAACTCCATTCGACTCATGTCCAGTTTTCTCCATGGCCTGTTCCCGCGTCCACGCCGCCCCTTCCGGTGGTCTCAGACGATCTCACCCTTTACCTTCCTGGTGCTCTACACCGCGTTGGTCGTCGGACTCGAATGGTCCAACACGATGCTGTTCGTGTGGCCCGAAGCCTTCGCGCTGATGCTGTTGACGCCCTGGGTCTGGTGGTTGCACGCCGTTGGAAGCAGCGGGTTGGGCCGAGTCCGAGGTGCATTGGCGCTCTGGACGCGACTGTCGCTGATCGGTCTGTTCGTGATGCTGCTGGCCGAACCCCGAGCCGTCCGCACCAGCGACGTGGTCGCGGTGATGTACACCGTCGATATTTCCGATTCGATCGGCCGCGAATCCGACGAAGACAACGCCCAGGACCAGGCACTCCGCTTCGTCGCCAGCACGATGTCGCAAAAGCCCGAAGGCGACCAGGCCGGGCTGGTCGTCTTTGGCCGCAACGCCGCCGTCGAACTACCCCCCGCCGAAGCCACACCACTCGAAGAAGGCATCCTGCTCAATTCGCTCATCGACCGCGATGCCACGAATCTCGAACAAAGCCTCTCGCTCGCCGCGGCCATGCTGCCGGCAGAAAACCGCGGCCGGATCGTGCTGATCAGCGATGGAACCGAAACCGCCGGTGACCTTCGCAGCATCCTCGATGAACTCAAGAGTCGAGACATCGCCGTCGATGTGATGCCGATCACCTACAGCTACAAGTCCGAAGTCTGGGTTGAACAACTCGAACTGCCTCGGAGTATCAAGCTCGGAGAAACCTACGAAGCCGATGTCGTGCTCTCGAGCCTCAAGGCCGGCAGCGGCACACTCGTGCTCAAGGAAAACGGACAAACGATCGCCGAACGCGACATCGAATTCCCGACCGGCAAGAGTCGGTTCACCTTCCCCATCCACCTCCGCTCGGCCGGATACTACGAGTACTCGGCTACCGTCGTCGTCGACCAGGGACAGGACAGTTGGAAAGAAAACAACACGGTGCTCAACTACCTGTTCGTCGAAGGCGAAGGCAAAGTGCTGGTGGTGACCGACCCGCGAGGCAACTCGGCCGATTACGAATCGTTGGTTCGAGCGATTCGTGAGAGCGAACGGGTGGTCGAGATCCGCAACGCCTACGAGTTTCCTCGAGATGCACTCTCGCTGATGGCCTACGACGCTGTCGTCTTCGTCAATGTCGGAGTCGAAGCGTTCGATGTTGTGCAACTGGGTGCCGTCCAGGACGCCGTCGAAAACCTCGGAGTCGGATTCCTGATGGTCGGCGGCCCCAACAGCTTCGGACCCGGTGGCTACCGCAAGACGGTGATCGAGGAAATCCTGCCAGTCGAAATGGACATCACCAAGAAAAAAGTGCTGCCCAAGGGGGCCCTGGCAATCATCCTGCACACCTGCGAGTTCCCCGAGGGGAACACGTGGGGAAAGAGAATCACCAAGCAGGCCATCAAGGTGCTGCATCCCCAGGACGAGATCGGTGTTCTGGTCTACGGCTCGACCGGAGAAGAATGGCTCTTCGAATTGACTCCCGCTCGTGAATACCCGTCGCTGGCCAAGAAGATCAACGGAGCCACCATCGGTGACATGCCCAACTTCGCCTCGACCATGCAACTTGCGTTCGATGGACTGAAGAAAAGCGATGCCTCGGCCAAGCACGTGATCCTGATCTCTGACGGAGACGCTCAGCCGCCGTCTCCTGACCTGCTGGCCAAGTTCAAGACGAACATGATCACGATTTCGACCATCTCGATCTTCCCCCACGGCGGTCGAGAAGTGCAGATCATGCAGATGATCGCCACGTCCACCGGAGGACGCTACTACTTTCCCGACGACCCCAGCCTGCTGCCGTCGATCTTCATCAAGGAAGCCAACACCTTGAAAAGAACGATGATCCAGAACGAAACACTGCAGCCC